>URZO01000060.1 GCA_900552465.1 uncultured Parabacteroides sp. | reverse complement strand
CGTACCCATACGAAGACGGTCGCCATTTAAATGAAGACGGTCATCATCGCGATTATGACGGTCGTCATGGCAACAAGGCCCTAAAACTTTCTTTGGATATTTGGGGCACGGCCCGTCCTTGTCTGGAAATATTCGATTCTCCGGAAGTTAAGGTTTATCACTTTGTCGCTGCATCCGGTTATAAGCAATCAAATTGTCCGCTTTTGGAGACGCCCCCGGCACCTCGTCCCATCCGATGTCAACCGTAAAAAGGGAAAAGCGCCAAAAGAATCAATCCAAAACAGATCAACATTTCAGACGAAATAGAAAAACACCCAAGAAGGGGGTTATTGTCTATTTCCCGGTTTGCAAAGGCTCACCTTTTGGCATATTTGAAATAAACAGGAAAGGGAGGCCATGAAGTCCCCCCTTCTGTTTCCGTCCTACGACCGGCTCACCTGCAACCCTTTATCCGAAAGACTCATTTCGACGAAGCGGGCATTTCCGTTCTGCGGTCCGGCAGTCAGCACGCGGCGTATCTGCAAGGCGGCTTCGGGGTCTTTGGCTACGATATAGAGGTAACCTCCGCCACCTGCGCCGGGGAGTTTGCAGCCTAACGTATAATCCTGTATACGCGATATCAGGTGTTCCACCGCCGGAGGATTGGTTCCGGCATCGAGCGCCTTATTCTGTTCCCATGACTTGCCTACCAGCTTTCCGTATGCTGCAAAGTCACCCCGCAGGATCGCTTCGTACATATCGAGGGCATGCGCTTTCATTCCGGACAGCAGTCCGAGATGTGTGCCGCTGTTGAGAAACATCCCGCGCACAATCTCGGCCAGGATATCCTTCGCCGTCCGCGTGATTCCCGTGTAATACAGCAGGTGGCAAGCCCGGTATTCCGGTTCGGTAAAGAGATACTCAGGCAGCCAGCGCACCGAGGGATTCTGGCGGAAACCTTCGCCTGTCTGCAACAGCTTCAAGCCGTGCAAGACGCCACCGTACTGGTCTTGCCAGCCACCACCGGTCGTGAGTAACTGCTCAAGGATCAGCGTACGGTTGCCGATCTCGTTCTTGTCCCATGCCAAACCACAAAAGTCCGACAGCGCGCCCAGCACCGTAGCCGCCAGGATCGAGCTTGTGCCCAACCCGGAACCTGCGGGGATAGCGGCAAGCAATGTCACTTCCAGACCGCAACCGAATGCCTTCAACTGATCTTCCAGGGAATGGAAACGTCCGGCGGAAAATTCGGGAATAAAGCCGGCCAGCGCCAACGCAGCCTTCGGGATGGAGAAGGGCGAACCTACTTTCTTGAATTCACGCAGTTCGTCCCAGGTGGAAATGCACTCCCTCGCGCCCATATCAATGGAACGGAGGATGATATGGGGTTCGCTGGCCGGCTTCACGTAAACCTGCAAGGGAGGCTGCCCGTTCAGCTCGATCGCGACGTTGACCACGTTTCCGCCGGCATACATGCAGTAAGGCGGCGTATCCGTCCACCCTCCCGCAAGGTCGATGCGCACAGGGCTACGTCCCCAGACAATCTGGTCGCGGTAGACGTTAAGGCGTGGCGACTGCTTCTCGTCGGCTATCGTGCCGGTCAGTCCCTCGCGCAGCAATGAAAAGGCCATCTGCTGCTGCTCTTCGCTACGCTTGTCACCCGAAAGCTGCATGACACGGGCACGGAACATGTGGTCGTGTATGCGTTTCATCAACGGGGCATCTTCTGGCAATGCTTCGGGCAACGCAAGGCCTCCGGCAACAAACTCGGAAGCAGCATCGGCCAAATCCAGCTGATAGAAAATGCTTTTATCGTGATTGGCCGCAAGCATGGGCCAGTTCTTTTGCCTGAATGCTTCGCGCTGGGCAAAAAGACGAAGGAGGTTAGCCCCGTCCGACAACTGGTTGGCCGACATTCTGACGGCCGTTTCCCAAATCTTTCGCCCTCCTTCCAACTCCGGTTCCGACACCATCCAGCGCATCACCGTGCCCAGGTCGTCCACGTTATGGCAGACGGGAAACAGCGGCGCATTCTGTATATCGCCACACACCGGTAAGCTGACTTTTCGCTCCAAGGCCCATTCTCTGGCAGAACGTCCCATAAAGAGTGTCTCCCCACTGGCCGTATCTCCCTTGAAAGGATCGTTGAAACCGTACGGACGCGCCGCCCAGCCTTCATCTTCCACAGGAACCACGTCGATGCAAACGCCGGAGGGAACCCGGAGCGCCCAGTCGTTTTCCGGAACACCGGTGATGACATGCCGGTCGGAAAGCGTCCAGTCTTTGCCGATGAAGCTGTTCTCGATCCATAGCTCGGAGTTATCAGCCGTAAGTGTCCGGCGTACTTCGGCATTCTGGACGAACATAGCGGGATGGGGTTTCACCTTACGCTGCATGATGGCTCGCTGATCGCGCACGAGATTCTGTACTGCCAGCGTAGACGAGATCAGTTCGCGGCTCGTGCCATAATGGTAAAATTCTCCGCCCGGTAGCGGCAGGATGGCGACGGAAAGCGCATTCAGCTCCTCGTCCTCTATACACGGATGCGCGCCGAGGGCAAGCCCGAACTCGGAGTACAGGTCGTATTCCTTCATCTGCTTCCCGCCCGGAGTGTAAGAACGTTTCATCAGCAGTTCCACCGCCCGGTCGCTGAGCAGCCACACACCGATGTCCATCAGGAAGAGGTGTGTGCCGGCCAGACGCCCCAGTTCGTCGAGAGAGGGCTTCTGAAGCATAAAATCGAGCTGGTCGGGGGCCTTGCGATCCGACACGAATACGCCGTGACGGGTGGCCAGCACCGGATCGACCCACAGGCCATAACAAACGACATCCGCTTCGGGTATCTCCTGCAACGGCTCGCTGTTGCGCAGATAGACGTCACCACTGGCAATCAGCGTATGCAGCGACTCCGGAGCCTTCCGCATGATCTCCTCATACAGCGGGAGTTGGAGGGAAAGGAGCGTTTGCGACAGCTTCTGTCCTCTTGCCCAACGAAATACGGGGACAGGCGTCAGTATCTTGCCCGACGGCGCATATCCCGGCAGACGGCGGCTCTGCCCTCCGGCATGCAACAATATACGTTTTTCCTTTGCCAGCCATTCCTGCACGGGGGCAGTGGCACCGGCATCTTCCCCTGCAAAGCAGGCTTGCAGCAGCCAGGTCGTACCTCCGCCCGATCCTAACCGTGCGCCGACAGGATCGGATGTACAAAACCAGTCGGAAGGATCTGCTTTTGTTATCTCATGGAAACTACCTACCAGATTAGGAGGCAGCGACAATAACTTTTTCATATACTATAATTCTTTCCGGCAAATGTACTCCTTTCCCTCTTTTCTACGTAAAATTTAATTTAATTTTTGTATTATGGGCGTCTTTCGTTTAAATTATTATATTCACCTTTGCGCGAGGGATGCTCTCTTATAATCACACGACAATAAAAAAAGTTGGCAAATACTAATCCCACCCTTTCATTCCTTATTCTAATGTATCTTTAGTTATTCATTTAATATTCAGATAGTATGATATACGGTTATGTAAGAGTCAGTACAGATAAACAGAGTACTGAAAATCAACGTTTCGAAATTGAGAACTATTCAAAAGCGAAAGGTTTCCGTATCGATCGTTGGGTAGACGAAACAATCAGTGGGACCACAAGTGTATCAGATCGCCAACTTGGCAGATTATTAAAACAAGTTCGTAAGGGAGACACACTTGTAACGACAGAATTATCAAGGTTAGGACGTAATTTGATGCAGGTTATGAGTTTTCTTCATCAATGTATGGAGCGTGATATCATCGTTCTCACCGTCAAAGAGCGCTATGAATTAGGCAATAACATCAATAGCAAAATCCTTGCTTTTGCATTCAGCCTGAGCGCAGAGATAGAACGTAATCTGATTTCGCAATGTACCAGGGAGGCACTCGCACGCAAAAAGGTGGAGGGCACGAAACTCGGACGTCCCAAAGGGAAAAAACCGGTACAGGTGAAGCTGTCCGGTAAGGAAAATGTCATCAGGAAAATGATCAACGAAAAATGCTCGATGAACGAAATCGCTGAAAAATTCGGAGTAAACCGTCAAACACTACGGGACTTTCTCCGGGATACATTCCCTGATTGGAGGAAATATAGATATATTAAGTAATCGGACCTTGATAACTTTATTTGTCTGAATGTTAATCAATGTAACCTTAATGAACTGTTTTTGAGATAATCTATTGTCAGTCAATACGGTTGTTCCCAGCGGGGAAAAGGGTCCGCATACTAAATAATACAATCTCTCTGCGCACAAACAGGACAGTGTGCAGAAGATTTCTTATGTCCGTCCAAAACGGAACCCAACAAAAGACCCCTGTTTACAACATAACAAAAAATAACACTCATCTTCTTCCATAACATTCATTTTCCTATTATTTATAGAAATTTATACTATAAATTAACCTATTATAAATAAATGTCTTATCTTTGACAGTCACGACAAATCTTTAAACACAAATCAGAATGGAAAAGACACTTGTTATCCTGAAGCCATGTACCATTCAGCGAGGACTGATTGGAGAAATTATCTCCCGTTTCGAGAGAAAAGGCTTATGCCTGGCCGGTATGAAGATGACCTGGCTGACAGACGAGATCCTCAGTGAACATTATGCGCACCTGAAAGAAAAACCGTTCTTCCAGCGCATCAAAGACGCCATGTCGGTATGCCCCGTAATCGTATGCTGCTGGGAAGGGGTAGACGCCATCCACGTCGTACGCCAACTCGCGGGAGCCACCAACGGCAGGAATGCCCAGCCGGGAACGATACGCGGAGACTACAGCATGAGTGTCCAGGAAAACATCGTGCATGCCTCCGACTCGCCGGAAACGGCGGCCATCGAACTGAAACGTTTCTTTAACGACGATGAAATTTTCAATTACAAGATGAACAACCTCCTGGCTCTCTATGCCAACGACGAGTTCTGAAAAATAAAAGAGCCGGCAGGCATCGGATGAATCCGAAACACACCGGCTCTGATATTTTAGAACCTTTACCCTATCCTTCACGAACCGGGCAAAACAACCTAATTACTAATCTAAAAATCTAATACCATGAAAAAACACACTACATATATATAACCAAAGCATACATCGAAAGGTTCACAATGATTCCAATAATTGACAAAGAAACCTGCTCAGGTTGTTTAATTCCCGAATTGCCGCTATATTTGTACTGTATTTGTAACATAAGTACGGACATTATTAAACATATAAAATATGCACAACTGGTTTGAATGTAAAGTCTCCTTCGAAAAAGTGCTGGAGAATGGAATGCAAAAGAAAGTGACGGAACCTTATCTGGTTGACGCCCTGTCGTTCACAGAAGCGGAAGCTCGCATCATCGAAGAAATCCGTCCCTTCATATCCGGGGAGTTTACAGTGACAGACATTAAACGCGCCCGCCTGTCGGAACTGTTCTTCAACGAAAACGGCGACCGTTTCTATAAAATCAAAGTCTACTTCATCACGCTCGATGAAAAGAGCGGAGCCGAAAAGAAAACCGCTGCACAAATGCTGGCACAAGCCTCCGACCTGAAAGACGCCATTGCCGTATTGGAAGACGGGATGAAGGGCACGCTGGCCGACTATACCATTGCATCCGTTGCGGAAACCCAACTGATGGACGTCTTCCCCTTCGACGCCAACAGCGTCCCTGCCGAGAAGAAATCCGGAGAAGAACTGATAGCCGAACAGAAAAAACAGGCGGAAACAAGAGAGGCATGAGTATCACCGAAAATATAACAAGACTGAGAGCATCGCTGCCGGCAGATGTCACGCTGGTGGCGGTCTCCAAGTTTCATCCCGTCGAGGCCCTGCAGGAAGCCTACGATGCCGGACAACGTGTATTTGGTGAAAGCCGGGCCCAAGAACTGACAGCTAAACAAAAAGTATTGCCCGGTGACATAGAATGGCATTTTATCGGCCCGCTTCAAAGCAACAAAGTGAAAGACATCGCGCCGTTCATCCACACCATCCACAGCATCGACTCGCTGAAGTTGCTGCAGGAGGTGAACAAACAGGCAGCCAAGCACGAACGCATCGTCAACATCCTGTTAGAGATACACGTCGCACAGGAGGAAGCCAAACACGGGTTCAGCCCTGACGAATGCCGCGAACTATTGCGGGGACTGGCGCCCGACACCCTCCCGCATATCCGTATTTCCGGACTCATGGGAATGGCTACCAACACCGACGACACGACGCTGATACAACAGGAATTCCATGCGCTTCACGCTCTTTTCACTGAGCTGAAGGAATCTGTTTTTAAAGGGGACAGCCATTTTCGTGAACTGTCCATGGGAATGAGCCACGACTACCCTATTGCCATCCGTGAAGGCAGCACAATGATACGTGTCGGCACAAGCATTTTCGGAGAAAGGGAGTATTGAGCTTTTAACCATTTTAAATAGCATGAATGGATATACGACAAAATAAATATTTACTTTTGTAATTGTTGAACATAATTGAATCTGACATGATTGACATTAAAACCCAATATGCGGGCCTTACGCTCCGTAATCCACTGATCGTTGGCAGTTCAGGATTAACAAACAGCCCTGAACGGAATAAAGAATTTGAAAAAGCCGGTGCCGGTGCTATCGTATTGAAATCACTCTTCGAAGAGCAGATTGAAATGCAGAGCGACGTACTGATGCAGGATTCGGATTATCCCGAAGCAGCCGATTACATACACGGTTATGTAAAAGCCAATCAGATAAACAGCTATCTGGAACTGATCCAGAAAACGAAAGAGCTATGTACCATCCCCGTCATTGCAAGCATCAACTGCTACAAATCGGATGCGTGGATCGAATTTGCACGCCAGATCCAGCTGGCAGGAGCCGACGCCCTCGAGCTGAACGTGTTCTTTTTAGAGACAGATCTGAACTACAGCAGTGAAAACATGCGCGACCTGTATGTCAGCATCATCCGTAAAGTCAAGGAAATCATTTCCATTCCGGTGATGATTAAAATAAGCAAAATGGTCGGAAATATTCCGGCACTTGCCCATACGCTGACGATTAACGGCGCAGACGGCATTGTCCTGTTTAACCGTTTCTACCAACCGGACATCGACATCAACAACATGCAAATCGTATCCGGTAACGTATTCAGCAACCATTCCGACCTGAGTGATACGCTTCGCTGGACAGCTATTGTCTCCGGCAAAATACCCGGAATCAGTATCGCTTCCTCTACAGGGGTACACGACTGGGAAGATGTTGTCAAATGCCTGCTGGCAGGCGCATCTGCCGTACAGATGTGTAGCGCAGTTTACACGCATGGGGCTGAAATCATCTCACAGGTTCTTACCTGCATAGAGGAATGGATGCACCAGGCACATTACCAATCGCTCGACCAGTTTAAAGGCAAGCTGAACTATGCCAACATCCCGAACCCGGCCATGTACGAACGGTCGCAGTTTATGAAATACTTCTCTAATAGAGACTAAACGAATTCTTACTTCTTACAGGAAAAAGAGAATAGATATGCTCTATTCTCTTTTTTTGTTTTCCGACAGTTCCAAAAAGAAATATTCATATCTGAAATAAATATTTTCCACTAAACACTATTCATATTAAAAATAATATATATCTTTGCATCCGTCAACAACATACAAGAACATGGAATCAATTTGTGCTATTAAAGATATATACAAAACATTATATCAATTCGAGAAAGCATTTGCCGAAGTACACGATATTACAATCAACGAGGCCATGCTGCTCTGCTGCTTGAAAGACGGCGAGACGAAATCGGCCGGGATGATCAGCGAATACATCGGCCTGTCGAACTCGCGCGTCTCGAAAGTAATTACAGCAGTTGAGAACAAAGGCTATATCCGCCGCAATATCAATAAGAACGACAAACGGCAGATGTTCTTCTCTCTCACCCCTAACGGGAAAGAGAAAATACGGCAAATGATGAACGCGGAGCTGCGCTTCGACGGACTGTTCGGGAAACTGAAAGCTTGTATGGAAAAGGGTTGATCCCTTTTTTTACCCAAAAACTTTCTATTAGCAAATATGTACAATAAACATAAACAACTATAACAATATGAAGTACTTGATTATCGGAGGTGTAGCCGGAGGTGCTACCGTAGCAGCACGCCTGCGCAGGATGGACGAAAAGGCCAATATCATCCTGTTTGAACGAGGTAAATATGTATCGTATGCAAACTGTGGACTACCTTATTACATAGGTGGCACGATCAACAGCCGTGAGAAACTATTCGTGCAGACGGTAAAAGGCTTTACAAACCGTTTCCGCATCGACATCCGCACCGAACAGGAGGTGACTGCCATCCGTCCGGACCAAAAAGAGGTCGAAGTGAAGAACCTATCCACCGGCGAGAGCTATACGGAAAGTTACGACAAGCTGGTTCTCTCGCCGGGTGCCGAACCGCTCCGCCCGGGCATCGAAGGAATCGGAAGCAAAAAGATATTCACCCTACGCAACGTGCCTGACACAGACACGATTAAGGCATACGTCAATGAAGAAAAGCCCAAACGTGCCGTTGTTGTGGGCGGCGGATTCATAGGCTTAGAGATGGCAGAGAACCTGCATGAACAAGGAATCCACGTCGATGTAGTGGAAATGGCAAACCAGGTGATGGCCCCGTTAGACTTCTCGATGGCAGCAATCGTACACCAGCAACTGACAGACAAAGGAGTCGGCCTGCATCTTGAAGATGGCGTCAGCCGATTCGAGGAAAAGGATGGCGGTGTGACCGTACACCTGCGCAGCGGCAAACAAATTGCGACCGACATGGTATTGCTTAGCATCGGCGTACGCCCGGAAACCAGACTGGCAAAAGAGGCCGGCCTGTCTCTCGGATCGTTGGGAGGCATTGCCGTCAATGAATATATGCAGACTTCCGACCCGGACATCTATGCCCTTGGCGATGCCGTAGAGGTACGCCACCTCGTGACCGGCAAGCCGGCCCTCATCCCGCTGGCAGGACCGGCCAACAAACAGGGACGTATCGTGGCCGACAATATCGTATACGGAAACAAAGAAGTGTATCCGGGAACGATGGGCACATCTATCGCCAAAGTGTTCGACCTGACGGTTGCCACTGCCGGCGCCAATGCCAAGTTGCTGAAACGGGAGAAGATCGCTTATCTGTCTTCCTACACACATAGCGCGTCGCATGCGGGCTACTATCCCGGCGCTATTCCGCTGTCTGTCAAGATACTGTTTGCTCCAGAAAGCGGGAAGTTGTTAGGGGCGCAAGTAGTCGGCTTCGCAGGAGTGGACAAACGGATCGAGATGCTGGCACAGGTGATCCAACGCGGTGGAACGGTCTACGACCTTATTGAATTGGAACACGCCTATGCTCCCCCCTACTCGTCTGCTAAAGACCCGGTGAATATGGCAGGGTTCGTTGCCGAGAATATACTGAAGGGAAAATCCCGGATCATCCACTGGCGCGAAATAGCCGGACTATCCGCCGACACGATACGGCTCGATGTCCGTACACGCGAGGAATACAAATTAGGTACGATCCCCGGTTTTATCAATATCCCGGTAGACGAACTGCGCGAACATCTTGCCGAACTGCCGAAAGAGAAACCGATCGTCGTGACCTGTGCCGTCGGGTTGCGTGGTTATCTGGCCTATCGCATCCTGACACAGAACGGATTTACAAATGTGCGCAACCTGTCCGGAGGTTACAAGACATGGAGCGTAGCGACCGCCCCTGTTAAAGAGATAGACGATTGCCCGGCAAACTCATCGCAGGCTGCAAACTGCGGCTGTGCGGCGTCTCAAGCCACCACCCTGAAAGTAGACGCCTGCGGACTGATGTGCCCGGGGCCCGTGATGCAACTAAAGAAAAACTATGCGACACTCGGCGCAGGCGAACAGCTCCTGATTACAGCCACCGACCAGGCTTTCGGCAAAGATGTAGCCTCCTGGTGCAAAATGACCGGTGCCGAACTGGTATCACTGGAAAATAAAAACGGAGTAGTTGCCGCCACAATCCGCAAACAGGAGAAGCAGGAGGTTTGCAACCTTCCGGGCAAGGCGGCCGACAACAAGACGCTGATCGTCTTTAGTGACGACCTCGACAAAGCATTGGCCTCCTTCGTCATTGCCAACGGAGCGGCATCGACAGGCCGGAAAGTGACAATGTTCTTCACCTTCTGGGGACTGGACATCATCAAGAAACACCGGAAACCAGCCGTCTCAAAAGACCTTTTCGGCAAAATGTTCGGCTGGATGCTCCCGGCCCACAGCGGAAAGCTCAAACTGTCGAAAATGAATATGGGCGGCGCCGGAAGCCGGCTGATGCGCCTCATCATGAAAAAGAAGCGGATCGACAGCTTGGAAAGCCTCATACAACAAGCCGTAGACAATGGCATCGAAATGATTGCCTGCACCATGAGCATGGACGTTATGGGCATACAGAAAGAGGAACTGCTGGACAACGTCACGCTGGGCGGTGTAGCTTCCTACCTCGAACGGGCGGAGGAAGCGAATGTGAACCTGTTCATCTGACAAACATCGGTTCATATCTGACCGAAGCAACGTTGATTTCCATCTCCACAGCGGGCATTCTTTCTACTGAAACTTTCAGTCGCATCGTTCCGCTCTTCGTGCCAGGTTGCAAAATAACCTGGCACTTTCCTTGATACGTAGTGCATGCCGGATTGCGGAAACTCTCCATATCATCCGGCGCAGCATTACCGGAGGCAAGCAAAGTGCCCTCTCCTTCCACTGAGAACCGAATACGAGCCGGACAATCAGGTACTACACGTCCCTCCTCATCCACGACGCGAACCTGCACAAAAGCCAGGTCATTCGGATCGGCTGCTACCGTTGTCTTCTCCGGAACCAGCACGATATGATGCGGCCGGCCGGTTGTTCGCAACGATTTACGTACGACCTCCCGCCCCTCTTTTATACCGACAGCAAGAAGTTCGCCCGCAGAGAAGGGGACATCAAAGGCTGCAACTAACTTACCGGTTACGGCCTTCGTCTCCAACAACTTCCCATTCAGATACAGCCGCACGGAGTCACAGCGCGAGTAAGCACGGACATTCAGCGTTTCCCCTTCATGCCCCCGCCAGTTCCAATGAGGCTGTTCGTCCGGCCAGCCCCATTTGCTGATCACTTCGCGCTCACCTGCGGGGACAGGAGCATGGACAAGCAGTTCCAGATCACTTCTTCTCCACACCACATCACGGAAGAAAGACTGCGGTTTCTTATCTCCGTTTATATCCAGGTCACCACAATTGGACAGATACCAGGGCCACGAACGGGTGGGCGTCGAATAGGGCCTGTCGTCACGGGTGTAACTAAAATTACCGATTCCGACCTCTCCTATATAATCCATTCCGGTCCAGACAAAATCTCCCAACACAAAGGGATAAAGATTTGCCGCCTGCCAGTTTTCAAGCGTCTCGATAGGGAAACTTTCGGTGCCGACCATTATCCGGAAAGGATGCGCCCTATTGTCGGAAAGGTAACGCCCTATTTCGTAATTGTAGCCACCCAAATCCAGCAGGGCATACGCCGGGGCGGATTCTTCCCACACACGCCCTTTCTGTTCCCAGAAAGCGCAAATCGCCTGCGTGACGGGGCGGGTCGTATCGAGGGACTTCACAACCGAAACCAATTCGGCGGCAATCCTGAGCCCGGAGCTATCGGCACGCTCGTATATCTCGTTGCCGATACTCCAGATAATGACACTGGGATGATTACGGTCACGTTTCACGAACGACGCCAGATCCCGTGCCGCATGTTCCCGGAAAAAGAGATGATAATCCTGGTCGCGCTTGGGATGTTCCCACATATCGAAAGCCTCGTCAATCACCAGCATCCCCAAACGGTCGCAGGCATCGAGAAACTGTTTGGAAGGCGGGTTATGGCTGGTGCGGATGGCATTGAAGCCGTTTTCTTTCAGCAGGCGCACCTTGCGCATTTCCGCACCGTCATAAGCGGCTGCCCCTAACAGGCCGTTATCATGATGCAGACAAGCCCCTTTCAACTTAACAGGGATGCCGTTCAACAAAAAACCTTTGTCCACAGAGAAATCCAGCGAACGGATGCCGAAAGCAGTCCGGTAGAAATCGGTCGTTTCACCTGAAGAGAGAATCCGGATGCGGGCTTCATACAAGGCAGGACAGTCGACCGACCATAGTTCCGGCCGCTCCACTTCAGCTGTAAGCCGGAAAGTCTCCGACCCGTTTGCACCGATCTTGCCGGGATATTCTTTCGTCTCGACGGCAGTCCCATCGGGTTGGGCCAGCGTAAGCTGTACAACCACATCCGCCTCTGCATCCGTCAGGTTCCGGACAGGAAGAGTGATGTCCACTTTTGCTTGTGCGGGCGTGATTTCGGGTGTCTGTACCTGTACCTCATCATCCGGAATAAAGAGCTTACCGGAGACAGCCAGCCTGACATGCCGGTAGATGCCCGATCCGGGATACCACCGGCTGTTATCGCCGGGATTAAAGGCGCGGACTACAATCAAGTTCTCTTTTCCGGCAGGATTCAGGAAAGGAGTCAGATCATAGCCGAAAGGCATATATCCATTAGGATGGAAACCGAGGTGATGCCCGTTGATCCAGACATCCGAACGTTCCATCACACCATCGAAACGGATACCGACCTGTTGTCGGGAAGTCCATTCGTCCAATATGAAACGCTTGCGATACCAACCTGTCCCACCTGGAATATTTCCGGTGGAGACCGAATCCTTGATCCCTTTTACAAACGGGCCAACGTGTCGGTCGTCCTCCGGATAGCGGCGTTCGATGCTGAAATCGTGCGGAAGCGTGAGTGTGCGCCAACTGGAGTCGTCGAAGGAGATACCGGAGGCATCCACCACGGAATCTTCGCAGAACTTCCAGTCTTCGTCAAACAGGCGGTCACCGTAGAGCGTCGCGGCATAAGCGGGATCGGTAGACGGAGCCTGCAGCTCAGGGTATTTAACTCCGTAATATCCCGTAACGGCAGCAAGCAGGAAGTAGTAATTATCAGCCAGGTAATTATATCCGGTAGGAGCCCCTCCTTTTGTCCGCCAGTCTACACTTTGCAGATAGCCGGTGAATACGCCGGAATGGGTATATTCGCGCTCGTAAGTTGCCATCATGGTGAAAAGAATCTCGTCGGCATCACGGCGCATTCCGACGTTATATAATGCCTGAATGAAATGATAAGCCGCCTGACCGCAAAGGCCGCCATTTTCGTAGCGTCCCCAGCGAGTCATTTCCTCCCAGGTTCCTAAGTCCTCTTTGGCTACGGGAACAAGCGGGCCGGGTATGCCGTAGACATAATCATATCCCTCCTCCTTCAGCTTCTTCAACATCTTTTGTAGGATTTGGCGGGCACGCTTTTCGGGCACCAAGCCTTCGTTGATCGCCATCGAACTGATAAAGGTGAACTGGTAATCGTGCACTCTCCCGTCACGACTGATCCATCCGGCATACATTCCGGTTTCCGGATTATAGAATGTGGAATCAAAGGCCGAACGGAACTTATCGAGCTGAGTACCGACCGCCTTCGCTTCATCCGGCAGACCGAGCAGGTTTAGCACTTTCTGCATTCCGGTCAAAGCACGATAGGCGTGCAAGTTGACATAAGCGTCTTTATGCCCGAATGCAAAATCGTCCCACCAATTCAGGCTTTCGCGGTTCGGAGTCATATAATTCCCGTGAAAAGGAGATTCAAAAATACCATCTCCATCCGTATCAGTAGCCAGGACACCGCGTACAAGCCGGGAAATCTCATCCTGATAGCGCCGGATAAAAGCCCAATCGTTCGTCGCTAACAGGTAGTCATAGAGGGAGATCAGCGTCACTTCAGTACTTTCCCACCCGTAACCTCCGCCAAGGCGGTTGTTTTCGCCGATCCGTTCGCGCAAGGCCACTTCGATGGAAGTACGCAAGGCGTCGCAAACCGAATACGTCCCGGACAAAGCGGGCGTGAAGGGAATCATATCCGCCTTAAACGCCAGAGCCAGGTGACCGACACCTTCCAGAAGGATGTTATCACCCATCGACTGATGGATAGGATTGACCGTAAATGTGTTCTGCCAGCAACGCTTCAAGCCGTCGAAGCGGGCGTCCGAGAAGTCGCAGCCCGGAAGCTGCGGATAGTTTTCTTCGAGCACCGTAAAGGTTAATCCGGCCTCCTTCAACGGTTTCTCCGAATGGAAAGACAGGATGACCGAACCTGTGTGGACGGACTTCCGCCAGGCATGCCCTCCACGATTGAAAGGGCCGAGGTTGAGCCCGGTATTGTCGTAGTCCGGCACGAAATGTTCCTGCAGATAAATGTCGGGATCGTCAGCTTCAACCTTCACCAACCCGCAGTCGGGGAAATGCAAAACAGCGGGAAGGCGGAAAGAGGCTTTTATGATTTCCGGTGTATAGATAGAAACAGGAGTATCATATTGAGAAGAGGGTTCCCGCGTTGTTTTCTCCGCCCATACGGAAACCGGAGAAATATCGGGAGCAGTATGCACACGGAAAAACTCGCCTTCGATAGCATCCGACACACTCCGGACAGACAGGCTGAAACGCCTGTCACCCGAAGGTTCGACAACACAATCCAGCCGATTCTTCCTCCCAAGAGGCACATCTTCATAAACCGTTTTCCAACCGTCGCAAATCGCAGGTGCCTGTTTGCCGAAAGAACTTTCACCCTCTCCTATCAGGCATCCGCCTTTTCCGGGACGCAGCAGCGACTTGTCCTGATAACGCCTGTTCCTTCCGCCCGATTCGACATTGAAATAAGACATCATCGGAAAATCTTTTGCCCAGGAAAGGGCATAATACGGGGAAACATAGGTGATAAAATCTCCGGAAGTGTCCACCTTTACCTGAGAAGCGTCCTCCTCCGGCCGATCAACAAGGATAAAGACGGGGCGCTCACTGACATCGACTTCCACCTTGCCGGCTTTGACGGAAAGCGTTCGTTTCTCACCAAAATCTTTCTTATCCTCCAGAGAAACCTGTACAGCCTCTTTGGCAGAAGGATAGTCAAGGCGAAGCTGGTAGCGGTCTTTGCGTGTCCCGTCGCTGGTCGGACACCAGAGGGCATAAGCCAGCTTTCCGGTGTTCCGGTCTTTATAGCGATACACACAAATATCCTTATTACCCGATGCACATTCGGCATCGAACACCATACCAGCAAGGGCTGTTTTCATTGTTTTGACGTAATACCAGGATGGTTTGTATTCGCCATCCACCGTAAAGAACCCGCAACTTCCGTACACCCCCAGGGTATAGCCTTTTATGTCGTTGGCCAAAAACATCATCATGCGGTCCAGCCCGACAGCCGAACCGGCAAGGTAAGCTCTGACAAGCCACTGCCCCTGTATCTCGTTCATGGTGATTCCGTCCGGATAAAGCCTATGGCCTTTGGCGGCGGACTGGTAGGTGTTCGGATCAGTGTCCCAACCAAATTCGGTGAGCCAGATCTCTTTGTCCGGCAGGTTGGCATTCCGCCACTTCACCAGCTTTTCCAGTTTTTCCTTCAACCCGTCTTCCTCCGGACTGATCCCGTAGGCTGTTTCTTTCGGATGCTGCTTGCCACGTGTGTTACAATAATGATGCACATTGATGACATCGGCTGGAAAAGAACCGTTGCGGTAGTAATCCGACCACAGCTTCATGGCCTGGATATAACTAAGGGACAAACCGACCAAGCCGCCGAATACATACTTCATATCCGGATCGGCCTGCTTTACTCCGAAGCCTTCGCCCATTGTTCCCAGATGGCCGTCGTAGGAGGCACTGCAAAAGGCGGAAAACACATAGGGATTGAAATGCTCCCCAGGATCGCCCCATTCACGGTTTCCTTCGTTCCAGTTCTCAAAATACCGGATCAAGCCGAGGCCGCTTTTCTTCGGAGCAGCTTCTGTGGTACGCAGCAAGCGGTCGGGTATCTTCCGGGAACCATAGCGTGCGACATATTGGAAAGAATAATCGGCCATGACACGGTATGTCTCGGGCTTAGCGGGATCACCTCCAAAATCAGGGATGCGCTCGGCCTGGTTTTTCGCATCCACATGACGGTGTATGCAGGGGACGCAATCGACACCCATGTCTTTCAGTTTCCTGTAATAATCATCACTGTTGCCATCCCGCAAAGTCGCCCATGAAATAGGGGTTTGGAGATCCGTCACGCCATTCCAACCCCAAGGCCGGTATTCGCGGACACAACCTACCGCTTCGTGTGCCTTATCCGGGGTATTGATATAGGAATTCATACCGATGAAAAGATCCATCGGACAAGGTTCGGGACGCTTTCCGGCAGGTTTGGCCACAGGTTCGAGATCGCCGAGCGGCTCGCCTTCTATCAGAATCTCATTGATGGCCAGGTCACAATTCTCCGGGTATTGCCCGTCGAGGTTACACTTGACGGTTGCATTCTTCTGCAACTGGATATAGCGAGTTTGCATCGGACAAGCGATTTTCACCCACTTCCCGCCATTGCGGAGGGGTTGCCTGACCGAGTCGCACCATTCGAAAGGACGCCCGCCCGAAACTTTCAGATAGCCGCCTTCCACACGATAAGACTTCGGAGCGTCGAACACATAAACGGCGTCGATGCGGTATATCCGTTTCAAATCGATCACCAACCCGGCCGGCCAGCAATTCACATTGCCAGAAGTGATCCACCGGGTAACCGGTTTTTTACTCATATCCTGCTCGTCGAACCATGACATATAGTCGCCGGAGCCGGATTCATCCGTCACCATATCTTCCGTTATCTTTATAATAGATGCCTGTGCCCTGAGACCGGATCGAACGGCAGGGAACAATAAGGTGACAATTATCAGGAATATTCGTATATACATTGGTTTTTCCTATAATAAAATTGATTTCTATTTCTTTGCCTGTTCAGCTACATAATCGAGCACTTCAGAGAATGTTCCGACCCAAATTTCATCGGAGTGGGCAGCCAGGAAGTCGACCAGCATCTGGTGTTCGGCCGCATTGACCGTCAGATAATCGCCGCCAACGCCATGAAAGACGATGATGCCGAGTCCGTGTTTGTCGAGTGCGTCCTGTACATATTTGATCAGATCGTCAGCCTTGCATCCGGTCAAGGCAGGAAGAGTCGGGATCAATGCAAAATTCAGTGTCTTCGCATCTTCCACCACATGCCGCCCGGCAGCTCCACGGCAATACTTGACCAGTCCGGAGTCCAGCAAAGGCCGGGAATAATCCTCTCCCCCGGCTACGCTTTGTCCGCAAGGATAGGCATAGGCATGTTCCTTTTTCCCGTCGATGGCATAAAGGAAACTGTTCATCATCCCGATCTCCGTCAGCATGTCTTTCACCGAATAGCATTCGAGGGAACGGCAGAGTGAGGAAGATGATGTTTCAACAGTTCCGGCCAGGCAGGGGTGAAAAAGGCTGTGGTTGCCCAATTCGTGCCCGCGCCGCGCAGCTTCGCGCCATTCGGGGACGTCGCTATCTTTCACGACCTGGCCATAAAGGAAAAAGGTTCCCCGAAAACCTTTCGCTTCCAGTTGGGGCATCACGATATCGCGCTGGGATTTCAGCCCGTCGTCGTAGGTCAATACTATGGCAGCTTTTTTACCGTCCGGCCAGGAAATCTGTGCCTGTGCAGCGCAAACGGACAGGCAAACGAGTAAGAGAATTAAAACTGTTTTATTCATAATTGTAATATTTACAGGAATTTTTCCCTAAATGTAACAGGTTTATCCGAATGAGTCATCCGGAAAGCATCTTTTAACGTAAAAAAGCGTCGGTGGGAGCCCCGACAGCCTGTTTCGACGAAGAAACATGTCGGCGGGAGCCCCGACAGCCTGTTTTATACTTATCAATTACCCAACGCAGGGTTCAACAAGACCTCCGTATAAGGAATCGGAGCAAAATACTTGCTCTTGTCGATCGAACCTTGCGGTTTCAGGTCATCGGCATCTTTATATTGCGCCATCTCCTCCACCTTTTCCGTACGGACAAGATCGAACCAGCGGCAGTATTCGCCACATAATTCCCATCCCTTCTCATCGATCACGGCATTCCGGAAAGCAGTCTGGTTCAGACCGGCCGGCAGATCTTCCAGCCCGGCACGGCGACGAACTTTATTCACACAATCGTAAGCCATCGCATTCGGCGCCCCGTCAGCCATTGCCTGTGCCTCGGCGTAGATCAGCAGAATTTCAGCGAAACGCAGGTAGTTCAGGTCACGGCCACCCATGTGGTCGCTACCGCTGTAGTTCGGTTCGTTCGGCACCATCCCATCACGATATTTAGCCAGGAACGGGTGTTTGAAAGTACTTTCCTGCCAAGGCGTTTGTGCACCATCCGTACGGCTTGTGAAAAGCGTCAGGTAAGTTGCGTCCTTACGCGGTCCTTCCGGGAAACGGTTGAAGAAGCCGATCTCACAAAACACCTGGTCCCATCCATTTTCCTCGCTCGGCTGTGTATTCAGCCCCGTGAACGTATTCATATTCTGGTTTCCGCAATCATTAAAGTTACAGAAGATTATAGCCCACAGGATTTCAGGATTTCCGTCCGAATCCCATTTCCATAAATCGGCAAAATTCTCTAATAGATAGTAAAGGCCGCTGTCGATCACATCCTTCGCTTCCTTAGCGGCCAAAGCATATTTATCCGTTTCGTTGAGCGGATAACCTGCCATCATCAGATAAACCTGGGCCAATACACCTTTGGCCGACATCTTACACGGACGTCCGACACTGGCCGGCAATTCGTCCGGGAGATTATCAATCGCATACTGCAAATCCTCTATAATCTGCGTATAAACCTCTTTGATCGAAGACTTGGGTAAATTATAATTCATCGTGTTATCCAATTGCAACGGTATTTCACCGAAAACACGGACCATCCAGAAATAAGACCAGGCACGCAAGAAACACGCTTCCGACTTGGCCTTTGTCTTTGCTGATTCTGCAATGGTCATATTATCGACATTATTCAACAGATTATTGGCTGCGAAAACAACCCTGAAAGGTGCTGTCCACGAAGCGGCTTTCAAACCGTCATTCGTAGACGAAGGATTGAAAGTGTCGAACTGTACATAATCCGGTTTACCGGCTTGCGAAGTCAGATCGTCCGCTCCCATCAGAGGGACCCAAATATTCGTATGCCCCAATCCGCCCCAACGATTGGAAGCCAACTGTGCATAAACTCCCGTCAGCGCGGCATCTAAATCTTCTTCCGTAGAGAAATAGGAATCGGCGACCAACGTTCCCGCAGGATTCTCATCCAAACTCTGGCAACCGCCAAACAAACCCAAGAAGCAAGCACCTCCGAGAATAGATGAAACTATATATTTTAATGTATTCATATCTCAATAATTTAAAGTTGATTTATTAAAATGCAAACTTGACACCGACCATAAACGACCGGACAGCCGGATAACCGGAAGCGTCATACCCGAAAGCTGTATCGTTATTCCCGCTCATATTGGATTCCGGGTTATATCCGGAATATTTCGTAATCGTAAACAGATTCTGTGCACTGACATACAACTTTGCTTCCTGTACGAATGTATTTCTTTTCAACTGATTGAAAGTATACCCCAAAGTCAAGTTACTTAAACGCAAATAACTGCCGTTCTCAAGCCAGCGATCCGATTGCGTTTCATTCCTGTTCGAATTGCTGAATTCCGGATAATTCGAATTCTCATTTGTCGGGCTCCAGCGATTCAGTACAGCTACATCGGTTGGCACATAGGCTGTATTCATTGTGGCACGTGTAAAATTCCAAATATCATTTCCCTGCACCCCATTGAAAAGTATATTCAAATCCCAGTTCTTATAGGAAACAGTCGTATTCCAGGAATAGGTAAACTTCGGCAGCGCATGGCCGATCACCGACATGTCTTCCCCGTTGATCGTGTGATCTCCATTCAGGTCGGCATATTTGCTATCGCCCGGAACAGCTCCATACTTAGCAGCTTCTGCCGCTTCGCTGCTTTTCCAGGTTCCCAGATATTGCAATCCGTACATTTGTCCGATCGGTTCACCTACGTGCAAGACCGAATATCCGGTATAAACACGGGAGCCGTAGCTCGAATTTACGAATATCTCTTCCTCTTCACCCATATTCAGCACCTTATTACGGTTCAAACTCAACGTAGCGCTTGTCTCGACAAACCAGTCCTTACTATCGGCCAGAACACCTGTCAGCATAAACTCCCATCCTTTATTACGCATGGAACCGACATTCTTCAAAATCGAACCTCCATACAGATAATCCGGAACGGAAACATTAAACAATAAGTCGACAGTCTTTTTATAATAATAATCCACCGCACCACTCAACCGTCCATTCAGCACGGCAAAGTCCAGACCGACATTCGTCTGCTTCGTCGTTTCCCATTTCAGCTCCCTGTTGGCAGGTGAAGACGGAGCAACGCCGATCGAACTCGATGCATTATCGAATTGATAGTTCATTCCCTGGCCATTTCCGCTCGACATTTTCTGTAATGTTGCATAAGGATTGATAGCCTGGCTTCCGACGTGGCCGTAACTTCCACGTAGCTTCAAATTCCGGAAAATATTCATATCCTTTATAAACGGCTCATCCGAAAGTCTCCAAGCCACTGCACCGGAAGGAAAATATCCGTATTTATTCCCTTTTGCAAATTTAGATGAACCGTCTATACGCATGGAAGCCGTAAACAAATACCGGTCCATCAAAGTATAATTGACACGCCCCAAATAAGACTGTAACGACCATTCCGTATAACCGCTGGAGGCTGTCTGGTTAGCTCCCAATCCAAGATTGTTCACGCCTAAGGCGATTGTCGAGAAACCAGTCACATATGCGCCCAACTGACGGTTGATATATTTCTGTTGTTCATACACCAATGTTGCATCCAATTTATGGATGCCATTAAACGTTTTACTGTAGGCCAACTGGTTCGTATTCTGATAGGCGACAACCATTCCGTCATAAGCTTGTGCAATAGCTGTCGTCACGGAAGCATTTTTATTATTCAAATCCAACGAGGTACTTTTAGTGGATATCAAGTTGGCACCACCGCTTACGGAAAGTTTCAAACCGTCAATAATCGTCCAGTTCAATTGCAGATTTGCCAACACCTTAAAGCCATAACCGTCTTCATCTCCGTTATGCAACAACCAAACGGGATTGGTTCCGACATTTCCATAAAGCCCTCCTGGAGTTTCATATTTACCATTATCATCAAAGATGCGCTCATCTGGCGGATACAACAGGGCGGCACTCACCGGATGACCATTGTAAGTAGCAGTATTCAGATTCTTAGATTCGTAATAATTCCCGTTCAGGTTGAATACGACATCAAAATTATCCCTCACCTTGGAAGTTATATTACCGGTGAAACCATATTTCTTATGGAAAGAATTCTCTACAACACCTTCCTGGTTCACATAAGAAGCAGAGAGATAGTATTTGATTTTGCTCTGTCCGCCGCTAATCGCCAACTGATGATTTTGGGAAACAGCCGAGCGCAACACTTCATCCTGCCAGTTGATTCCTTTTCCCTTAGCAGATAATTCCGTCTCTGAATAATAGGGATCGTTGCCAAGTGCCACCAACCGCTCATTAAAGACTCTCCTATACAGGGTTGCATCCAGCACATCCAACTTACGGAAAGGCTGATCGAAACTGACAAAACCATTATATTCCACTTTCATCTCGCCTTCTTTCGCCGACTTTGTTGTAATCAAAACAACACCGTTCGAACCCTGCGATCCGTACATGGAAGTGGCTGAAGCATCTTTCAATATCGTAATCGATTCGATATCGTTCGGATTAAGCATTGAATAATCGGCCCCCAAGAAACCGTCCACAACATAAAGCGGATCGTTACTACCGTTTACGGAGTTCGTACCACGGATACGAATCCTCATATTGGAACCGGGCGCACCGTTAGTCTGCGTGATCTGGACACCCGGCGCTTTACCGCGCAACGCCTCTTCTATCCGAAGTACCGGCTGGCGGGAAACATCGTCGAGGGAAACAGAAGATACGGCGCCGGTCAGATCAGCTTTCTTCGTCACACCGTAGCCCACAATCACGACGTCGGACAAGGCGACGGCATCTTCTTTCAACACAACATTGATTGCCGTATTGCCTTTCAAGGCAATTTCCTGCGATTCCATACCAATATAAGTAATCAGCAAGATCGCATTAGCCGGTACATTTGACAAGTTAAAACGTCCTTCCGCATCCGTAATAGTACCGTTTACCGTACCTTTAACCGAAACATTAGCTCCGATAACAGGCTCGCTGTTTTCATCGACCACACGGCCGCGCACATTTTGTACCGGCTCTGTTTGCCGAACCTGCTTTGGCACCAGGACGATTTGACGATTATTGATTTCGAATTGCAGATTGGTTGGCTTCAGCATACGGTCTATGGCCATTTCAATATCCTGGCTGTTCACCCGAAGGCTGACTTCCTGCTTCAGATCAGTTTTATCCACATCATAAAAGAAGGTATAACCACTGACCGATTCTATTTTCTTGATTGCTTCCGATAAAGGGATTTTAGAAAAAGACACTGTTATTTTCTCGTTTGCATTATCGGCGTGCACATAGGATGAGACTAACAGCAGAAAAATAAAGGATAGAAAAGACATCCTTTTTTTCGATAACATCTTTATATTATTCATATCTTTGCGTGAATTTAAAGTTAACATTAATGAGTTCAGTATCAGACGACCAAATCAGAAAAGAACTCACGGTGTTTTCTTGTTGGAGAATTACTCCACGTAAGGCATGGACTTTGTTCCGTGCCTTATTTGTGTTATTCAATTCGTATTATTTCATAGGCATTATCTTTTTAATGGTTTGACTTCCGATATAATCACATGTTTATCCTCCTCGAAAGAGTATTGTATCGGATTAATCCGCGACATAATCTGCAGAATTGTTTCAAGCGGTTCATCCGTTATGGTAAAAGTATACCTCGTTTGAGCAATGGCAGGGTCCAGGTCAATACTTATACTATACCAACGCTCCAGATACTTACAGATATAATCCAGCGGCTTGGCTTCAAACGAACAGGACTTGTCTGCCCAGCATGATTCAAAATGTACATCTGCCGGATTCACCCGGATCTTATCTGCTTTTCTATCAATCATAGCCAGTTCTCCCGGCTTCATATACGTTTCTTCTTTCCCCTTCTGCAAGGAAATCTTTCCTTCCAGTAAAGCCACTCTCAAATCCGGGCTATCAGGATATGCTTTCACGTTGAAGCGGGTTCCGTAGACGTTTACGCTGATATCTTTCGTCCGGACCGTGAATAGGTGTTCGCTGTCTTTTTTAACATCAAACAAGGCTTCCCCTTCCAGCCAAACTTCACGCTTTCCCGTAAAAGAGGTTTTATAGGAAAGTGTGGAACCGATATTCAACCAGACAGAACTGCCATCTGGCAAGACCATCTGCGATTTTCCATTCAAAGCCGAATAGGTCTGCGAGGCAACTTCTGGCCTTCCCGTTATCCGACCGGCAAAAAAAGAAATTGAGATCGACAGGACAAGCAGTAAAGAAGCGGCAACCATTGCAATCCGGTATTTCAAAACCGGAATCGTATAGACTTTCCGTTTTACCTGCATGCGGGCTTCCATCCGTTTCCAATAGTATGACACGTCCGAATCATATTCCCCGGCTTCGGCCTGTATCTCCCTCCAAAGTGACTCCAGCTCCATGAACAAAGATTCATTCCCGCCAGAATTTCTCCATTCATTCAGGGTTGCTTCCTCTTTCTTATCTGTTTCCTGTTTCAGATGAGAAATAATTAAATCCCAGGGAATTATTTTGTCCGTCATACACTTTTCTTTTTATGTATGACACATCAAAGAGAGAGAACCCTACTCTAAAATCAAAAAAAATTAAATCTTTTTACCAGAAATAGGTATACGAGTCTCCCAAATATGCCTTTATCAGCTTTAACGCTTTCGTGATTTGCGCCTCTACATTCTTAACGGAGACATTTAGACTCTCGGCAATCTCTTTATTGGAAAGATATTCGGTGCGGCTTTTCAGGAATATTTCTCGACATCTGTCGGGAAGGGAACAAATAGCTTCAGCAATCAGACGTTCCAACTCTTTCAACTCCAGGGAGTCATCTATCTCAAAGCGTTCGAATAACGACCAGTCCGATACGGCAACAAAACGATCATTATCTCTTAAATAATTCATGGCCCTGTTGCGCGCAGCTTGGAAAAGATAAGATTTCAAAGTTAATTTGATGTCCAGGTTCTCCCGTTTCTCCCACACAGAAGTAAAAACATCGAGTGCCAACTCCTCTGCGACTCCATTCTCTTTTATATAGATACGGACAAAACGACACAGAGGGACAAAATACGTTTTGAACAGATACTCAAAGGCTTGCTGATCCCCCGCTCTGATTAATCTGACCATAAACATGTCATCTTGTATTTTTCCGGCATTACTCTCGACCATATTCCAATTCAAAGTTCAAGACGCAAACTTATATAAATCCGATTAGATATCAATAAGAATTAACCAAAAGAAAAACGGAATAAAAGTATTTTTTACTTTTATCCCGTTTTCATCAGTACGACTCATCCGTTCGCACTTTATATAAAGCCTTTTTACTTAATCATATCAAAGCCGGTATACGGTACCAATGCTTTCGGAATACGGATTCCTTCCGGTGTCTGGTTGTTTTCCAGCAAAGCGGCAACGATACGCGGCAGGGCTAATGCGCTACCATTCAGCGTATGGCAAAGCTGAGTCTTTTTGTTTTCGTCACGATAACGGCATTTCAGACGATTTGCCTGGTAATTATCGAAGTTAGATACGGAGCTGACTTCCAGCCAACGTTTCTGTGCTTCCGAATAGACTTCGAAATCGAAACAAAGGGCAGCCGTAAAGCTCATATCGCCACCGCAGAGACGCAGGATGCGATACGGAAGTTCCAACTTCTGGAGCAAGCCTTCCACATGATCCAGCATTTCCTGGTGGGACTGTCTGGAATGTTCCGGCTTGTCGATACGGACAAGTTCCACTTTAGAGAACTCGTGCAGGCGGTTCAACCCGCGCACGTCTTTACCGTATGAACCGGCTTCGCGGCGGAAACATTGCGTATAGGCGCAATTCTTGATCGGCAACTGTTTCTCATCGAGGATCACATCGCGGTAGATATTGGTTACCGGCACTTCGGCTGTCGGGATCAGATAGAGATCGTCCACTTCGCAATGATACATCTGGCCTTCTTTATCGGGCAACTGGCCTGTGCCATAACCGGAAACGGCGTTGACCACTGTCGGCGGCATGATTTCCATATAACCTGATTTACGGGCTTCATCGAGGAAGAAGTTGATCAGCGCACGCTGCAACTGGGCGCCCTGTCCTTTATAAACCGGGAAACCGGCACCTGTGATCTTCACACCCAGGTCGAAGTCGATCAAATCATATTTCTTTGCCAATTCCCAATGGGGCAGTGCGTCTTTCGGCAGTTCCGTTTCCATACCGCCCATCTTTTCAACCTTGTTATCGTCAGCGCTAACGCCTTCGGGCACTTCATCGTAAGGGACATTCGGGATGGTGTAGAGCAGGTTCTGCATATCTTCAGCCGCCTGATCCATTTCTGCCTGGATCGCTTTGTTGGCTTCCTTGATCTCGGCAACACGTTGCTTGGCAGTCTCGGCTTCCTCCTTTTTACCTTCTTTCATCAGCATGCCGATGGTTTTAGAAGTGGAGTTCACCTCTGCCAGGTTCTTATCTAATTGATTTTGTGCACTACGTCTTTTATCATTCAGCTCGATCACTTTTGCAATGCATTCCTTCGCACCTTTAAAGTGTTTCTTTTCCAGACCTTGAATCACACGGTCTGTTTCTTCCGTAATTACTTTAAGCGTCAACATACTCTAATGATGTTTTTTAATTGAGCTGCAAATATACATAGAGTTCTTAAATTAAGAATTAAGAATTAAGAATTAAAAGTCAAAATTGACGACAAGTGTACATTTATCTCACCCGTCCGCCTGTAAGCCACGCCCGGAGATAATAAGGTTCACTCAGGCTGCTCACGACAACGCCGTTCGACGTGCTGGTATGGATAAACTTTCCGTTTTTCAGATAGATCCCGACATGATTGGGCACATTCTTCTTTCCTTTCCCTGTCCGGAAAAACACCAGATCGCCTTCTTTCAAATTGGCCCGGCTGACTTTCTTGCAATTATGTTTCAGCATATCGGCCGACGAACGTGCCAACTGTTTCCCATAAACCTCGCGATATACAATCGCTATGAATCCGGAGCAGTCCACCCCTTTCTTCGTCATTCCGCCCATCCGGTGAGGAACACCCAACCATTTCGCCCCTTCATTATATAGGAAAATATTATCATCCGGAGTCAAACGGACACCATACAACCGTGAAAGCTCCTTCGGCCCCTTAAAATCCGCCGGCAACGCAACCCGCAGCTTTCTACTGCCGCAGGAAGTAAGCGTCAGGATAAAAAGAAGCATTCCGAGAGAGGATGTAATAAAATGTCTACGTTCCATGATGAAGACAAAGATAAGAAACATCCTGAAAGTTTCACATCCTGTTATTTGAATTTAAGAATCCTGACTACCGGATTGTCATCTTCAACAAGTTTCTCCGCTACTTTATTGCCATTTCCAACCAATCGTTTCTTATGATAAGCCTCTATCATGGACTGCGCCTGAATCAGTTCGGCTGCCATATTTTTGGAAATAGCAGGAGTTGCTCCAATATCCCATTCCCCTAATCCATAAGGCTTCACGGCAAATTCAGCATCCAAGATAGACAGTTTACTTATTTCGCCGGTTTTAAAGTCATACATAAATGTCGGAATCTTTCCTCCTTTCGAATTAAAATCCAAAAGAAACGTTCCGAACTGAAGAAATTTATCGGTTGTTAAAAAGGGTGTCCATATACTCCGAGGTTCAACTGCATGAGTCGACGGTTTGCGGGTTAAAAGGGGAATCAACCCTTTGTCTGGTGATAGTTGATACAATGTGTCGGATGATATATCGGCAATCATTAAATCCTGGCCGTAATAGGGATTCTTAGGATAAGTCATCAC
>URZO01000059.1 GCA_900552465.1 uncultured Parabacteroides sp. | reverse complement strand
TTATCTTTTGGTATGACGAAGAGCGTGAGTTTGAAGATAAGATGGCGGATATCAAACTGGAGGATGCAAAGCTGGTTGTATTGAACGGCAGCAACAGCTTCGTTGTGAAGAAGCAGATTACCGTCGAAGATACGACCAGTAATCTGCTGGTATACAGTCCTCTATCTTATGACCGTCCAGATGATGACTGGCTGATCAATATTGAGCTGTACAGTGAGGAGTTCCGGGCAGATTTGATTTCGATTTGGATGAATGAGGTCAATCTGCCAGCTGCACCAGACTTTCGCAGATTGGCAAAAGTTTATAAAAAATTCTTTGGGGCAGAGACGCGCCGGAAGGCTTTTGCCAGATTGAATCGAGATATTCGTACGGCCTCGCAGATGCACCTGAGTGTGATGGGGGCTATTTGTGGGACTAGCGATGCGCAGCCGAACAGTATCCTTTGCGCCGTTATGGCTGGCGGCTTGGCGATGGAGCAAAATACGATCTATCAGGCGTTGGTAAGCTATGGAGCGGACAAGCCGTTCTGGATGCTGGTCAAACAGGCCACCGGATATAGTGACGGTGATGACTCGACGCTGGCGAAGATGATGACGCATATCCTTCTGACAGCCGCGACTCGTACCGTGCATAGGGAGTACCTGAGTGGGCTGGACGGCTTTATATCTGTATCACATCAGGAATACTGCTATGATTTGGTCTTTGAATGGGTGCATAGTGGGGATAGTCAGCAGTTTGAGGTGCTGGCTCGTAGCATAGAGGATGAGCTTCGTTTGCAGCAGCGGTTCAGTAAGGTGCCAGCGGAGGAATTGGCTGATACAGAAGTGTTCCCCTGCATCAATGAATGTATCCTTACTCAGCTGATGACCGAGATCAGCAATCAGATCATCAATGTGGATCTGATCACTGCTATGGTGGAGAAACGCCGCACATTGGCCTGGTATGATGACGTGGCCTGTTATTATGAAGGCCTGCTGCAGATTGCCAGGATGCAGGGGTTTCATCTGGATCATTCGGCGGGATTCCATACGGTAGAACCGCAGAAGGTCTGGCAGGAATACACAGAAGATTATTATCATATGGATAGCTATTATCGGCAGTTCCATTTAGCCTTTGGCAAGAGCCTGACGGCAGGAAATGACCGTCTGGATGATCTGTTCAAGCAGGTCACCGATAAGGTGGAAGGCCTGTATACGGAGTGGTTCTTGGGGCAGCTGGGGCGCAACTGGTCGGATGCTTGTGCAGACGAGCTGGCAAACTATGGGCATGTCCTTGAACTACCGCAGCAGGTGGATTTCTATAAAAATCGTGTGAACCAGGCAGAGAATCGTGTTTTTGTGATTATTTCCGATGCGTTCCGCTATGAAACGGCAGCTTCTTTGGCTGAACAGCTGCAGCGGGAGACGCAGAGCAAGGGGGAGCTGCATAGTATGGAGGGCATCTTCCCAACTGTGACAAAATATGGCATGGCAGCATTGCTCCCTCATAAGGAATTAAGCGTTGCCGAGCGCACGAATGGTGATTTGTCTGTTTTAGCCGATGGACAGTCTACGGATGCCAATAATCGGGATAAGGTGCTGAAGGCAGTCGGGGCAACGAACAGTGAGGCGGAGGTAGTTCGGGTTTGTCCCGGCCTCCGGCTCACGGCCATTGCCAAGCGACATCTCGTCCGCGCACGCCGATAGGAGCACGGAGAGTGCCAGCAGGCCGATTGTTTTAATCTTGTCGTTTATCATATCTTGTCGTATACATCGTTTTGTTTTATGGCTATCACGGGGAGCTTTCCGGAGCTGCGGCAGGTGTCTTCCGGGAGCTGCGGCAGATGCCCGGTGAGAGCTGCGGCAGGTGTCTTCCGGGAGCTGCGGCAGATGCCCGGTGAGAGCTGCAGCAGATCCCGGAAGATATCTGCCGCAGGTGTCGGAGGGGATCTGCGGCAGATGTCGGACAACGACTGCCGCGCCTCCTCCCGGCGGCTGCTTTTTAGAGTTCGCCCGGTCTCTCTTCTCCTCCTCCGGTTTCGCTTTCTTTCTTGCTAACCCGTTCGAAGGTGATTTGCGAACGGACGTTTTGCAACGCCTTGCCCGGAGTGAACATTACGCCCGGCTTCTTCATCATGGTGCCGGCGTCAAACTCCTTTTCGGTGTTGGCCCCTTTGCTTCCGAGCGTCGGGCGGAAGTTGCCCAATTCGCCGATCTGCACGTTTCGGCCTGCTTTCAGGTGGCGGACCAACGCTTTGGTCAATCGGTCGACCATGCTTTTTACGTCACCGCTGGTCAGTGCGGATTCTTCCGCAACGCCTTCGCACAGTTCATCGAAAGAAACCGTGCCATTGGATACTATCTGTGCGAAATACTTCTTTGCGTCTTTCGGCGCGTCTTTTGAGAAGTCTTTTCTCTGGACTAATTTATACTTGATAGCCATAATGATTCTTTTTTAAAATTGATTTACTCTTCTCTCTTCAACCGGATTTGCTCCAGGTTGCCAGTCACGGCTTCGGCCACCTCTGCGTTGTCCTTCAGGGGGATGAGAAGCTGTTCAGCCCGGTCGAGATCGCCTTCCAGCATGGCAACGGCAGCCTCCGCCAATTGCTTCTCGACCGATGTTCCGGCTTTCGCCAGATAGCGCTTCGCTTGTGCCAACTGTCCGTTCTGAATGGCGGTATTGGCTGCATTCAGGTTCGACACGGGGTCGTCGGGGTACATGCGAACGGCAATTTCAAATACTTCACTGAACTGGCGGCTACCCGGCTCGTAGGTCTGGGCGACCTGGAACATTTCGTTCAGGCTGAGTTGCTTGGGATCGGTGTAAAGCAATGTTTTTGCCTCTTCAACGGTAAAGTTGCGGATGGTGTATTTCACCGCGTAGTCCGAGTGACGGAGGGCGGGATATACGTCACGCAACAGTATTTTGTAAGATGCTCCGCCGTTCAGCGTTTTGAGCTTCCATTCTTTCTTGTCCAAATCCGCAGGTTCGCCGGCACGGATAATAGCCAGCAATTCGTCCTTGTCTGCCAAGTCCATCGCTTCGAGGCGGCTCTCCAGTCCGGCCCAGTCTTCCGGCTCGAAATCGACCGTAAAGGCGGCCTGGTCGAAGTGGTAGAGGCCTTTCACGTAGTCGCGCAATGCTTTCGCGCGGTTTTCAGCCAAGTATGTATTATTGGCGTATGAGCCTTCGGGCGAGGCGTAACCTTTGATCCATACTTCGGTGATGGTGGCATACTTGTCGTTGCGCACCGACTCGACCGTCTCGCGGATCGCCCTCAACTCCTGCGGGTTGTTGCGGTAGTCGGGATAGATGGTGATCTTATTGACCGGGAAGTCGAGGAAGGCCTTTCCCTCCAACGAGCGGGCTTTAATGGTTTCGGCCTTTGGCGTTTGATAAGTCAAGAGAGGTTTCAGCACAACGGGCTGTGACAGGTTGATCGGGAACAGGGGCGAACGGTCGTTTTGCAACGCCTCCCAGCCGCAGCCGCACAGGTCGATGACGAGGGCGACTTCCGACTTCTCCATCCATTTGGCAAAGGGGGTGCGCACCTGGTAGTCGAACGTTTGCGGCTCGCCGTTCTTGCGGCGCAGTTCGTATTCCTGGTTTTCCGTGAAGTTACGGCCAGTACGCTCGTACAGGATATGCCGGTTACGGCCGCTGACGATCACCGGGATAAGCGGGCGGATGCTGTCGCCACAGACGATCACCGGCGTGCAGACGATACTACGGTCCGAGGGCACTTCGATCTCGCCGAAGTCCATCGTCATGCCGATCACCAGCGAGGTGTCTGCCTTTTCCACAATCTTGTCTTTGATTTTGATTTCCTGCGCCCAGGCATCTACTTGGCCCAATACGAACGCTGCCAAAACAGTAGCTATATGATATATCTTTTTCATAAGGCAGACAGATTAAAATTGATAAATCAGGTTAATAGCAGCCTGCGTCGGACCAAAATAGTGCTTCTTAGCCGTCTCGATCTTACTGCCGCAGTTCGTGCAAGGATATTTCTCAGATTCGAGGTAGAGATAACCGACACCGACGGTCGCTTCCAAGTTCCAGTGCTTCGAGAGCAACCAGGAATAGCCGTAGCTGATACCGGCACCGGCGCCCCAACCCTGGTGGCGTTCGTTTTCCGTACCCAGGATCTTGATGTCCGATACATTATATAACAGGTACGGGACATGCAGACCGATGAAATGTTTGTGGAATGTTTCACAGAACCAGTAGCGTAGTTCGGGATGAACACGCAGGTGTTTGAGGGATTTGCCGTAGATACCGTCATCGTTCTTTCCGTCGAACGGATTCAGGCCAACTTCAACTTCAAGAGACCATTTGCGTGCCAGACGCACTTCAATACCAGCATTAAATGTAGCTGTACCCCAATAAGGAAAATTGGTCTTAATTCCAATTACCGAACCTTTCTCTTTGCCCAAATCTTGTTGGGCGAACAAATAAACGGAAGACAGGCAGAGGAGGATTAATACAAACAGACTTCTCATAGTGCATTCATTTGTTTATATTTATAATATTTTTAAGCTACTAAACTTATTTGTGAAATAAGAAATAGCTTATTTGTGAAATAAGTTTGACTATCCTGTTTTAAAGCAATGATTTTAGACAAATAGTCGCCATTTAGATGAATGAAGCAACCACTTTTGTTTCTCAGATGTGTTTAAATAAGTTTTATCGTTGAATTTATATTCACGAAAGGAAAGTTAAAACATAGCGGAGCCTGGCCTACTACATCTAAACCTTTAGAATTTTAAGAATAGTATAGATTTAGCGGCTAAAAATATGTAAAAAGAAACATTTACCTTTCTCCTTGTACATAAAAAAGTAAATATACCGGATAAAAAAGAGAATAAATTCTTTTTTATTCTACCTAAACATTTTACTTTTGCAACAAGTTGCTTATTGAAATATAAGGTCTGTAGTGAAAATCAATTGTTTTATACCCGACTCTCTTATTTCACAAATAAGTTCTTTCCATTCCTCCCAAACTTTTCTTTTTCTCCTTATTTATCAGTACTTGGCAAACAGAATCCGTGATTTTTTGGTTGGCCAAATCGAGTTCAGGCTGGTCAAGACAGTTGAAATAGCCACGCGTCGTTTTTTCAGAAGTATGTCCCAATGCCTGACTGATCACGGCGATATCGATATGTTGCCGGCGGGCTTCCGAAGCCCAGGTATAACGCATCACGTATGAAGTCAAGTTTTCGGAAACGGCAAGCAACCTCCCCACCTCCTTCAACGACTCATTATGATTCGCCAGCATTGCCTTGTACTGACTATAAGTAGCCGATGCAAACATCACGGGGAAAAGGTATTCACGATCGGCTGATTCATATTTACGAATAATCTGCCACATACCCACTGTGATCTCGATACGTATCTCGATTCCCGTCTTGTGGCGGTTATAGACAATGGCCTGCCCACGTATATTTTTCTTTGTCAAAAATACCATGTCGACAAAAGGCATACCGTAAGCCATAAAGCTGAACAGGGAGAGGTCGGTCGCAAGTGCCAGCTCGGGACGGTCACGGAAATCTGTCGTCGCCATTTTTAGTACCTGCTGTTCAGACAGGGGCTTCTTGACCGTCATATCGCGCTTCAGCTTCAACTTGTAGAAAGGGTGAAGTTTCACCTGAAACAGCTTGTCGTCAGCAGCCGCATTGTATACGGCACGCAGGCTACTCAAATAACTGTTGATTGTATTGATCTTCAATCCTTTTGACTGTAAATAACCTTGAAAGTCATTCACCATCGTGGGGGTTATACTGCAAATCCGAATCTCTCTGTTTCCCTGAAACTCCAGGAAATGACGACCCGCCGCCTGATAGAGATCCGCAGTACTGTTTTTCCCCATCTGCCGCTTATTTGCAGCTCGTTGCACGATGTATCTACACAACAAAGGGCCTTTACTTTTTGGTTTGTTTTCTTTTCTTAATGTCATATTCTTATCGATTTTAAAATCAAATATAATATAACAACAGAGAATGTAAATCTATTCTCATTTTATGCCGCCTGTCAGGATGAAGGCCAAACAATCTCCTACCGTTCCCGGCGGGAAGCATCCAAACGGAGGAAGATGAAGAGAAGAATCGTAAAGCCCCAGAGGGAGGAGCCGCCGTAACTGAAAAACGGAAGCGGAATGCCGATTACGGGTGTAAGTCCCGTCACCATGCCGATATTAATCACTAAATGGAAAAAGAAAATGGAGGCGACACTGTATCCGTACACCCGATTGAACGTGGAACTCTGCCGCTCGGCCAATGCGATCAGGCGCAGGATCAGAATAGCAAACAGCAACAAGACAATGGAAGCACCGACAAAGCCCTGTTCCTCTCCCACCGTGCAAAAGATAAAGTCGGTATCCTGTTCCGGCACATATTTCAACTTTGTCTGCGTACCGTTCAGGAAACCTTTTCCGGAAAGCCCACCCGAACCGATTGCGATTTTCGACTGGTTCACATTGTAGCCTGCACCGCTCGGATCATCTTCCAATCCCAGCGAAACCTTGATACGCACCTGCTGATGCGGTTCCAAAATATCCGTAAACACATAGTCCACGGAATACATGAAAGCCAGCGAACCTAACGCAAAAACAGCGATCAGCACATAATGCCAGACCCAGTTACGGGCAGACAGGAAAAGCAAGTAGCAGGCAATCAGGAGAACCAACCCCATCGATATCCGGGAATAATCGACCGGCATAAAGAAAGACGCAGCATATCCACCCAGAAAAGCAATCGCCGTCGCAGCCAGTATGACTTGTACGGCACGGACATCCTTCCTCTCCACCTGCACCAAGATAACCGTAATCAGCAGAATCATAGAAGAGACAAGCAACTCGCCTAATGCCGTCGCACCGACCGTCACATCCGAGAATTTCATGCTGGTCACAAAAAATAGAACCGCACAAACTCCCGACAAAAGGATGTATCCGGACATTCCCTCACGATACAACATCAGGAAGAAAGCCAGATAAACCAAGGCCGAGCCCGTCTCCTGCTGCAACAGGATACAAACCATCGGAAGGAAGATAAGTGCCAACACCAGGATAAAGTTCTTGGGCGTTGTCAACTTGAAGCCATACGTATTCATCACTTTCGCGACAGCAAGCGCCGTCGCAAACTTGGCAAACTCCGCCGGTTGCAGCCGGACAGGCCCCAGGACGAGCCACGAATGGGAGCCTTTTATATTGGGAGCCAGAAAGATTGTCGCGATCAGCAAGACAATGACTGCCGCATATATCAGATAAGCAAATACATCATAGAATTCGCTCTCCAACATCAATATCACAAAGATCAGCCCGAACGACAGCCCCATCCATATCAACTGGGAGCCGGGGCGGCCCGACGGATCGAACAACCCGACGTTGTCGAACTCATAGCTGGCACCGCAGATACTGAACCAACCGGCAATGATCAGAATCACATACAGCAGGATCGTCCACCAGTCTACTGTCTTCCATATTTCAGTCTTCCTCCTATAACTCACGATTCGGTAAAGATAAAACGTTTGGTGATACTACCGCATTCGACATCGTCTCTTCCAGTAGTTTATTTTCTTCTGAGATCTCTCCCTTCAGATACTTCTCCATCATCAGCTTGCCGATCGGCACACCGTAAGTAGCACCGAACCCCCCGTTCTCCACATAGACGCAGATAGCGACTTTGGGATTCTGATAAGGAGCAAACCCGATAAAGGCCGAATGGTCTTTCCCATGCGGGTTCTCGGCCGTACCGGTCTTACCGCAAACTTCAATACCAGAAATGGCTGCACTCCGGCAAGTTCCTCCTATAACGGCATTCCGCATACCTTCAGCCACGATCTCGTAATTTTTACGTTCAACCATCGTATGCTGTTTCTCGGTATAAAGCGTATCCAGCGGCATATCCTGTATTTCCTTCACGACATGCGGAGTGACAAAATAGCCCCGGTTGGCAATGGTCGCCGCCAGGTTGCAGATCTGCAAAGGAGTTGCCAAGACTTCTCCTTGCCCGATTGCGATCGAGATGATCGTACTGGAACTCCAACGGCTGTAATACTTATCATAATACTTGCTATTCGGAATAAAGCCTCTTTTCTCACTTGGTAAATCCACACCTAACTGGTATCCGTATCCCATCGAAACCAGATAGTCCTTCCAGACTTCAAAAGCCTCTTCTACATTCGGATAACGTTTCCGACTGTCGATCATATCACGCAAGCCCCAACAGAAAAAGGAGTTACAGGAAGTTGCCAGCGCATACGTCACATTCAGAGGAGAAGCATGACCGTGACAAGCCGGTTTTCCGTTTCTGGAACCTGTATATCCATGTGCACAAGTGTACAGCGTCTCCGTCGTAATCACTCCTTCCTGCAGGAAAGTGAGTGCCTGAGTCGGTTTGAAAGTCGATCCCGGAGGGTATTTCCCCATAATGGCACGGTTCAGCAAAGGCGTATCCGAATTCTTTGCCAGCATCACATGGTTCTTTCCCCGCTGGCGCCCGACCAATAAGCTGGGATCGTAGGTCGGAGAAGAAACCATACACAAGACTTCGCCTGTCTCAGGCTCGATCATGACAATACTGCCTCTTTTATTGCGCATCAGTTTCTCGCCCAACGCCTGCAACTCTATATCGATCGAAAGTGTCAGATTCTTTCCGGAAACGGGAGCCACATCGTGCCGCCCCTCTTCATACCGTCCTTTTATACGCCCATGTGCATCCCGCAGCAGGATCTCAACTCCCTTAATGCCCCGCAAGACCTTTTCATAGGACTGCTCGACACCCGAACGGCCGGAGTTATCTCCCTGTACATAATAAGGATCTCGTTCTATATCTCCACGATTCACCTCCCCGATATTCCCTAACAAATGGGCTCCATACGGATATTCATATTCCCGGACTGTCCGGTTCTGGATATAAAAACCCGGAAATTTATATAGCTTCTCCTGCAAAACCCCGCATTCCTGTGCGGAGAGGTGATTCATAAACACCTGCGGCACATAAGAAGAATAACCCGGATTAATCCTCCGGTTCTTGATGTCGGCAATACGCTTTTCAAACTGTTCTTTTGTGATACTGAGGATATTGCAAAAGTCAAGCGTGTCGAACGGCTGTATCTCGCGCATGATCAGCATGACTTCGTATGAAGGCTGGTTGTAGACCAGCAGTTTCCCGTTACGGTCATAAATGATACCCCGGGAAGGGTTTAAAGTCTTTTTCAGAAACGCATTGCTGTCAGCCCATGCTTTATAATCGTTGTTCACTACTTGCAGGAAGAACAGACGAATGATAAAGATGAGAACCAGCAGAACAACGGCGCCGCCAATCACATAGCGCCTGTTCTCAAGTGCATACTTCGCGTTATTCTCCACTTTTCTGGGACTCTATATTAAATGCTTCTATCGTACAAATCAATAAAGTCGTCGTCACTACGCTTGCCCCGATGCGAAGCGCCAGGAACAACGGGTCGAAAAATGTCAGCGACTCGATCAGGAACAGCGTCACATGATGAATCACTACAAACGAGAGTGTGTAGCGGAAAAAACCGCCATATCCGAATGTCTTGTAAGAAGGAAAGATTCCCTCCGGCAAATCTTTACCCATAAACAGCTGGATCAACGGCTCGCGGATAAAGCCGGCAAACGTACAGGCTGCCGCATGCATCCCCGGTGTATTGGAGAAAATATCGATAACCAACCCGATCAGGAAAGAGAAAAACACCACGTTCGTCCGCGACGTCCCCACCGGCATTTTCAGTATAAAATAAAGGTACAGGAACGGTGTCGCCACACGCAGAAAATGGATGTTGTTCAGGACTAACACCTGTATCAACACCAACACCACGAAATAGAAGAAACCCCGCAGTATATTGTTAATCATTTCTCTTTGCCTCCTGCTCTATATTTTTTTGCTCCGCCTGACGGTAGTTCTTTATGATGCGCACATTGTTCAAAGCCTGGAAATCCGTTGCTAACTCCACTTCAAGCGAATAGAAGTTATCATCATGCTGCTTCTCGAAATCCACCACTTTACCGACAATGATCCCGGCAGGAAAAACGGCGGAATAGCCGCTTGTCACAATCGTATCTCCCTTCTCGAATTCTACATGGCGGGGCAATTCGTCCAGATTGGCGAACCGTGCATTACGCCCGTTCCAACTCAAAGTCCCGAAATAACTGCTTCCCAACACCTTGCAACTCAACTTGAATTTAGGATTCAACAAAGGAATGACTACGGCAAAATGGTCGGACACAGTCGAAACAATCCCGACCACACCCCGTTCCGAAACGACACCCATATCGGGTTCGACGCCATCTTTGCGTCCCCTGTTGACCGTAATGTAGTTAGACAAATGCGTAACACTGTTGTTCACAACATCCGCCATCACGAAACTATACGGAAAATGCTCGGTCGAATCGGGGGCGAACCCGGAAAACGTGACCGTATCGGCACGCATCATTTCCAATTGGTCCTGCAATTCGAGCAACTCCATTTCAAGTTCCCCGTTACGTTCCAGCAACTCCCGGTTTATCTCCCTTAAATTCAGGTAAGAACTGACATAGCCGGAAACAGAAGCGATATGCCCGGTTATTACATTCGCCGAGCTGAACATGATGTTCCGTTGATACGCATTATTCTGATAAACCAGCATCAACGATACGACTTCAAGCAATATGAATAAGAACCAATGCCTCTTTCTGACTAAAAAATCCAGGAGTTTACGCATAATAAATAATGTGCCAATAGACTAATGTGCCAATATGCCAATGGACTAATATGCCCACGGGCTAACCTCTATTGGCATATTGGCACATTGACATATTGGCATATTATTTACCGGATAAGGAAATTAAACTTGTCGATATTCTTCAAAGCAATCCCCGTACCTCTTGCAACTGCGTGCAGAGGATCGTCTGCCACATGGAACTCGATACCCATCTTATCGCGCAGACGTTTGTCAATACCGCGCAACAAAGCGCCGCCGCCAGCCAGGTAAATACCGTTCTTCACGATATCGGCATACAATTCGGGAGGTGTCTGTTCGAGCGCGCTCAGCACGGCTGCTTCGATCTTGGAAATCGACTTGTCCAGACAATGCGCAATTTCCTGATAGGAAACAGGCACTTTCATCGGAAGAGCCGTCATCTGGTTCGGGCCGCAGACCTCGAAATCTTCAGGCGCATCTTCCAGAATGCTCAGGGCAGAGCCGACATTGATCTTGATACGTTCAGCCATACGTTCGCTGATCCGTATATTATGCTGCCGGCGCATATATTCGACTATATCGCTTGTCAGGTCGTCGCCTGCCATTTTGATAGACTTGTTTGAGACGATACCGCCTAATGAGATCACGGCGATCTCGGTCGTACCGCCGCCTATATCGACAATCATATTCCCTTCGGGAGCCAGTACATCCATTCCGACCCCGATAGCGGCAGCCATCGGTTCGAAAACCATATATACTTCACGACCGCCTGCATGTTCGGCCGAGTCGCGCACGGCACGGATTTCCACTTCCGTACTTCCCGACGGAATGCCGATCACCATACGGAGTGAAGGAGCAAACCAGCGCTTACGCCCGCTTGCCATCTTTATCAGTCCGCGCATCATCTGCTCGGCAGCGTAGAAGTCGGCGATGACACCTTCGCGGAGCGGACGGACCGTACGGATATTCGGATTGGTCTTTTCGTACATTTCGCGTGCCTGGCGTCCTACCGCCAACACCTTTTCCGAACGAGCATCCAGAGCGATCACGGAAGGCTCATCCACTACCATTTTATCATTACAGGTAATAATGGTATTGGCAGTCCCCAGGTCCATTGCCAATTCTTGTGTGAAAGAAAATAATCCCATTTTAATAATGTGTCAATTTACCAATGTGCCAATGTGCCAATAATAGTACCTCAATCGGCACATTGGCACATTGCCATATTGAATAATTATTTAATGTTTAAAGTGACGGACACCCGTCTTCACCATAGCCAAGCCATGTTCGTTGCAATAATCAACGGACAGCTTGTCGTTAATAGAACCTCCCGGCTGGATAACGGCAGTGATACCGGCCTTATCGGCGATCTCCACACAGTCGGCAAACGGGAAAAACGCATCCGAAGCCATAACGGCACCCTTCAGATCGAAGTTGAATGAAGCGGCCTTCTCAATGGCTTGTTTCAGGGAATCCACACGTGAAGTCTGTCCGATACCGCTTGCGCAAAGTTGTTTGTTCTTTACCAGCGTAATAGCGTTAGACTTGCTGTTCTTCACAATCTTGTTGGCAAACAACAGGTCTTCCACTTCCGGAGCGGTCGGTTTCTTTTCCGTCATCGGCTCCAGATCGGCTTCACTCTGAATGCTAAGGTCTTTCTGCTGCACCAGCACACCGTTCAACAGCGAACGGAACTGCATCGGGCAGGTCTTGCATTCTTTGCGGACCAATATGATACGATTTTTCTTTTGTTTCAGTACTTCCAGGGCATCGGCATCGTAGGCCGGGGCGATGATCACTTCGAAGAAAATCTGGTTGATTTCTTCTGCCACTTCCTTGTTGACAGTCGTGTTCGTGATCAGGATTCCGCCGAAAGCAGACACGGGGTCGCCAGCAAGAGCCGCTTTCCATGCGTCCACCACGTTGGCGCGGGATGCGATACCACAGGCATTGTTATGTTTCAGAATGGCGAATGTCAGTTCGTCAAACTCATCAATCAGGTTAACGGCAGCGTCGACGTCGAGCAGGTTGTTGTAAGAGATTTCCTTACCGTGAACCTGTTCGAACATATCGTTGAACTTGCCATAGAACTTAGCAGCCTGGTGCGGGTTTTCACCGTAACGCAGGTGCATCGGAGCGTCTACTGTGGCACGGAAGTGCGAGCCTTCGCAGCCGTCAAAGTAGTTAAAGATCGCAGAGTCGTAGCCGGATGAAACAGCGAATGCTTCTTTCGCAAACCATTTACGGTCTTCGATAGAAGTCTCGGCGCCTTTCTCATTCAGCAACTGCATCAACGGCTGATACTGCGCCTTGGATGCAACGATCACGACATCTTTGAAGTTTTTCGCAGCGGCACGGATAAGTGAAATACCGCCTATATCTATCTTTTCGATAATTGCCTGTTCTTCCGCGCCGGAAGCAACTGTTTCCTCAAAGGGGTACAGGTCGACAATTACCAGGTCTATTTCAGGAATTTCGTATTGAGCAATCTGAGCCTGATCGCCTTCATTATCACGACGGTTCAAGATACCGCCAAACACTTTCGGGTGAAGAGTCTTCACACGTCCACCCAGGATAGAGGGATAACCTGTCAGGTCCTCTACGGCGTCACACGGGAGTCCCAAATCTTCTATAAACTTCTGAGTACCACCTGTTGACACAAAACTAACACCTTCGCGGTGGAGTTTCTTTAAAATTTCGTCTAATCCATCTTTATGGTATACCGATACCAATGCACGCTTAATACGTTTTGTTGCAGCCATCTTCGTTGGGTTTGTTTTAATGTTTTAGAGCACAAAAGTAGGGATTTATTTTCAATATGTATATAAGGTAAGAAAATAATTTCCTACCTTATACTATTAAAGAATGCTATAAAACATAGAGAAAAGCGGGATGACTGCCAAAAGATTATTCTTTATCCGATACTTTCAGCGTTTCATCGATGATCTCTCCATCTTCTTTCTGGTCGTCGATCACATCGTCCAAACCTTTTTCATCATCGGAAGGAGAAGTATAATCGTCCGACAAGATTGAATGCGGAGTAAGCGCTTCGTCTTCCAGCTCCGAACTTTCGTCCCATAAAGTTTTCATTATTCCAGCCATAACTATTTGTGTTTTATTTATTAATACAGCAATAAAACACCCCGGAGGAACGATTTGTTGAACACGGAAGAACGGGAAAGCACATTATTATAATAAATCACTAACAATCAGTACAAAGAACGGCATCTTTTCGTATATTAATGCCGACCGCTTTGTTAGCTGATAATTATCAGCCGTGTGGCCGACGATTATCAACCGTACGGCTGACGATTATCGGCCATACGGCTGACGGTTATCAACATCGAATTAGTAGCCGGGGAATTTTCAATTAGTTGCCCGGGAAAATATTCATAGATCGGATTAAAGATGTATTTGTAATCCCAACGAAACGGGATGCACTTTCGGGCCTTTGTCTTTTTCAAACAGGCCCATCGGCGAATACTTGGCGTAGAAACCGATGCAGCCGACACCTGCCTGGAAGAGGAAATCCATTGTCACCGGACGGATGTTCATGCCCCGGTCCATCTTTTTCTTGCGCTTGTCGCCATCTGCATCATGATAAACGATCTTGGAAGAGGAAATCGTTTTAACGACACCTACAACACCGCCGGAGACAAAGAAACGAGGAGACTTGCGGCGATGTTTGGCAGATTGCCATTCCAGCAATACAGGGATCGTCAGGCTGGTGATATTCAACTTGCTGGCATCGTAAACAATGCCATCGGGAGCCGGCACCAACTGCGTCAATCCGTCCACTTCCTGGAAATGCGCATTCATATCCAGCCGGTAACGGCTCCAACGCATACCGGCACCCGTCACAACCGCCCATCTGTAGCGGGAAAACGGGAAACTGAATTCCATAAAGTTCAGGTTATATTCCAACGAGCTGCCGCTGCGTAGCGTAACGCCGTCCACATCGTTGACCCCGTCGCTACCGGAAAAATTTGCAAAGCCCATGCCGAATCCGGCCCAATGCGGATCGAAATCTTTATCCCAGGACGGGATCGGGATGTTGATCGACTTGATATGCTTGCGCCGTTCATAGCTCTGCCCGTCGAGATAATGTCCTTCAAAGATCATTTCACCGTCTATCGAGTCGCCCTCTTCGGTCAGTTCATACACTTTCACCTTCATCCGGTCGCCGTTCTCCTTCACTTCGATACGCTTGTTATCCAGTTTGATAACAGTGTCGGCAGGCATCAGTTCAACATTTGCAGCCAGCAATCCAAGGGCTGGAATGCATGCGGCTATAATCAATAGAAATCGTTTCATATTCTTTATTGTTTATCAGTTTATAATTTCTTTTCTGTGAATAGCAAGGTGATCAGGTCGTCACTGTCCAGTTCGCCTTCGATATAGACCAGCGTGATGACACCTTTGGAATTGACCTTGAACAGGACAAAACGGTTCACATCCGGATCTTTTCCCGGAAGCTGGTAATAAGCGGAAACCACTCCCCCGTCATCCGTCACCTCCTTGATCTTACGGGCGCCTCGCTGGTCGGCTTCAAGGCACTGGCGGGTAAAGCGCAAGGCTTCCGGGTCGTTTTTGATCGTGATGCTCTTATAACGTGTCATTCCGTACGTTTCCAACATTTCGTTGGAAAGTTCAACCATCGTGACATTCTTTCTTTTGCCATAGCGCGTAAAGACATCCTGTATCTTCAGATCCTTCTGTGCTTCGACAGCTCCGGCACCGGCGGGCAGCAGCAACAGGGCTGCCAGCATGATTAATAATGTATATTTCAACTGTTTCATCTTGACATGTTTTTTATTCGTCTTCACTAAAAAGGCTTCCTAACTCTTTTAATTGATTATCTATTATCTGGCGGTCAGCTTCATCCTGATCCTCTGCCGGGAAATATTCGTCGGCGGGAGTGGCCACCTCCTGCAACGCTTCAAATGCCAGCGAACGAACTTTATGGATATCTGTATAGCAACGACCGTTTATCACGACATAGTTATCGGAACAGAAACAAGGGTCGGCGGGATACAGCAACCGGCTGAAACTCAGCAAAGCCAGTACGCAGGCAGCTACTCCCGAAAGGGTGTAAAGGACAGCCCGCCTGACACCGGCTTCGCTTTTATGCGATCCTGCGTAGAGCATGCGAGCGGGGGCGGCTTCCTCCTCCTTCAGCTGTTCGATCTCTTTATCAAAATAAGCAAACAGAGGCTTATAGGCAGCCAAATGCTCCGGCACATCTCCGGATGCAAAAAAGGCACGAATCCGCTGCTCTTCACCGGCCGAAGTTTCACCTTCAAAATACCGGTCCAGCAACTCTTCCATATATTGAATCCTCTCTTCCATAATTCATAATTCAAAATTCATAATTCCTTAACCAATTGTTCCCGTATCTTTTTCCTGGCTCTCGAAAGATTGACCCGGACGGCTTCGACCTGCGTACCTGTTATTTCTGCTATCTCCGCCAACTCGTAGCCCTCCACGTCTTTCATCCGGATAATGGTCTGCTGGAGCGAGGGCAGTTTGCCTATCAACCAGCGGATACGGGCAACGGTGTCCTGCTGTTCCAGCTCCTCAGCGGGATTCCGGCCTCCCGAATCGAGCGAGAGCCGGGTTATATCCGTCCCTTCGGGCCGGTGCTGTTTCAATTTATCCAGTGCCAGATTCTTAGCTACCTGTATCGCCAATGCCTCGACACTGTTATAACCGTCCAGCTTTTCGCGTATCTGCCACAGCTTGAGAAAAGTCTCCTGCACAATATCCTCTGCATCGGACCTGTCTTCCATCATCCGCCGGGAAATATTGAACAACTTCTCCCGAAGCGGCAGCACGGTTATTTTAAATGTTTCGAGTTCCATTTCTGTAATTATGACGACAAAGAAACGAAAACATAACATGAGGAATGGGAAAAAATTAAAATTATCTACAGGTATTTATGTAGGAGACTGCCATTTAGCATTATCATGTTTGATTCCGGGGTTTTGCCGGAATATTTCAGTATCTTTGTTTTTCAAAGCTACGAGGATATGAAAATACTAATTGTTGAAGATGAAAACTCATTACGCGACATCATAGTCTGTTCCCTCGAAAAAGAACGCTATGTGGTGGAAAGCGCAGCCGACTATCAGGAAGCCTTGCTCAAGATCAGCGATTACGACTATGATTGTATCGTGTTGGACATCATGCTGCCCGGAGGAAACGGCCTGTTACTACTGGAAGAACTGAAGAAGATGAAAAAGAAGGACAGCGTCATTATCGTTTCCGCCAAAGACTCGCTGGAAGACAAGGTGAAAGGACTGGATCTCGGTGCGGACGATTATCTGACCAAGCCTTTCCACCTGGCAGAACTGAACGCACGGATCAAATGCATTTTACGCCGGAAACAGCAAGACGGGGAAATGGACATCACGATTGCGAATATCACCATGTATCCCGACCGCCACACTGTCTATATAGACGGCAACCAACTCATATTGAACCGGAAAGAATTCGACCTGCTCTATTATTTCGTGACCAACCCGGACCGTCTTATCAGTAAAACGGCTTTAGCTGAATCCGTATGGGGAGATTATATTGACCAGGCGGATAACTTCGACTTTATCTACAGCCAAGTCAAGAATCTCCGGAAAAAATTAAGAGCGGCCGGCGCCTTACCTGAAATCAAAGCGGTATATGGTTTCGGCTACAAAATGGTATACGAAGAGATATGAGACTACGTCAATATACACTGCGTAACCTATCCGTCCCTTTGCTGCTGATCTTGTCGGCATGGGCATGTGCGTTCTATATAACCATCATCGGGGAAATAAACGAAGAAACGGATGAAAGCCTGACGAATCACAAAATGTTGATCATAAAGGCAGCATTGGCAGACAGCACATTGTTGACAGACCATGTGGATATATTGACACAATATTATATACGCGAAATCCCCCCGGCAGAAGCAGACCTGTCAAGGGATATGTTTTTCGACTCCACACGGGTCGTTCCCCTTGAAATGATTTCCATCCCGGTACGCGGGTTGAAGACCTGCTTCCGCACACCCGACGGGAAATACTACGAACTGAAAATTATCACCTCTGTCCTTGAAAAAAAGGATATGGTAAAAGCAACCGTTATCGGGCTTGCCATCCTCTATTTTTCATTGGTATTCTGCATACTGCTGGTCATACATCTTGTATTCAGGAAAAGCCTGCATCCTTTATATGTGCTGTTCGACTGGCTAAAGAGATACAGGCTTGGAAAAACAAATGTCCCGCTTCGAAACGAAACAAAGATCGAGGAATTCCACATCCTGAACGAAGCGATCGAAGATGTGGTCCGCCGGAACACCAAACTATACGATATGCAGAAACAATTTGTCGAGAATGCTGCACACGAGCTTCAAACACCGCTTGCCATCTGCATGAATAAACTGGAGCTGATGAGCGAAAACACCGATTGTACCGAACGGCAACTGTCCGATATAGCCAGCCTGCATCAAACCCTTTCCGGGATTGTCAAAATGAACAAATCACTCCTGCTCCTGTCTCGCATCGAGAACCGGCAGTTTCCGGAAACATCACGAATCTGTATGAACAAGCTGATCTCCGGAATACAGGAAAATCTCGACGAAATGTATGAACACAAGCATATAACAGTCACCGTTAAGAGCTCGGCACAGCTATTCACGACCATGAACGAATCACTTGCCACCACCCTTCTTATGAACCTGATAAAGAATGCATACATCCATAACTGCCAGGATGGTATTATCCGGATCACAATAACCGCCCATACCCTGACAGTTGCCAATAGCAGCAATGCGCCCCGTCTGAATGCTTCCACTCTGTTCGACCGCTACGAACGGCAAAGCCGGCACAAAGAGTCTACCGGACTAGGGCTTGCCATTGTCAAATCGATAGCGGCACTGTATGAAATACAAGTAGAGTATGACTACGACAAACAACTTCATGAATTCAAATTAACATTCAAATAGCCGGGGATTCCCAAATCTTTCCAAAATCAAGCCATTCCTTTGCATCTGAATAACGAAATTAGATTGAGCAATTATGAAACTAAAAAATTTGATTCTGGCATTCGCTTGTTGTGCCTTGGTGTTTACTGCATGTAGTGACGATGATGACAATAAAGTCATTCCGTCGGATGTTCCCGAAGCTGTCTTGAAAGCTTTTGAAAACAAATACGGAGATATTAAAGATGTAAAATGGGAAAAGAAGAATAATTATAACGTTGCCCGCTTCCAGACAGGCGCTATTACAAAGGCAGGCAATAGCTATACCACTTCTGCCTGGTATGATGATAATGGTTCTGAAAAACAGGTTAACCAGGATATTCCGTTTGCCAACCTGCCGGAAGCCGTAAAAACAGCATTCGATGCTTATCAGAAAAAAATGTATGCAGACTGGAAAGCGGATGATGATGTTGACGTAGTGAGCCGTCTCGATATGGGGCTTATCTATATCATCGAAATTGAAAAAGGAAAAGAAGAAAGAGAACTCTCCTTCTCTCCTGACGGTGTCCTGCTGAAAGATGTTTTGGATACTGACGACGATGATGAAATCCTGCCGGTTATCGTATCCGACGAGATCAAAAAGAAAATCGCCGAACTGTTCCCGAATAGCAAGAGTGTCGTGATTCTGGAAATCGACACGGACGACGATGACAACGAAACAGAAATAGACATCCTGGACGACGGAATTCATAAAGAGGTCAAACTGGATGCCAAAGGCAATTGGATCAGTACCGAATTTGAAACAACCCTGCCGAAAGCTATGGAAATCATGAATACGCTGAACCCGGCAATCCTGGCCAAATTGATTGCAATGGCCGGACAAGCCGGTATAGACCTGACAAACCCGGATATTATCCGTAACACAGAAGTGACCGTTGTCGACCATGCAACAAAAGGCATGTATTTCGAAGTGGAAATAGAAATCGGCGACAATGATCTGGAAGTAATCATCGACAAAGACGGAAACATTTCCTTTGACAAATAGAAACTGTCCCTTCCATCTATACATAAAATCCACATTTTAGCATCCCGGCATCCATTCCCCCTTTGCCGGGATGCTTTTTTTATTCTATACGGACAAACCTTAGCGGCAAAAGAATTGTTTCTACCGAGGTAGAGTCTTCTGACAAAGACCCGCAATGAACAATAATTATAAAAAACAACAAGTCATGAAAACTAAATTATCCGTATTACTCTTGTGCCTGTGCAGCCTCACCTTGTTCGCCTCATGCAACAACAACAGCCGACAAAAAGTATCAACTGAAAACATATCAACTTCCATCCTGAAATTCCTGAAGCACAAATATCCGACCGCCACAATCCTAAAAACAGAGAAAGAGCACGACGGCACGGAAGTCGATATCCGGGAAAAGAATATGCATAAGGAAATCCGGTTCGACACAAAAGACCAATGGGTATCGACAAAGTGGGAGATCGATAGCCGGAATGTGCCTGTCGCCATTATGGATGCGCTATTGAGTTCTGCCTACAGCGGATACAGGATAGAAAACATTACGGCAATCGAAAAGCCAGACGGCCTGTTCTATGACTTCGAATTGAAACAGGATAACAACGAGATACACGTCGTATTCGATTCCGAAGCACAGATAGTCATCAAATAAAGTTACGTTTTTTATTTGAAATGGAATTTCTCCCAGGTGTATACTTTAGGAGCATTTTTTAAGAAAGGTTCAACCCGCTTGCGTTCTGCCTGCGACAAATATTGCGGAGTCGTATATTCAACTGTCAACGTCTGGTTGTCAGGGCTGAGCGAATACTTCCGCAAATCCATATCCAGGCGGGTTGTCGCTTCAGTAAAAGAGATGCTGTTTTTGTCCGCATTGTCTTTAATAAACCATTCTGCCGGAACGGGAGTGTACAGGTCCGCAGCTTCCAATGGCTTCCAGTCCGTCGTAAAAAACTCGACCTGACTGTCGGGAACCGGGCCATATACAGTAGTTATCATACAAACAACGTATGTGTCGTTGACCAGCGGAAGCAGTTTCATTTCTACAGTACTGCGATCCGTCACCTGCAACAACAGGTAATCATCCGTCAGCTTCTTCAGCGTTGAAAAGCCGTTCATCGTATTTTTCAACTTCGCCTCTTTCCCTGTGTTATACAAATCAATCAAGTCCTTACGCCAGGCATTCTCCAACTGAGGGACATATTGATCAGGCATAGCAACAAAGACAGCATCCATCTGCTGCGCCTTCATCCCCCACACAGATACACAAAGCAATATAGTCAGTAAAAATCGTTTCATTTCTTAATTTGAATTTAGCAGGACAAAGATAAAAATAAAATACCTACCTTTGCCATAAGTAATCGTAAAAGGTAACACATATATGAAAACAGTAGGAGATAAAGTATTAATTTCCCCAGATCTTACCCACTTACCGGATTGGATAGAAGGGACAATTATTGAAGTGGAAAATAACCCATTCGTGGGAGTTGTCATCTCTGCTGAGACCGAAGACGGAAATGTCTTCTTCGGAAAAGAGGACTTGTTCAAACCTCATCTTTAGCGCGTACCGAGATACAGGAATATCATTCCTAATAATACTAAAAACAGGTCGATCGCTTTGCTTTTCAAGTTCTTTTCGTGGAAGAATAAAGCGCCGGCGATAAAGGTTACGAGGACATTGCTGCGGCGTACCATAGAAACGATCGAAATCATCGAACCTGGGAAAGTCAAGGCATAAAAATAGATCCAGTCCGCTATGCAAAGGAAGACAGAAATAAAGATGATGTTCCAGTGCCAGACAAACGGTGTCGTGCTTTTCCGGCGCGGATACCAGAGCAGCAGCAGGATCGGAAGCATCATCAGGCATTGATAGACATTAAACCAGACCTGCACCGTCATCACATCCAAGCTGCCCATCAGGTGCTTGTCATACAAACCGCTTGCCGCCCCGGTAAGAATGGACAATATGGTAAAGAAAATCCATTTATTATGTGTAAAACGAATCCCCTCTTTTCTCCCTGACGAAGAAAGAAGGTAGAAAGAGGCGATGGAAAGAATCACCCCGATCCACTGGTACAGGTTCAGCCGCTCGCCGAAGATAAGCATGGCTCCCACCAATGTCACGACCGGTTGTGTCGCCTTAATCGGTCCGGTGATAGTCAGAGGCAGATGCTTCAAGGCAAAATAACCGAATATCCAGGATGACAGGACAATCACAGCCTTTATGAACACGGCCACATGCGTCTCGAACGGGACACGCGGCACGTAGAGCATCGTCCCGTCGAGCACATCCGTGCAAAAAGACAGGATAATAAAAGGTACGAAAATAAGACTGCTTATCAACGTATTGAAGAACAGGACTGGAATAACGGCATTCCCGTCTAACGATATCTTTTTATTTACTTCATAACAACCTAAAAGGAAGGCGGACATGAAGGCTAATGCGAGCCACATAGGAGTTAATTAAAAATTAAGAATTATGAATTAGATAAAGAGGGTTTCGGGGTAGGTGACGTCGACCAAGTACAAGGCATGGCCGGGGGCGGAGGTGCCGGCGCGGCCGCGGTCTTTGGCTTCGATTACCTGACGGAAACCTTCTATAGAGAGCTTGCCCCGGCCGACTTCCAGTAGCGTACCGACAATGGCACGCACCATGTTGCGCAGGAAGCGGTCGGCCTGTATGGTGAAGACCCAGACATCGCCTTCTTTCTCCCAGCCGGCTTTATAGATACGGCAGTTATTTGTTTTCACGTCCGTATGCAGTTTGCTGAAACTGGTGAAATCTATATAGTCGAACAAAACCGGGCAGGCGCGGTTCATCGCCTCGAAATCCAGCTTGCCGGGAATCCTGTAGACCAGCTCATAGTTGAACGGATCTTTCTGCGTCGTCACATAATATTTATAAGTACGCGAAGTGGCATCGAAACGGGCATGCGCATCCGGGCACACCGGCACGATCCGATAAATGGCAATGTCTTTGGGAAGGAGGCGGTTCAGCTTTTCCGCAAGGAAAGCCAGGTCGGCAATCGGCTCTGCCCAATCGAAATGAGCAACCATGAGGCGGGCATGTACACCGGCATCCGTCCGTCCGGCTCCCACAATCGAGACCGGCTGGCGCAATAAGGTGGCCAACGCCTCTTCAATACATTGTTGCACCGTCATGCCATTCGGCTGTATCTGCCAGCCACAAAACTTCTTGCCGTTATAACCTAAATAAATAAAGTATCTGTTCACGTCGGAATTTCCTGCTACTGTTTAATTTCGGATGCAAAGGTAACAGAATTCTCACCAGGAGATTGCCCATAAGAAGAGAAAAGTGTAATTTTGCAAACATAAATCTTCACAACAAAACTTTTTGACATGTTTGAAACATTGCTTCAATCGTCTTATTTTGCCTTGTTCCTGATTATCGCCTTAGGGTTCATGTTAGGCAGAATACAGATCAAAGGTCTCTCACTCGACGTATCGGCTGTTATCTTTATCGCCCTTCTCTTCGGGCACTACGGGGTGGTCATTCCAAAAGAGTTGGGTAACTTCGGTTTGGTCTTGTTCATCTTCACAATCGGTATACAGGCGGGCCCCGGGTTCTTCGACTCGTTCAGGTCAAAAGGAAAAACGCTGATTATACTCACCCTGCTGATCGTCGGTTCCGCCAGCCTCACGGGCTTGATACTGAAATATGCGATGGGGATCGACACTCCGAGCCTGGTTGGACTGATTGCTGGTGCACTGACCAGTACGCCGGGTCTTGCCGTCGCGATAGACAGCACGCATTCATCTTCCGCCTCCATTGCCTACGGTATCGCTTATCCGTTCGGGGTGATTGGAGTCATTCTTTTCATCAAGCTGCTGCCGAAACTCCTGCGCAAAGACCTGATCGCCGAGGCCAAAGCGCTCGAGGCACAGCGGAAAGGGAAATATCCTCCCCTGCATACGGCCACATTCCGCATCTCCAATTCGCATATATTCGGGAAAACACTGGCACAGTTGCAAATCCGTTCGATGACGGGCGCCGTCGTTTCCCGCGTGAAACACAACGATAAAATCAGTATTCCCGTAGCAGACACAGCTCTGAATGAAGGGGATATGATCAAGGCCGTCGGAAACGACAAGGCTCTGGAACAACTCTCGCTCCTCATCGGCGAACGGGTGAACAACGATCTGCCTTTCGGCAGCACCCAGGAACTGCAATCCATGCTGGTGACCAACAAAAGCGTAATCAACAAAAGCCTCGGATACCTGAACCTGCAAAGCACCTTCAGCTGTACCGTCACCCGCGTACGCCGAAGCGGGATCGACCTTCCTCCCGAACCGGACTTGTTGTTGAAATTCGGCGATAAGCTGATGGTTGCCGGAGAGAAAGAAGACCTCAAAGAACTGGGACAAGTTTTAGGCAATGACGAAAAAAGACTTTCCGATACGGACTTCTTCCCGATTGCGGCCGGTATCGTACTCGGCGTTTTGTTCGGAAAGCTGAACATCTCGTTTTCCGACTCTTTCTCTTTCTCACCGGGACTGACGGGGGGAATCCTGATCGTCGCCCTCATACTGAGTGCGATCGGCAAAACGGGCCCGATCATCTGGTCTATGTCCGGTTCGGCCAACCAATTACTGCGCCAGATCGGATTGCTGCTGTTCCTTGCCGAAGTCGGAACATCTGCCGGCGTCAACCTGGTGTCGACATTCCAGGAAAGCGGCTGGACGATGTTCGGCATCGGCATGGCGATCACAATAGTGCCGATGATCGTTGCCGTGGCGTTCGGATACTTTGTCTTTAAAATCCATATCCTGGACCTGATCGGTACGATTGCCGGAGGAATGACCAGCACACCGGGACTTGCGGCAGCCGACTCGATGAGCGACAGCTCCGCTCCCAGCATCGCCTATGCGACTGTCTATCCGATCGCAATGGTCTTCCTGATCCTCTTTATCCAGTTTATCGCCGCATTAGTGGTTTAAGAAAAATGCAACAACAGGTTTCTCCAAACGGAATGTTTGGAGAAATCTGCTGTTTTTTTGACTGAGCAAAGCAATAAAATACAAAAATTGCATGCAAATTCTTGCCTAAAGCCGTAAACTTTAATACATTTGCAATGTATCATTAATTTCAAAATACCATGCAAACGAACCAACAATTTGACCTCGCCTTCAACTTACTGCAGAACACCGGAACTAACCTCTTTCTGACAGGCAAAGCCGGAACAGGCAAAACGACTTTTCTTAAACGACTAAAAGAGGTGTCCCCCAAACGGATGATTGTCGTCGCCCCAACCGGAGTCGCCGCCATCAATGCAGGAGGGGTCACGATCCATTCTTTTTTCCAGTTGCCGTTCGGCCCTTACCTGCCGTCTTCTTCGGAATACCAGGGAGGCAAACAGGATTTCAAGAACCAGTTCCGCAAAGACAAGATCAATATCATCCGCAGTATGGACCTGCTTGTGATCGACGAGGTCAGCATGGTTCGCGCCGACCTGCTGGATGCGATCAGCGACGTCCTGCGCCGGTATAAAGACCGCAGCAAACCCTTCGGCGGCGTCCAATTGTTACTGATCGGCGATTTGCAGCAGTTAGCCCCTGTCGCCAAAGATGAAGAATGGAACCTGCTGAAAGAGCACTATCCGTCGACCTTCTTTTTCGACAGCAAGGCCCTGTCGGAAAGTAACTATTTCTGCATCGAACTGACGCACGTATACCGCCAGAGCGACACGGCATTCATCAACCTGCTGAACAATATCCGCGAAAACAAATTCGACGACGAGACATTGTACCGGCTGAACCAGCGATACATTCCCGACTTCCGGCCGGACGAGCGCTCCGGCTACATCACGCTGACGACCCACAACTACCAGGCGCAGCAGATCAACAACCGAAAGCTGGCGGAACTGCCCGGCCAGGCTTACACCTTTTCGGCCGAGATCAATAACGATTTTCCCGAATACTCTTATCCGACGGACGACAAGCTGACGCTGAAATGCGGCGCACAAGTCATGTTCGTCAAAAACGACTCTTCTGCCGAGAAGCGTTATTACAACGGTAAGATCGGCAAGATCGTTTTTATCAATCCGAACAAGATCACGGTTGTAGACAAGGAAGGAAACGAAATTATCGTCGAGAAGGAGACCTGGAACAACGTCAAATACACGATCAACCCGGAGACACAGGAGATCACCGAAACGATATCCGGCACCTTCAGCCAGTATCCGCTGAAGACAGCCTGGGCCATCACCATCCACAAGAGCCAGGGACTGACTTTCGAACACGCGATCATCGATGCCTCGGCCGCTTTCTCGCACGGACAGGTGTATGTGGCGCTGAGCCGTTGCAAGACACTGGAAGGGCTTGTGCTGAGCAGCCAGATCACCCGCAACGCCATGATCAGCGACGGACGGATAGAAGCGTTCACCTCATCGGTCGACAGCCGCCGGCCGGGCGAGGAACAGATCCGGACAGCCCAACAACAATATTTCACGGAGCTGATCTGCGAACTGTTCGACTTCAACAACCTTCAGCAACGCATGCAATATGCCGCCTTCACCGTATATGGGAATCTACAAAAGCTATATCCGGAGCTAAGTGTCCAGTATTCCAACACCCGCGACGTGTTCCGCTCGACGATTACAGACGTCGGCGAACGTTTCATCCAGCAATTAAAGCGGATGATCGCAGAGAATCCCGATTACCTGCATGACGAGAGAATCCAGGAACGGGTCCGCAAAGGCGTCGCATACTTCCTGGAACAGATCGACCGTCTCTGCACGCCGCTGCAAGAAGCGTCCGAGAACGTGGAAATCGATAACAAGGAAGTCCGCAAGACAGTCACCAATGCATTCAATAAACTGTACGAAGACCTCCGTATCAAACTATCTGCACTGCAAGGATGCAAAGACGAGTTCACGATCTCGGGCTATTTGTCGGCAAAAGCAAAAGCAAGCATCGAACAACCGGCAAAGGCGCCTGCCCGCAAACGCTCCGAGAAGTCTTCCAAGCCGGAGAAACAGGAGATATCGACAGACATCAAGTATCCGAAACTCTATGCCCGCCTGAAACAATGGCGCTATGAAGTCTCCGTCGAAAAAGACCTCCCTCCTTACACCATCCTGCAACAAAAAGCATTGATCGGCGTGGCCAACATCCTGCCCGTCAGTGGCCGCGACCTGCTCAGCATCCCCGGCATCGGGAAAAAGATCGTAGAGAACTATGGTGCAAAGTTACTGGAGATTGTCGACGAATACAGAAGGAATCAGTAAGGACTAAGAGTTTTTACAAGGAGGTTCTGATTCAAGCCAAAATAGACCTGTAACAGAAGGCAGATCTGATATTATAGCCATCAGTATGGTTATTGTATCTCATAGTTATGATTTGCCCAAAGCATTACTATGAGTCAGAAAAACGGAAAGGTTCAGTTTTTGGCATATGTGAGCTATAAATGATGATTTAGCAGGGTATTTCGTATTTATGACATAGCGTCGGGAGTATCTGTTTCCCCTCTCGAGAGGGGATAAGGGGTGTGT
>URZO01000058.1 GCA_900552465.1 uncultured Parabacteroides sp. | reverse complement strand
TACTAAACTGATACAGTAATTAGGATGAGATGGCGGGTCAAGCCCGCCAGGACACAGACGCTATAAACAGGACTTTTGACACATCCCCATAATAGGCTGTAAATATACGAAATATTGCTGAAATAATAAAATCCAGGTTATTAAGAGCCCTGCTTCAACATATACTCAAGAACAATTTTGACACATCTTCCCCTCTTATATCAACTCCTTCCACTCCTCATCCGTCAACTGTTCCAACGGGTCGTTTTCGGTGATGAAGCGGTCGGAGAGGGCGCTTTTGCGTTCCTGCAGCTGGCGGATTTTCTCTTCTATCGTGCCGGAAGTGATGAAGCGGTAGACGAACACCTGTTTCTGCTGTCCGATACGATGTGCACGGCTCTCGGCCTGCATCTCGGCTGCCGGGTTCCACCAGGGGTCTAGGATGAACACATAATCGGCTTCCGTCAGGTTAAGCCCCACACCACCGGCTTTCAGCGAAATGAAGAAAGCGGAAACTTCGCGGTCACGCGAGAAACGGGCGATCTCGCCTTCCCGGTCGACCGTGCTTCCGGTCAGCAGGGCATATTTCCAGCCACGTGCCTCGAACTCGGTGGCAAGCAGTTTCAGATGCGTGACAAACGATGAGAATATCAAGACCTTATGCCCTTCGCTCAACAGTGTTTCATAGGCTTCCAATACCTGTTCCATCTTTCCGGAACTTCCGGTGTATTCCGGCAGCACCATGCCGGGATGATTGGCAAACTGGCGAAGGCGGGTGATGCCGTTCAGGGCAATCATCCTGTTTTTATGCAATTCTTCAAGCAAGGAATTGCGCAAAGTATTTTTCTCTTTCTTATAGAGTTCCTGCTGCTCTTCCGTCATGTCGCAATAAACCACCTCTTCCATCAATGCGGGCAACTCGGGTGCGACCTGCTCTTTGGTGCGGCGCAGGAAAAACGGGCATATCAGCTGTTGCAACCGCTGCCGGGCACGCTCGTTGCCTTCTTTTACGATCGGGTTGACAAAACGGTTCCTGAAATCAGCCAGCGTTCCCAATAAACCGGGATTGATAAAGTTGAACTGCGCCCACAGGTCCTTCAGCGAATTTTCGATCGGAGTACCCGTCAGTACCAGGCGGTTATCGCACTTCAGGCGGATAACGGCATGATAAGACACCGAATCGGGATTCTTGATGTTCTGGCTCTCGTCCAGTATTACATATTTAAAGGGATAATTTTCAATCAGTTCAATATCCCGGCGCAAAAGCCCGTAGGTCGTCAGCACAACCGGATAACGGTCGAACTTCTTCCAGGGTTCCCGGCTCCGCTGTTCACCGGCATACTCATACACCCGCAACGAGCTAAAGCGCAGTATCTCCCTCTTCCAGTTCGGAAGCAGGGAAGCTGGTACCACAATCAACGAAGCCTGCACTTTTTCCTGTATAGCCGTACGTACCGGAAGCGGTTCGGAAGGGAGAGCCACAAAATCAGACTGTTCCTCATCACTCTCATCCCCAAAAAGGGAAAACTGCCCGAATTTATCAGCTACGGAAACCGGCGGAAGCGCTGTCTTCGCCTCTTGGTGCGTTTCAGGAGCCGACGGATCATACAGATGCTGTAACAAAGTGATCGTCTGCAAAGTCTTACCCAGTCCCATATCGTCAGCCAGGCAACCTCCGAAGCCATTCGCCGCCAAATGTGCCATCCACGTGAAACCTTCCCGTTGATAAGGACGGAGCGTTGCACGTATACGCGGCGGGACCGGTATATCTTCTATTTTCACATACTCCCGCGAAACAGCCGGGCCGGCATCTTCCCGTAACCCGTCGACCAGTCCGAGATGCATCTTCCGGACACGCAGTTTTTCTTCCTCTTCACTGCTAAAGCTGAAAAGATCGCTGTATTTCTCAAACCACTCTTCCGGCAACAGGGCTATTTTCCCGTCAGGCAGTTTAAACATACGGTCTCCTGCCATAATATGTTTTCGGAAACGGACAAACGGGAAAGTAAACTCCCCGATCTGCACGGTTATGCGTATCTCGAACCAGTCGGGCATATCCGCTATATCTTGCTTCAGAAGAATATCTCCTACATAATAAGTACTGCCCGAACCGGAAATATCCAATGAGAAATAAGATTCCAGCTCTTCCCTGTGCTCATGAAGCCATTCGACAAGCGCATATTCCGAAACACATCCGGAACCGGCAAACTGCGTATCACCGACCTGCTTAAAACCATAGCCGGCCAGCCGGTCGATACACTCCTGCTCCTTCTGCCGGTTCCGCTTAAAATAACGGATAACCGGCTTCCCGGCTTCTTCTTCCAAGCGGGGATAACAACGTTGCATCTCCTCTCCCGGTGAAAAATATTTATCACCGTAGCAGAAACGCAGTTGCAAAAGCGGACGTTCCAGGACGGAAGGCGTTACCGACAGTTCGGCCACACACGGGCGGTACTCCATCAGCATATCGAAGCCCGAAGCACTGACCGGATAGCGCACCATCGTCGGCAATACGATCTTCTCCAAATACCTGCGGGCTTCAGAAGCCGGCACTTCCACAAAAGTTTTTTCCAGAAAAGGGTTCAGCCTCGGCATCTCGATCCGTTTGAAGACAAGCAGATCACGCCCGAGAACCAGGATCGCCGGGCGGGCGCACAAGACCAGAACCGGCTTCTTTTTCTGCAACGTGATCAGACGATCTTCCATTTCGCAATTGACGGAATAGCGGAACACCTGCTCATTCAGCTCGAACCGGAAAAAGGCTTCCGCGAGGCTGCCAGACACTAAGACGCGGTGGTGCTCATAAAGGAGTTTTGTAGCTGTTTCCCTGATATACAAAGGAATTGCCGATGCCCGGAGCAGTTCGATGATTTCCCGTTGCTTCCGGTCGATATAAGTCCGCACCGGCCCCATCCGGGAAGAATCGGATAGCTTCGTCAGGAAAGCATTGATCGTGCGTTCCTTTGAATAGACCTTCATCAGATTCTTTTCGTCATAACACTGGGCCAGGGAAATAATCTTTTTCTCCGCCACAGAGAGGCTGCTTTCCTGTGTGAAAGTTGCTTTTTCTTCCGCCTCGAGTACACCCGGCGAAACCTCTTTCGCCAGATACGGGACAAGGAGCGCCCCGAAAACGGGATGATTATTGATTGTTACTATTAGCTGGCGACCTTCGGACATATCTTTTACTTAAATCTTACAAAGATACGGGGCTTTGCCGTTTCTTGCAAGAAACAAAAAGAATATCGCGGGAAAAGGGTCTTCTTATTCACAATTCAGCAAAAGTGAGCTTGCTCCATGGACTACATTTGAGATTATAGCCATCAGTATGGTTTTAGCAAGTCATAGTTATGATTTACCAATACCATTACTATGAAGCAGAAAAACGAAAACCTCACGCCACCGAATAAACCGGAAAGAATTGATGAAAACGATAAAAACTCGTATGTTTGTAGACAGAAAAACAAAAATGAAAGATGAGAACATTAGTACATACCGACAAAGAACTGATCGAAGCGATCATCAAGAAATGTGATATTTGCTATGTAGGGCTGGCCGATACGGATGGAACGCCTTATGTCTTGCCGATGAACTTTGGTTACCGCGATGGTGTTATATACCTGCATTCGGCACAGGAAGGGCGGAGCATCTCTGTCCTGGAGCGGAATCCGCGCGTATGCATTACGTTCAGCACCGACCACGATCTGGTCTTCCAGCATCCCGAAGTGGCTTGCAGCTACCGGATGCGTTCCAAGAGTGTGATCAGCTGGGGTAAAGTCCGTTTTGAAGAAGATTTCGATAAAAAGACGGAAGCGCTGGATATCATTATGAAACAGTATTCGGATAAGGAGTTCCGCTATTCTGATCCGGCCGTAAAGAATGTCAAGATATGGATTGTCGAAATAGATGAGGTGAGCTGCAAGGAATTCGGGGCACCGCATGATAAATTGAGAATTAAAAATTGAGAATTGAAAATTAAATGCTTTTCAGATAAAGCCTTGTATGATGGGCAAATAATTTTTCTTACTTTTGTTGCCAAATATGATTATTGCTGAATAATGGGAGTGCAAAAGCATAGCAAGGTATTGAATGATACAGTTGAGATGCTCTCGGATGAGGGGTCTTACCAGCAACTGTTTCATGCCTATCGCGATGAAGAGGCGCTACCTTCCGGTGAGGTGCTGAAAGAGATCATCGATTTATGCCGGGCAATCCTTTTTCCTGGTTATTATGGGAATGCACGTATCAGTAAGCAGACCATCCGTTTCCATACCGGTGTAAATATCGGGACATTGCATACCTTGCTTTCCAAACAGATTTATGCCGGGCTTTGCTTTGCCGATACCAGTTGTACCACCTGCCCGGAAGAGAAGATCTTCACCGAAGCAGAAAAGCTCTCGGAAGCCTTCATCCAGACACTTCCTGAAATGCGCAGCCTGTTGGCAACCGATGCCGAAGCAGCCTTTAACGGCGATCCTGCCGCACAAAACATCAATGAGGTCATCTTTTGCTATCCCGGTTTCCGGGCTATCTGCAACTACCGTATTGCCCACCAGTTGTACCGGTTAGGCGTCCCTTTCATTCCCCGCATGATTACTGAAATGGCGCATTCGGAGACGGGTATCGACATCCATCCGGGAGCACAGATCGGGCATTACTTTTCTATCGATCATGGAACAGGAACCGTGATCGGTGAAACCAGCGTGATCGGCAACCATGTCCGTATCTTCCAGGGCGTCAGCCTGGCAGGGGAGAAACTGCCGCCTGACGAAAACGGGAATGCGATACGCGGCATCTCCCGCCATCCGGTCTTAGGCGATCATGTCACGGTCTATTCCAACGCCACTTTACTGGGGCGGATTTGTATCGGCGAGGGAGCAACGATCTGCGGAAACGTCTGGATCACCGAAGATGTTCCGGCAGGAGCAACTGTCAGTCAGCTGACAATCGACAAATGCCAGTTGACCGTCAGCGAGGTAAACGGACAAAGAAGAACTAATAATTAAAATAGAATTACTAATAAACGATGAGCAATCATTGTTAACTTTCAACTTAAAATGAGCGAGACTTTTGAAATGGTGGCCAAGACCCTTTACGGGTTGGAAGAAATACTGGCCGGCGAATTATTATCTTTAGGTGCCAACGACATACAAATTGGCCGCCGGATGGTGTCCTTTACCGGAGATAAGGAAGTGCTTTACAAAGCCAACTTCTGTTGCCGCACGGCGCTTCGTATCCTGAAGCCGATCTATCACTTTAAAGCTAAAGACGCCGATACCGTGTACAAGGAGGTGAAGAAAGTGAAATGGGAAAACTACATATCGCTAGACAAGACTTTCGCCATCGACTCTGTAATCTACTCGGAAGACTTCAATCACTCCAAGTTTGTTGCCTATCGTACGAAAGATGCTATCGTGGATTATTTTATGGAGAAAGACCAGAAGCGTCCTTCCGTCCGCGTGAATAATCCGGATCTGTATATCAATATCCATATCTCGCATAACGACTGCACGCTGTCTATCGACAGTTCGGGCGAGAGCCTGCATAAGCGCGGCTATCGTGTAGATCAGACGGAAGCTCCGCTGAACGAAGTGCTGGCTGCCGGCATGATCCTGAAAACAGGCTGGAAAGGAGAATCCAACTTCGTCGATCCGATGTGCGGTTCCGGTACGTTGCTGATCGAGGCTGCCATGATTGCGCTGAATATCGCTCCGGGCGTGCACCGCAAAGAGTTTGCTTTTGAGAAATGGATCGACTTCGACCAGGAACTGTTCGACCGTATCTATAACGACGAGAGTCAGGAACGCGAGTTTACTTTCAAATGCTACGGCGCGGATATCAGCCCGGCAGCGATCGAGATTGCCGAAAAGAATATCCGCAGTGCCGGCCTGATGAAATATATCGACCTGAAGGTACAGCCGTTCCAGCAATGTACCGAAGCCCCGAATCCGGGTATTATGGTGACAAACCCGCCTTACGGCGAACGTATATCGAGCCGTGACCTGTTAGGGCTGTATAATATGATCGGTGAACGGATCAAACATGTGTTTACCGGATATAAAGTCTGGATCCTGAGCTACAAAGACGAATGCTTCGATAAGATCGGCTTGAAACCGAGTGAGAAGATGAAGCTGATGAACGGTTCGCTGGAATGCGAATATCGCTGCTACGATATATTTGAAGGTAAGATTAAAGACTACAAAAAAGCGCTGAACGAAGAAGGCGAAGCAGGTCCGTCGGGTTTCGAACGCCCGGATGTTGCCGGCAAACACTCTTTCGAACGCCGTCCGGACCGTTCTTCCGATCGCTCATCAGACCGTCCTTCCCGTCCGAACTTCAAGACTGACCGCCTGGATCGTCCCGACCGCCGTTTTGCGGCTGCACATGCCGAGGACGACAGCGAGCGCGCACCGTTTGTTCCCGGCAAGCGTTACTTTGGCGACGACCGTGCGGATGGCCGCCCGGCTCGTAAGGATTTCGTTGCCAAACGCCCTGTCAAGAAACGTTTCAAAGATGATGAGGTCTTTGGGGACAAAAAGAAATTCGGGGACAAGAAGTTCGGGGATAAAAAGTTTGGAGACAAGAAATTTGGCGACAGGAAATTCGGAGATAAGAAGTTCGGAGACCAATCATTCAGGAAACCATTCAAAAAAAGAGATGACGATGATCTCGAAGATTAATCTGTTAGCAATATGTTGTGCCCTGGCACTTATAAATCCGTTGTCGATGATGGGACAAGATAAGCAATTCACCCTGCAAGACCTGATTCCGGGAGGAAAGACACAGAGTCATTTTGTGCCCCGTAACCTGAAACAGTTGCAATGGTGCGGAGACACTTACCTGTATGTCAAAGGCGACAGCATGATGAGCGGCGAATCGACAAAGAACGAGAAAGTGGCCTTCACCCGCAGGCAGCTGAACGACGCGCTTACGGCAGCCGGACAACAGACTGTCGGAAGTATGCCTTCCTTCTCGGTTCCCTATCCGGATCAGCCCGTGCTTGCATTCAATGCGAAGCGTCATCGCTATCATTACAATTTTGCGGAAAATAAGATTCTGAATACCTATAAGCTGGATGCTTCCTGGGCGGATTATGATTTCTGTCCGGCTAACGGCTATCTGGCTTTTACGGAAGGGAACAACCTGCGGATTCTTTCGCCCGACAACACTGTCGGAATTGTAACGAATGAAACGGCAGACGGTATCGTCTGCGGAAAGTCTGTCCACCAGAACGAGTTCGGTATCCATAAGGGGACTTTCTGGTCGCCCGGCGGTTCAGCTCTCGCTTTCTACCGGATGGACGAAAGCATGGTTACGGACTATCCGTTCGTCAATATTACAACCCGCTGTGCCACGGCTGAACCGCATAAATATCCGATGGCCGGCATGAAGAGCCATGAGGTGACGGTCGGTGTCTACAATCTGGAGACTGGAAAGACTGTCTGGCTGAAAACGGGATTGCCGAAAGAGAAATACCTGACCAACATAGCTTGGAGTCCGGATGAGAAAAGCATCTATATCGCCGAGCTGAACCGGGAACAGAACGAGATGCATCTGGTACGCTATTCCGCCCTGACAGGGGAAAAGGAAGCCGACCTGTTCACCGAAACGGATGAACACTACGTGGAACCGCAACATCCGGTTCTTTTCCTTCCTAACAACCCGGACCAGTTTATCTGGCAGAGCGAACGCGACGGATACAACCACCTGTATCTATATAATACGGATGGCAAACTGCTGAAACAGCTGACGAAAGGCGAATGGGTCGTAAAGGATGTACTGGGCTTCGATGCAAAAGGGAAAGCCTTGTATTTCTCCTCTACCAAGCCGGCGCGGCTCAGTTCCTTCAGCTATGGAGATGCTTTATATGTCGGGACATCACGGTTGGATTTGAAAAAGGGGACATCCTACGAACTGACTTCGGGCGGTTTGCAAGGTGTGCACAATACGCAACTCAGCGCATCCGGCAAGTATCTGATCGATAATTATTCCGCTCCCGCTATTCCACGTGAGATTTCGATTATCGACGGGCAAAAGAGAGAAACCCTGCGGACGTTGTTGAAGGCAAAAGACCCGTACGAGGGTTATGCCATGCCGGAGATCGTCACCGGTACGATCAAGGCGGCAGACGGCGTGACCGACCTGAACTATCGCTTGGTTAAACCTATCGGACTGGATGAAACGAAGAAATATCCGACCGTCGTCTATGTCTACGGCGGTCCGCACGCCCAGTTGGTAACAGGCGGATGGAAGAACGGTGTAGGCGGATGGGATATCTACATGGCACAACGCGGATATGTGATCTTTACGCTCGACAGCCGTGGATCAGCCAATCGCGGGCATGCTTTTGAAAGTGTGATCCACCGGAACTTAGGTGTAAACGAAATGGCGGACCAGGTGAAAGGTGTCGACTTCCTGAAGTCCCTTCCTTATGTGGATGCAGACCGCATCGGCGTGCACGGATGGAGCTATGGCGGCTTTATGACAACGAACCTGATGTGTTCTTATCCGGAACTGTTTAAGGTAGGCGTTGCCGGCGGTCCGGTGATCGACTGGAGTAATTACGAGATTATGTATGGCGAACGTTATATGGATCGTCCGCAGGACAATCCGGAAGGGTATAAGAATGCCAACCTGAAACTGAAGGCCGGCAACCTGAAAGGACATCTGTTGTTGATTCACGGAGATATCGATCCGGTGGTCGTCTGGCAGCACAGCCTCGGCTTCCTGAAAGCCTGTGTGGATGCAGACACCTATCCGGATTACTTCGTCTATCCCCGTCACCTGCACAATGTGATCGGCAAAGACCGCCCGCATCTGCATGAGAAAATAACACGGTACTTCGACAATTACTTGAAGAATTGAAAATTAAGAATTGAGAAATATGAACATCTTATTACTTGGCTCAGGCGGCCGCGAACACGCAATAGCCTGGAAGATTGCTCAAAGCCCGAAAGTGGACAAGTTATTCATTGCTCCCGGTAATGCCGGCACAGCGTTGGCGGGTACGAATGTAAACATCAAGGCAGACGATTTCCCTGCTATCAAGGAGTTTGCTTTGGCAAACAATATCGATATGGTAGTGGTAGGTCCGGAAGATCCGTTGGTAAAAGGAGTTTATGACTTCTTCAAAAACGATGCAGCCCTGGCCGCTATTCCCGTTATCGGCCCGTCCAAAGAGGGTGCGCAGTTAGAAGGCAGCAAGGATTTTGCCAAGGCTTTCATGATGCGTCATCACATCCCGACCGCCCGCTATAAAAGTATCTCGGCTGAAAATCTGGAAGAAGGCTACGCTTTCCTCGAAGAACTGCAAGCCCCATACGTGCTGAAAGCAGACGGACTGGCTGCCGGCAAAGGCGTGTTGATCCTCGACACACTGGAAGAGGCGAAGAAAGAGCTGGGCGACATGCTGGGCGGAATGTTCGGCGATGCCAGCAAAACAGTTGTCATCGAAGAGTTCCTGGACGGTATCGAATGTTCCGTGTTTGTGATGACAGACGGCAAAGACTATAAGGTACTTCCGGTTGCCAAAGACTATAAGCGGATCGGCGAAGGCAATACAGGCCTGAATACAGGCGGTATGGGAGCTGTTTCCCCTGTTCCTTTCGCAGACGATGTGTTTATGCGGAAGGTAGACGAGCGCATTATCCGCCCGACCGTAGAAGGGTTGAAGGCAGAGAATATTGATTACAAAGGTTTCATCTTCCTCGGCCTGATCAATGTGAAGAACGAGCCGATGGTGATCGAATATAACTGCCGTATGGGCGATCCGGAGACGGAGGTCGTGATGCTCCGCATCCAGAGCGACCTGGTCGAACTGCTGGAAGGCGTTGCAGAAGGCAACTTAGGAAGCCGCACACTGACACACGACCCGCGTGCAGCCGTGACCGTTATGCTGGTCAGCGGCGGTTACCCCGAAGCATACGAAAAGGGCAAAGTGATCAGCGGCCTGGATAAAGTCCCGGCCGAAAACATCGTTTTCCATGCCGGCACAAAGGCAGCCGACGGACAGATCCTCACTAACGGAGGCCGTGTTATCGCCGTCAGCTCATACGGTGCCAACAAGGAGGAAGCCCTCGCCAAATCCTTCGCCGGTGCCAAGATCATCGACTTCGACAAGAAATATTTCCGTAGCGACATCGGATTCGATTTGTAATAAACATTGTGCTAAATGATGATTTATGGATGCATTTTATATGAACCGATGGTAACTCCTTCCCCTCTCGAGAGGGGGCAGGGGGTGTGTAAATTTTCTTTGATAAACAGAGAAAAGATAACACACCCCTTATCCCCTCTCAAGAGGGGAAACAGATACTCCCGGCACTATAACCACAAACACGAATCCCACCGATAAATCATCATCTATCTAATTTCAACTAACATGAGAGTAGCATACAATAAATACACCCGTCGGTTCGACTTTTCCGCGCCACAGACCTTTGTTCCGGTTCTGTTGGCGTGCATGGTCTGCTGGGTAGTGAGCTATTTGTATTCCGTAGGCTATCCTGTCTATGCCGAGGTTTCGGCTACTCCTCTCTGGAATGCGATCTGCCAGGTATTGCCCGGTAAAGCATTCACCTATATCATCGGAATGCTGTTGATGACAGGCGGGGCTTTCCTGCTCCATCGCGCCAATTATGTGTTGGCGCTGATCAGGGAAAAGACAATGCTGCCATTCCTGTTCTATATCCTGTTTATCAGCACGAATCCGGATTTCTTCCCGCTTAAGTCTACATCGGTCGGCGTTTTCTGCCTGATCCTGGCGATTTACCAGCTATTCACCTCCTATCATGATCCGGAGGCGAGGGAGAAAGCCTACAGCGCCGCCCTGCTGATCGGTATCGGCAGCCTGCTCTGGATTCATCTGCTCTGGTTCCTGCCCCTGTTCTGGTTAGGGATGTACAACTTCCGTTCGCTGACACCGCGTACGTTCATGGCGTCCCTGCTCGGCGTCGCTACCGTGTATTGGTTCCTGCTGGGCTGGTGCGTATGGCAACGGGATTTTACGCCGTTCACCATTCCTTTCCATACGCTTTTCAAGATGCACCTGCTGGCTACGGACGGGATTGTGCTGATAGACTGGATCAGTATTATTGCTATCGCCATCCTGACGGTTGTCGCGTCCCTGAACATTGTGATGCACGATACGGAGGATTCATTGCGTTCACGCCAGTTTCTTGCGTTCCTGATTGCGATGTCGGTGTGGGCTTTCAGCCTTTATTTCTTTTATGAGCAAGTCTCGGAAGAATTTCTGGAAACGGCTTGTGTACCTGCTTCCATCCTGATTGCACATTTCTTTACGGTAACGCGAAAGCGGATTGTTTTCTGGTCGTTTTATGTAACTGTGGCATTCTTGATTGCCACCTTATTCATTCGTTTATGGAATTTCTTATAGAATACGGATATATAGGCGTGTTTATCGCCTCGTTTCTGGCCGCGACCATCCTGCCGTTCAGCAGCGAGGTGGTCCTGACCGGCGTACTTCTGGCAGGCTCGGCCTACTGGCCCTGTATGATTGCGGCCACATTAGGTAATTTCCTGGGAGGCATGAGCTGTTACTGGTTAGGCATGCTGGGAAAGGTCGAGTGGATAGAGAAATACCTGAAGCTGGATGCAGCCAAACTCGAAAAAGTACAGAACTGGATAAAAGGGAAAGGTTCCTGGATGGGCTTCTTCGTCTTCCTCCCCGGTATCGGCGATTTCATAGCCGTAGCGCTCGGTTTCCTCCGTGCCAATATCTGGATCGTCGCGATCTCGATGTTCCTCGGAAAGGCGATCCGCTATTGGGTCTGGATGGAATTTGTCTACAAGGTACAGGGGATGTTTTAAGGCCCTTTGAATTGAAATGAAAAAGACCTACCTTTGAACCATAAAGAAAATCTCGTATGAAGAAGCAAAAAACATATCAAACACCGCCTCCGGTCTGTTCATCCGCCCGCGAACCGGATGCCGTCTATCATACGGCCCTCCCCTTTATGTCACGGGAAGAGGCCCTGAAAACCGGCATGCTTTTAGAAGAATCGAAAAGAATCCTATTTGAAAAGATTCACCAAGACTATAAAAGATAATATCGCATGGAGGTAATTATTGACCAAGCCGTCCATGACGCCATAATGGATTTCTATGAAGCGTCCAAACGTCTACATATCACACTTGACAAAGAAACCATCTCCAAAAAGATGAAACGCATCTATGACGCCTGCCACAGCTATCTGTATAGAGAATGATTTACGTCTTATATTTCCGGCGCCAGACAGTAGGCGGAATTTTGACCCGCTCGATGAAGGCGCGGCTGAAGGTTTTCACGGAACTGTATCCCATCTTGCCGGCAATTTCCCCCAACTTCCAATCCGTATTGAGCAAGACGTCGCGAATGGCCAACCAGAGATAGGCCTCGATCCATTCGTCAGCCGTCAATCCGGAAAGAACTTTAAGGCAACCCGACAATTCCTGTCTCGTCACTCCCAATATCCTGGCGTAAAAAGCTGTATTATGATTCATATAATGGTGAACCAGGGCGGCAAAGACATCGAGAAACTCATTTCCCGTATGCTTATTGTATACGATTCCTCCTCCCGCCCCCAACCAGCGTTCTTCTTCCAGCGCTTCCCGTCCGACGAAGGAGATAAAGATATCTCTCGGAACATATTTATGGTATTCTGCATTCATTTTATCTGTATTTAGAGTTAAAGATCAGCTTTCCGAGCTGCAGATTCGTTGAAACAGAATCGGAATAACGAATCCTAAATATATATTCGTTGAAACAGCGCTATAATAACGAATCCCAATTCTATATTCGTTATTACAATATCGATTAAACGAATACAAAATTCAGATTCGTTATTCTAACACCTCTTCAACGAATCTGCTACTCCGCCAACCACTTATTGATCTGCGTCAATATCTTTTCTTTCATCTCTTCCGGCATGTTGCTGATGCGGGAACGGTGGCTGCCTCCGGGCTGGATGTAGATTTGTTCGTTTACCTTGCCTTTGAAAGTGGGGACGCGGGTCGCACTCCACGGGTCTACTTCGCCGTAGATGAAGATCATTTTCGGGTCATTGTTCTTCAGGAAATCGTAGACTTTATGATAGAGTTCCGGACGGTATTCCACGCGGTCGACCAATTCACGGGGCAGCATGATACGGTTCAGGTAACCCCGGCTGCTGTCAATTGTCAGGTACTTCCGGAAGGGCTTCGTGTCGTAGCCATAGTAACCCAGTTCGCGGGCGGCCTGGACGAAGAAGGAGATGTTCGGCTGGTCTTCGGCAAAATAATCCGGGCCGCTGATGTCGGCTAAGTGGTAAAACAATGTTTTCGTGTCGGAAGAGAGGGGCGGAATCACGTTGGTCGGCGTCCCCCATTGCCAGAGGGCAAACGGGTATTCGAGCACGCAATAGTCCAGCACTTCGGCCATCGGGATGCGGAACTTCAGCCCCTTATCGCGACAGAAAGTCTCCAACATCGGGACGATTTCGGATTTACGTTTCAGGATTTCCGTTTGGAAGGCTTCGATCTTCCGGCGGTCTTTCTTCGTACCGACTTTACGCAGGAACGGTTCGTGACGACCATCCTCGACTCCCCGGTTCAAAGGGGCGACGTATGGTACGGAGAAATCGACATCGTCCGGAAACCAGGCGCGGTACAGGCAGGTGGTCTGTCCGCCTTTGCTAATGCCGGTACTGACCCACTTGCCGGTGTAGAGCTGGCGGAAGGTCCGGTTGACGTTATGGAGGTCGTAAGCCGAATTTTCGGCAGTCAGATAGTCCCAGTTACAAGGCTCCGGGGTGGATTCCAGGAAATAACGGTATTCCACAAAGACCATATTGGCGTTAAGCAGCTTCGAAAGTTCTTCCTGGTAGCGGGGATTGAGGGCGTAGGCGGCACCATAGCCTTCGGTCACCAAGATAGTAGGGCGGTCGAAACCGACATGGGCGACGATCACACGCTGGGTGAATGTCCCGGCAGCCGGGTTCTTATGATCGACCGGCTGGGTGATGCGGACGAGGTATTTCTCGGCGTAATGGTCCGATTCGAGTTTTTCGATGCCGCTGATGCCTTTCAGGCCAGCCAGCTTTTCCCGTAATTCCTGCGCATTGCCGGCGAAGGCGATGCACAACATCAACAGGAAGGTAATGCTTTTCAATAGACGTTTCATGGTATTTAATCTTTTAGGTTATTAATAATCTGCAAAATCAGTGTTTGGCATTAATCAAACACCTTAAACTCATACCCCTGCTCCTGCAACCACTCGATGGCGCGGGGCATGGCTTCGCGCATGTTGCTTTCGGCTTTCAGCGAATCGTGGAAGACGATGACAGAGCCGTTGCGCGTATAGTTTTTGACGACGTTGAAGACTCCGTTTGGCGTCATGTGCGGACTGTAGTCGCGTGTCACGACATCCCACATGATGATCCGGTAGTGCTTCCTGAGGAAGACCACTTGCGGAAAACGCATGTGGCCGTGGGGCGGACGGAAAAGGTTACTCTTGATGTATCCGGCAGCCTTCTCGACGTTTGCCAGATAGTTCTTCGTCCAGAAGCGTATTCCCTGGATGTGGTTGAACGTATGGTTACCGACACGGTGGCCGCGGTCGAGCACCATCTGGTAGGTCTCCGGATACTTGCGGACGTTGTCTCCTACACAGAAAAAGGTGGCCTTCACGCCATATTTATCGAGTATATCCAATACCCAAGGGGTAATCTCGGGGATAGGGCCATCGTCGAAGGTGAGATATACACACTTCTTCTTAGCCGGAATCCTCCAGATTACCCCTGGAAACAGGACCCTGTAGAACCAGGGCGGTTGTTCTATAAACATATCTATTCTTTACGCACCGACTCGTAAGCCATACGGTAGTTGTCAAACTCTTCCTGATATTTCTTACCGAATTCGGGGTTATAATGTTTGCTAATTAACAATACCTGATTAAGTGTATACAGACTGTAATACAATTCAGAGTCGATCGAAGCCATCTGCGCCGGGCTCAGGCGGTAGAACCAGTTGAGGTTGCGCATCGCATTGTCGGCAACGACAGTAAAGATTTCCTCTGCCTTCTCTTTCTGGCCCAATGCATAGTACAACTCTCCGGTCGAAATCGCTGAATAATCCAACGGTACATTTTCCGGCGGCAATACCTGCATGGACTTATCCAATACAGCCAACGCTTTGTCGTTTTTACCTTCTCTCAGCAATGCTTCTGCCAGCTTGTTGAACAGCATCGTACGGTAGCTCTTGCACATACGCATGACATTTTCGTCGATGTAAACGCCCGGTTTATCCACGCCGCCCCATTTGAATTTGTTCATCACGTTGTCGTACATCTTATCGGTGTTGACCGATTTATTGGCTTGTTTCGGAACGATCTGGTAAGCCAGGCCGGTCTGCTCGAAGTAACCGTCCAGCTTGACGAACTGGTCAGGGCTAACCGTGATGGCATAATAGATCGGACGTTCGAAATTGTTGGTCTGCAACATATCGAGGATTGTCAACTCCTGCTTGCCTAAGGCGTTCTTGCCTCTCAGGTCGATCATCATCTGGTTGACCATTCCATCCGTCTTGCCACCCAATACTTTGGCTCCGGCAACCGAGTCGACCTTATAATAAAGTCTGTCGGCAGGGATATAATCCAGTTCCTGGTTGATGCCCGGGATCTTCTTGAATTTCGGGTCATCGCTACGGACGAAGTTCAAGGCCGTATTCAGGTCGATCGAGTCTTTTGTCAACGGGAATATATAGGCAGCATCGCGCGTTCCCTGGATATACTGGTCGCGTGTCCAGGTGATCGGCAGCGGAGCGGACTCGTAAGCCTGTTTCTTCATCTGGTCGATATACCAGTCTGTCTGCAGGTAGCTGGTGTTACATACACGGACATCGGTACGGATGCCTTCAACCTCCTGGGCGTACCACAGCGGGAAGGTATCGTTGTCGCCATTGGTAAAGATCACAGCGTTCGGTTCGCATGATTCCAGGTAGTTTGCTCCGAAATCACGGCATACATAACGGCCCGAGCGGTCGTGGTCGTCCCAGTTCTGACCGGCCATCTGGATAGGTACGAACAGACAGAGCACAGTCGCCACCGAACCGGCGATTACCGGATTCAGTTTGCCATAGCGCTCCAGTCCCTTTGCCAAGGCCGCGACACCGAATCCGATCCAGATACAGAAGGCATAGAACGAGCCGGCATACGCATAGTCTCGCTCACGCGGCTGATAGGGCGTCTGGTTCAGATAGAGCACGATGGCCAGACCCGTCATAAAGAACAGGAAGAATGTAACCCAGAAGCTCTGGATTCCTTTCTGTCCGGAATAGGCCTGGAACAACAGCCCCAGAATACCTAACAGCAGGGGCAGCATATAGTAGACATTATGTCCTTTATTATTGATAATATCGTACGGCATATCCTCCTGCGGACCTACCAATACCTCGTCGATAAACGGAATACCGGTAATCCAGTTACCATTCAGCACTTCGCCATTTCCCTGGATGTCGTTCTGACGACCGGAGAAGTTCCACATGAAGTAGCGCCAGTACATAAAGTTCAACTGATAAGAGAAGAAGTAGCGCAGGTTTTCCGCAAACGTCGGCTTCATCACGCTCTTGATCTCGCCGCAATAGTTATACTTCACCGGCTGACCTTTGACCTGCGCCCATTCCTTATAGGCTTCGACATGGCGCGCATCGGTACTGAACATACGCGGGAAGAGCATATTCAGCTCGTCCACATACTTATATTCCTGATCTGTGCGGGAAACATAATAACGGTCTTTCTCGTTCTTGTCTTTCTTGATCACGCGGCTCCAGGTCGGTTCGCCTTCCGTCGTGACGGGGACGCAACTGCCCCCCTGGTTTTCACGCTGCACTTCGGAGACGTATGTCTGTCCGTAGAGAAGCGGTGTCTTACCATATTGTTCACGTGCCAGATAGGTACGCAGCGTAAAGATGTCGCTCGGTGCATTCTGGTTCATCGGCGTGTCGGCTGTTGCACGGATCAGTGTCAGTGCATACGAAGAATAACCGACAACGACTACCATCAGGCAGACCAGGATCGTATTCAGTGTCTTGATGTCAACCTTCTTGCTCTTAAACAGGTAAAGGCTCAAAGCTGCCGTCAGAATCACAGCCAGTACATACCCGCTACCGATAAATGGGATACCGATCAGTACGACCGACAGGATAAAGGCAATCTTCATCCGTGTCGGATGGATCTCGTCGCGCATCGTTTCCCAGATAGACCAGATCAAGACGCCGGCAACAATAATCACATAAGCGAATACTCCCGAGTTGTAAGGCATACCCAGTACGTTGACGAACAAAAGTTCGAAATAACCGCAGACCTCGACCAGCCCCTGCACCACCCCGTACATCATCAGGGCGACGATAGCGAAGGAGACAACCAGGGCAACCAGCGTACCCTTCATGGTCGGGTTCGGGAATTTCTTATAGTAATATACCAGCACGATAGCCGGGATACACAACAAGTTCAGCAGGTGGACACCGATACTCAGCCCCATCAGGTAAGCGATCAGCACGATCCAGCGGTCTGCATGCGGTTTGTCGGCAACAGCCTCCCATTTCAGGATCAGCCAGAAAACGACTGCCGTAAAGAGGGATGAATAGGCATAAACCTCTCCTTCCACAGCACTGAACCAGAAGGTATCGCTGAAAGTATAAGCCAATGCACCGACCAGGCCGCTACCCATAATGGTGATCATCTGTCCTAAAGAGGCTTCTTCGCCGTCTTTCACCATAATCTTGCGGGCAAGATGGGTGATGCTCCAGAAAAGGAACAAGATGGTCAGTCCGCTAAATAAAGCAGACATCGAGTTCACCATCTTTGCAACTGTGGCAGAGTCGGATGCGAGTTGTGTAAACAGGTTTGCCGTCAACATAAAGAACGGTGCTCCGGGCGGGTGCCCAACTTCCAGCTTGTAGGCTGAAGAAATGAACTCACCACAATCCCAGAAACTGGCAGTGGGTTCAATAGTCATCAAATAGACGGTTGAAGCGATCGCGAAAACAATCCAGCCCAACACGTTGTTGATCAATTTATACTTTCCCATACTTTGTATAAAGTGTAATAATTAATTGTCTTAATCTTCTATCCTCACACGGACAGTCGGCCGCAAAGGTAAGCATTTACGTTTAATACCAACGCCCTGATACGCTATAAATTGTGTGGAAGAGATTAGAAATATATTAAAGAATTACCTGAATAACAGAATAAAATCTGAAGATTTGCCGACATTTGGATGACAGGATACTGACATTATCGTCATAATTTGAACTTATATCCCACCGACAAACAGAATTCCATCCTTGCAAGCCATGAAAGATCCTGGGTATAAGCAACTCCGGCATAGAAATTCCGGTATTCGGCTCCTCCTTCCGCAGAGGCCCCGGCATTCGTATGGTTGCAGAATTTCATATAAGGTCCGACATTCAATCTTATGGTTGTTTTGTATACAGGAATCCGGTAAGATGCATAAACAGGAATAAAAACTTCTTTGCCACCACCCGGTTTGGAAATGTTCAGTAATATTCCGGGCTGGACATAGAGCTGGTCGATCAGCCGGAAAGAGGCCATACTACCTAAGAACATCCCGTAATTATAATAGTCGGAGACAGAGCACCCGATCCGGGGTTCCAGCTCTATCCCTTTAGCCTTTATGGATGATGAAACACACAAAGACAAAATCAGCAAAGTCACAATTTTCATACTCATAATTTTATTTATATCAATAAACTCAAAGGGTGAAGAGATATTGCTCACACTTCTTCACCCTTTGAGTTTATTGAATATAACCGGCATCCCGCTGTAGGAATCACAGGATAACCGGTACAAGTATGTCAGCCGGTCATTGGATTTTTATCTCATTCTTACCTCCGGCAAGCCTTAGCTGCTTTCCTCCCCAAACAAATGTTCCGGTTAATGAAGCCGGCAGGATAACAGTTCCGGAAAGTCCTTTACCAGACTTTTTCAAACGAACCTCGATGATGCCCGCTGGATGAGGGATTTTTCCTTCGACCTGTTTCAACGATCCCAAATGAGGGGCGACACGCACCGAGCGGAATCCCGGTTCGGCCGGTTCCACACCACAGACAGTAGCCAAGAAATCATAGACAGGGCTTGCGCTCCAAGCATGGCAGTCCGAACGGGTCGGTTCCGGATTTTCGGCAAACGTAGTCAATCCGATCGCCAGCATATCCTGCCAGGGTTTCAGCATCTCCGTATAGTGATCGGCCAGTCCTACCTTTTTCAACGCACGGAACAGGTAAAAGCGATAATAGAAAGTCGCCTGGATCAAAGAGGGGTCCGTATTCAATTTATTAAACAGCGTCTGTTGCTTCTCCTGCGGTACGGCATCCGAAAGGATTCCCATGATATTGGCATGCTGGCTGTAACTTACTTCGTCCGGATCATCCGCAAGCATCTGCTTTTCTTCATTCCAGCATTTATTCCAGGTATGCCGGCACAAGGAATCATACACCTTTTCATAAGACCGGGCCAAATCGGTTTCACCGAATTCCTTCAGCAACTCGATCGCATCCTTCAGCGTATAAGCCAGTTGAAGGGAAAGAATAGAAGAAGCTCCGGTAATAGCCGCCTTATGCGTTCCACCCAGCGGCAAGTCATTGTTCCAGGGCCACTGCTTCGGCCAGTCGATGAAGTTCCAGTGAGGAACCGGCCCCAGGATTCCGGTTGCCGGATCGATCTTGCCCGTAAACCATTCCAATACGCTCTTTACGCCCGGCATACAGCTTTTCACAAAAGCCGGATCGTCCCTGTACATCCAGTAATCATGCACCATATTGATCCAATAGAGCGAGAAAGGCGGGATATATTGCGGCACCCGGCTCGGATAGCGGCTGGTCGTGATCCCTTCATACGAACGGGAATAGTCGAACATCCTGATAGCCTTCCGCATCAACCGGTCGTCGCCGTCGACATAGAGGGATATCAATGCCTGGATGCGTGTATCGCCCACATATTGAAGTTGTTCATAGTACGGACAATCGTAATAAGTCTCATTGGCACACAGGCGGGCCGTACGCCAACCGACTTCCCATATCTTTTGCAGTTCGGGTAGGTTACTGCTGAAACTGCCATTCTCCCTGAACGGATAAGCGGTATACATTCCATAAAGATCCAATAAAGTAAGCGGCTCTCCCTTCGTCTCGATCTCTACTTGCAGGTAGCGGTATGTACGGAACCACAACGGACGGAACAGGCGGCCGCTTCCCCCATCGGGATAGAATTTATCCGTAAATCCGCCAACCTCGCGTCCTTCTATATCGTTACGGTTTCCTTTCTGGCCGTCCTTATACAAAGCCTCGCTATATCGCATCCGTATCTCACTGCCCTTGCCGCCCGACACCTTCAGTTCCGGATAAGCATTCGTCAAGTAAGACTGGTCTATCAGCAACGTGACTTTCCGGTTGGCAGGAACCGCCAGCGGAGCGTTTCCTTTCAGAAACTCAGGTGAAACAGTCAACCCTTCCGAACGCCGGACCGACTGCATCCGTATCAAAGAATCTTCCATCAAAGGGATATCACGCTGGCACAACACCCAGTCGTATCCGGTTCCGACTCCATAAGGTTGTCCGCGTCCTAACTGCACGGCCTCTTTCCATGCACTGTCATCATAGTCCGCCGTTTCCCAACCCCAGGGATATAAAGAAGCATCCACCACATCGGCGCAGCCGACATCCTGCCGGTTCTCGACAGAAGGAGCGTAAGCGGGATTTTGATAAACTTTCCAGCTCGGATCAGTATTTACGATTGCTTCACGGGCCGTATTTCCCTGCACGATCAGTCCAGTTTTCAATGTCATTTGCGCCCCCGGCGTATAAACACCGGCATTCCAGACAATCGCGGCAAGCGTATTCCGTCCCTCCTTCAATAGAGGAGCGATGTCTACCGTCTCAAAATACCAGTGATTCAAATCACCGCGTGCCGGTCCATAGCAGACAGGTGTCCCGTTCACGAAAAGCCGGTAACGGTTATCGGCAGAGATGTTAATCACAAAAGAGTCCGGCTTACGATCCAGTTCGAAGCTCTTCCGGAAATGATAAACACCATAATCATAAAGAGAAACCTCAGGGCAGGAGACCCAGTTAGCATCCCATTTACGGGTCAGGAGAGAGGCATCGGGAGCAACTTCCCGCACACCGTCATTACCGGCAGCATGGCAAAGAGCCGTACAGCAAAAAGCTGCAATAAACAAACAGATGTATTTCATATCAGCAATTATTAGATTCAAGAATATAGTTCATCTAAATTAATCTCTTATCGTAAGATGGATTCAAACCGATGGACTCCCGCCCCGACATCCTGATATTTCTTTCCATCAGGAAGGATAACTGTTGCAGTTGCATTCACCGGTACCTCGACCGTCAATTCAAATTTCCCCTCATGGACCCGCCAGTCGGAACAAACCTGCCCATATAGAGATTGATATGTTCCCCGGCAATAAGTAAGACCTCCTACCGGTTGGGGAGCAATAATAATATGCTTCATGCCCGGAACCGTTTCATCAAAACGGATTCCGGCAAGCGTATTATAGAACCAGGCTACCACACTTCCGAACATCGGATGGCAACGGGAGGCTTTCCCTTCCCAACGTTCCCACAAGCAAGAATAACGGTCATCCATCACATAACCGAAGCCCGGTATATCCCGCTGGTCCATCAGGCGGAAGGCTATATCGCTACGTCCATTGTCGCTCAACACTTTCAGCAGCAAAGGCGTCGCCATAATTCCCGTATCAAAATGATTCCCGATACTGTCCAGATGCGCCAGTAAAGCGTTGAACACAGCCTCCTTCTTATCTTCCTCTACCATTCCGAAAGCCAACGGGAATACATCAGCCCCCTGTCTACCCTCCCAATAATGATGGGTTACGGGATTAAAAAAGGCAGTGTTAAAGTCCTTCTTTATCTGCTCGCACAGCCGGTCAAAAGATTGTTTATCTTCCTCCTTTCCCAAAACCGCAGCGACTTTCGACATTAAAGTTGCCGAGTGAAAATAATAAGCAGTGTTCACCAATGATTCAGGAAGTTCCATCTTCTTCCCCGGTGCACACCAATCACCTAAACACCAGCCATCCGGCTCTTCACGGACAACGATTCCGCGCTCGTCTGTCCGTGTACCCAGATAATCGACCCATTGCTTCATCCCGTTGTAATGCTGTCTCAACAAAGTTGTATCACCATAATAGCAATAATAAGCCCAGGGCATTATGACATAAGCCGAACCCCACGCCGGACCACCGCCACCGCCGCCAAACGGAGCGGTATGGGGTACATAGCCACTCTTCCTATTCCGGGCATCCTCCATATCCATAAACCATTTCCGGTAGAACTGAGTCATATCGAACGACAAGATGGAGCTTTCCACCACCACTTGTGCATCCCCGGTATAAGCCAAGCGCTCCCGGTGCGGACAGTCACTACTGATACTACCGTGAAAGTTATTCTTCTGCGTCCGCAAGTATACCTCGTTGATCTTGTTAAACAGTTCATTCGAACAATCAAAACTGCCGGCGGATTCCGGGTCCGTATGTACGACTTTCGCAATCAGGCTACTTTCATTTATCTTGACCTGAGGCGACAGGACCTCGATATAACGGAAGGTATGCCAGGTAAAACGCGGCTCCCATTGTTCCCTCCGGTTACCCCGTAGTGTATATAAGTCCACTTGTCCGAAATCATCATTCTCTTCTCCCACGAAACGGAGTTTGATTTGGTCTCCGGCATCGCCCTCCACATTGATCTGCGCCCAACCGGAAACCATCTCGGGAAAAACAAACCGATAAATGGAATCGTTTTTCTGTTCACAACACACCGGCTGCAACGTCCTGACCACTCTGTCATAAGGGGCGAGCTGGGCATGCAAACCTCCTGACGGCGCTCTCACCACAAGCGCTTTTTCCCAGGAGGAATCATCATACCCATTCCGGTTCCAGCCATCCAGTTCCAAGCGGGCATCATAGACCTCTCCTGTAAATATGCCATCATGCAATAAAGGTCCGGTGGTTGCTTTCCAGCTATCGTCCGAACAAACCATCTCTGTCGAACCGTCGGCATATTCTATTTCCAATTGACACAGCAGGCGAGGCGTATCGTACCACATGCAACCTTCAACCGTCCGGTCGCGCTGGTTATACCAACCGTTTCCCAACAGGACTCCAACCGTATTACCCTCCTTCTGTAACAAAGATGTGACATCGAACGTATTATAAAGAACCCGTTGTGTCGATTGATCATCAAAGAAATAAAGCATCTTCTTGAGCGGGCGGCGGTCAAAGTTGGTAACGGCGGGAGCCAACACCTGATCTCCCACTTTAGTACCATTCAGATACATTTCATAGAATCCCAATCCGCAGATATAGACTTTTGCCTGCCTGACCGGTTTACCGATCCGGAACCCTTTACGAAAATAAGGCGCAGGATAAGTCAAAGTCGAATCCGGATAAAGATCTTCCCGGTTTCCGATCCAACGGGCTTTCCAGTCGGAAGGTTTCAGCAGTCCCATCGTCCATTTCCCTGTATCGCTCCACGAGGAAGGTTTCCCTTTCTCATCCCAGACCATTACTTTCCAGTATAGCGTCTGCCTGGATTCAAGAGATTTTCCCTTATATTCAATCTGATTAGAAGAAAAAGAAGCGACTTTCCCGGAATCCCAGAAGTCGGCTTGTTTATCAGTAAGCAACGAAGGGGAGCTTGCCACCAGGATACGATACGCAGTCTGGCTTTTTGCTTGTCCCGCCGATCGTAGTTGCCAACTTAACAAAGGCATTTCGTTCTCTACAGCAATCGGATCTTCTATATACTCACACCGAAGGTTACAGACAGATATTCTTCCCTGACCGGAAACAGAAGCGACAAATCCCAAAAGGAAAGAGAGCAACAGACAATAATACTTCATAACATTAAGATTAACTGAGTGTTCATGATATCAATGTACAAATATATCGATATCCATCCGTCTATGACTTACAAATTTGAGAATTAAATATGCAGAAATGATACAGAAAGGCGTCCCCTATGGTTTTAGCAAACCATAGTTATGATCTGCCCAAACCATAACTATGAGGCCCGGAAACGGCAGGGTTCAAATAGGTACAAAAAAGGTTTGAAACTTCCGTTCCAAACCTTTTCCTTCTGTGTGTTGTCTCACGAGGATTCGAACCTCGACAGACAGAACCAAAAACTGTAGTGCTACCATTACACCATGAGACAATCCGGCGCTTTATTTAAAGCGATGCAAAGGTAAGAATAAAATCTTACCTTGCAAGCGTTTTCGCACGAAAATCTTACTTTGCGATCAGCAAATAGTAGTTCTTCTTGCCTCTCTGGACCAACAAATATTTCTCATCCAGCAGGGAAGAGCAGTCGATCACCATATCCTGGTCTGCCAACTTTTCCTTATTCACACTGACACCGCCGCTCTGAACCAGCTTGCGCATTTCGCCTTTAGAAGGGAAAATGGCCGCTTTCTCAGTAAACAGGTCGATAGCTTTCACGCCGGCACTCAGTTCGTCGCGCGAAACCTCGAACTGGGGAACGCCGTTGAAAACATCCAACAAAGTCTGTTCGTCCAAGTGTTTCAATGCTTCCGATGTAGAGTTACCGAACAGGATGTTGGAAGCCTCGACCGCAGCATCATAATCTTCCTGGGAATGAACCATGACAGTCACTTCCTTTGCCAGGCGTTTCTGCAACGGACGGAGATGCGGAGCTTCTTCCTGCTCTTTGATCAGGGCGTCGATTTCATCCTTAGGCAGATCGGTAAAGATCTTGATATATTTGGCAGCATCGGCATCGCTTACGTTCAGCCAGAACTGATAGAATTTGTAAGGAGAGGTATAACGACGATCCAGCCATACGTTTCCGGACTCGGTCTTACCGAACTTACCGCCGTCGGCCTTCGTAATCAACGGGCAGGTCAGGGCAAACGCCTCGCCACCTAACTTACGGCGGATCAACTCCGTACCGGTCGTGATGTTACCCCACTGGTCGGTTCCTCCCATCTGCAGGCGGCAACCTTCGTGCTCGAACAGGTACATATAGTCGTATCCCTGCAACAGCTGGTAAGAGAACTCCGTGAACGACATGCCGACAGACGATTCGCGGCTCAGACGTTTTTTAACGGATTCCTTAGCCATCATATAGTTAACGGTAATATGCTTACCGATATCGCGGATAAAGTTCAGGAAAGAATAATCCTTCATCCAGTCGTAGTTGTTTACCAACTTAGCAGCATTAGGCGCGTCCGAATCGAAATCCAGAAACTTAGCCAACTGTTTCTTAATGCTATCCTGGTTATGACGAAGCGTCGCTTCATCGAGCAGGTTACGTTCAGCCGACTTCATTGAAGGGTCGCCGATCATACCGGTAGCTCCACCGACCAAGGCAATCGGACGGTGTCCCGCACGCTGGAGATGTTTCAGCATCATAACCGACACCAGGTGACCGATATGCAATGAATCAGCCGTCGGGTCGATACCTACATAAGCAGAAGTCATCTCTTTTTGCAACTGTTCTTCTGTTCCGGGCATCATATCAGCAATCATGCCCCTCCATGTTAATTCTTCAACAAAATTCATCGTTTTAGATTATAGTATTAATTGAATGGCGGCAAAGGTACGACTTTATAATTGAAAATGGAGAATTGAAAATTGAAAATTAGGGAATAACAGTGATTTATGACAGATGGAGGACGTTGTGGACGTTCTCTGTGATTTGCGCGGCAAACTGCTCCAGGAGAAGATCCAGGGAGGCTGAGAGGTTATCGTAGACAGTGCGGATATCGATTCCGCGATTGTCGGTTTCAGCAAATAAACGGTCCGGCCAGGCTATGCGTACGGCTGCCGGATTGAAGTGCTCGCCGAAGGAGAGGTAAAAGCCTTGACGGATCAGTTGTCCGGCCAATGCGGCATTGCCGCGGAAACCGTGGATGACCCAGGGCATACGGGGTTTGAGTTCTTTCTTCAGGGCGATCAGCTCGTCCCAGGCTTTGACGCAGTGTATGATTAAAAAGACGCCGAGACTTTCGGCCAAAGCTGCCGACGCTTTGAAGACTTCCTGCTGACGTTCCAACGGTGCTTCCGCCAGCTTGTCCAAACCCGCTTCGCCGATTGCGACGACTCCCGGAAGCAGGGCCTGCCGTTCAAGTCCGGCAAGTTGTTCCTCTACATTATATATATACCAGGGATGAATACCGACGGAATGGAGCTCTACCCTTCCCGCGCTCGACGCGGGATCGCACAAACAACCGGCTGTATCCTCTTTTCCGAATGACGATATGGCCTGTTCCGGATGCGATCCCGCGTCAAGCGCAGGAACGAGGCAGTTGACAATCGCGACATCTTCCGGATGAACGGGTTGGCTATGCGTATGTATATCGTAATAAACCATTCTTTATGGAACAGGATCATAGCCGCTACCGCCCCAGGGGTGACAACGAAGAATACGTTTGATTGCCAGATACAGCCCTTTTATGGGACCATGTTTCTTGAGAGCTTGCACGGCATATTCGGAACAAGTAGGTGTATACCTGCACGATGCCGGCGTCATGGGAGAGATACAATATTTATAGAAATAGACCGGCAACAACAGAAGGGTGGTAAAGAAACGCTTCATTATTCTTTGTTGCGAAGTACATTCAATGCTTTCGTCATCGCTTTCTCTATATCGGCAAACGGATGAATCTCCTTATCCAGATACAGGAATGCCACCAGCATACGCTTGTTTTTTTCTGTCAGCGGATCGATCAGGTCATATTTACGCACCCGGTAAGCCTCGCGCACCTGGCGCTTGATCAGGTTTCGCTTGACGGCGCGTCTGAATTTCTTTTTGGGGACACTTATCATGATGGAGACGGGAGCCAATGTCTCCTCTTCCACCGGTAAATAAACAACCCGCAGTGGAAACGCCACAAACGATTGCCCTTTTTCAAACAACAGGTCAATGTAACGTTTCCACGACAGGCGCTCTTCTTTTGAAAGGGTATACCTTCTATTTACCATTCTTTTTGTTACTACCCATCTCTTTTTTCAGATACAATTCCAGGGCAGCCGTCATCGACGGAGCTTCGGGTGTCGGTGCTTCCACGTCCAGACGCAAACCGGCGTCTTTCACCGCTTTGGCCGTCGTCGGACCGAAACATCCGATCTTTATATCTTCTTGCTTGAAGTTCGGGAAGTTTTTCAGCAAGGAGGATATCCCGGAAGGACTGAAAAATACCAGCATATCATAGTCGAACTTCTCGTCTTTCGAGAAGTCATTGCTTACGGTGCGGTACATAACAGCTTTCGTGTAGTTAATCTTCTTTGCTTCCAACATAGTCAACAAATCATCTTTATGCACGTCTGAAACGGGCACAAGATACTTTTCTTTTGCATGCTTGCCGATAACAGTAACCAAATCATCCAGCTTACCGCTCTGTCCGAAAAAGATCTTACGCTTTCTATACACGATATATTTTTGCAAATATACTGCGATAGCTTCCGTCATACAGAAATACTTCATCGTTTCAGGAATAGTCACGCGCAATTCTTCACACAGATGGAAGAAGTGGTCGATTGCCGTACGGGCCGTAAAAACAACAGCCGTATGATCCAGAATAGAAATTTTCTGCTGTCTGAACTCCTTAGACGTAAGGGGTTCTACTTTGATGAAAGGACGGAAGTCGATTTCTACTCCATACTTCTCTGCAATGTCGAAATACGGGGACTTCTCGGATGCAGGCTTCGGTTGTGATACCAGCAACTTTTTGATGTTCAATG
>URZO01000057.1 GCA_900552465.1 uncultured Parabacteroides sp. | reverse complement strand
CTTTAGCGTGTTACAAGAACACGCTGTAATGACACCTGTAATAAGCATTTTCTTTGTAGTGCTTATTATCAGGCATTTATCTATTCATATTTCTATAAAAAAGTAATTACCATGCCAAATAGCAGTCGAAAAACTATATTCACTACCATTTCCATAGACAAGGAAACGGCAGCTTTGGTAGAGAAGATATGCAAACGCTATTCGCTGAAAAAGAGTGAAGTTGTAAAGTTAGCGTTCGGGTATATAGATAAGGCACATATCAACCCATCCGAAGCTCCTGAATCTGTAAAATCTGAACTGGCGAAAATAAATAAGAGACAAGATGATATTATCCGCTTCATACGCCATTATGAGGAAGAACAACTGAATCCCATGATACGGGCAACAAACTCTATCGCTTTGCGTTTCGATGCTATCGGAAAAACTTTGGAAACTCTTATTCTCTCTCAACTGGAAGCCAACCAAGAGAAACAAACAGCCGTGCTTAAAAAGTTGAGTGAACAGTTCTGCAATCATGCCGATGTAATAAACAACCAGTCTAAACAGATTAACGCACTCTACCAGATACATCAACGAAATTATAAAAAGTTGCTTCAACTGATACAACTTTATTCGGAATTATCCGCTTGTGGTGTAATGGATAGTAAGAGAAAAGAGAACCTGAGAGCCGAAATTAGTAATCTGATGAACACATAGGATTATGCATATAGATTTTGCCCCGCCATCCAACGGAACATACAATAATGCTGGCAGTAGCCGACAGCTAGCCAACTATTTGGAACATGAAGATTTAGAACGGATGGAGAAAGGAATCTATACCGAAGGCTTTTTCAATCTGATAGATGATAATATCTATAAATCAAAGGTCATAAAAGATATAGATACCAATATTGGACAACTATTGAAAACAGATGCTAAGTTTTACGCTATCCATGTTAGTCCATCGGAAAAAGAACTTCGAGCGATGGGCAACACAGAACAAGAACAAGCAGAAGCGATGAAACGCTATATTCGCAAAGTGTTTATTCCTGAATATGCCCAAAACTTCAATAAAGAACTATCTGCTTTGGACATAAAGTTTTATGGCAAGATTCATTTTGATCGTAGCCGTTCAGAAAATGAACTAAATATGCATTGTCATTTAATTGTAAGCCGAAAAGACCAAACGAATAAAAAGAAGCTATCACCGCTTACTAATCATAAGAATACTAAGAAAGGAACGGTTACGGGTGGTTTTGACCGTGTGAATCTATTTCAACAGGCAGAACAGGGCTTTGATAAGCTATTCGACTACAACCGCCAACAATCCGAATCTTTTGCATGCTACAACACGATGAAAAACAGCTGTATTTTCGACCAATTCAATATGCAGGACAAGTTACTCTCCGATGAAAGAAAAATGAATATAGATACACAAGTTAGTATGAATACAAACGTACAGACAAATATAGAGATAGATAATCAAGAACAGAAGCATGAAAATACCCATTCTTCCACCCCAAAAGATTTAGGCTTATCTTCTGCATTCGGCTTGTTTACACCTAATGTAAACAGAAAGAAGAAGAACAAACGCTATCCAACAAAAAGAAAAAAACAAAACGAGGATTAAAGAGATGAAAGCTAGATTTATATTTTCCCCAAATTATTTTCCAGCCGTCGGGAGATACGGAAGCCGTATAAGAATAATCAATTGTCCGAGAATAACTTTAGTTTGTTAACTAGCTCTTAAAATTTTTCTTTCGAAAGTAATAGCAAACAAATCTGTCTATTTTACTTAACACTGAAATAGTTGTCATATAAATTTAAACTATATGACAAATTGTCATTTATTAAATGATGGCATAATTATTGAATATATTATTTAAAAAACACTTAGTATGGCTGTATCACACAAAATTAAATTTTATCCTGTTGACAATGGGGATAACATATTACTGAAATTAGACGATAAAACTACTGTTATCGTTGATTGTCAAATGAAAGTTTGTGAAAAAAACACTGATGGAGTAACTACCTATGATGTGAAAAAGGATTTAATGAAGGAACTCAATAAAGATTCTAATAACAATCCTTATGTGGATTTATTCATCAATAGTCACCCTCATAACGACCACTGTTTGGGTTTTGAGAAAAATTTCTACTGTGGCTCTCCTAATGAATATACAGAAACAAACCGTAAGAACGAGGAAATTATTATTGGTGAACTATGGGTTACCCAAAGAGTGTTTTCAAACGATTTGTGTTGTGATGGTGGAGCTATACGGCGTGAGGCTAAACGCCGAAAAAAATTATTTGAAGAAAATTCAACAGAAAGCTCAAAATATGGGAATCGGCTGCATATTATAGGTTATAACGAAAACGATACAGCTGTCGATGGGTTACATTATGTTCCGGGAAACACAATTTGTACATTTAATGGAAAAGTAAATGATTATCTATCTATGTTTATCCATGCTCCTTTCAAAAGTGATCTTATAAGGAGTAAAGCCGATGAAGACGAAAATGCTGCAAGTATTGTTGTTCAAATACAATTACGTACACAAAAAAACGGAGATATAAAATCCAAAATTATTATTGCAGGTGGCGCAGATCATTATGTGTTCGAACAAATTCTTGAAAAATCAAAAAAGAACAATAATGAAGATAAACTGGAGTGGGACTTGTTTTTAGCACCTCACCACTGTTCTTGGTCTTTTTTTAACGATAGACCATATGAAGATAATACTGAAGCTAAAGATTATTCTTTAGAATTTTTAGATTATAAGAATACAGGAGCCAATGTTATTGCTTCATCGAAGAAAATAGAAAACAAGAAACCGAATCCCCCTCATTATTCTGCAAAAGAAGAATACATAAAAAAAGTTGGAGATTCGAAATTTAAAAATACGGCTATAAATAAAGATGAGAAGGCACCCGAGCCATTGGTTTACACAATAGATAACAATGGGTTTATATTAGAAAAAGCTGTTTCTTCTGCATCTATAGGTCTTATGGGTAGTCCAACTCCAAGAGCAGGTCGAAATTAATATGAAGTATTCATACAAAGAAACACAAGGGAATACGGTTGGTGTCAATGAGTTAAGTATTGCAAGGGCAAAGTCTATAGCCCTTGCAGCTTTGAATAATCCGGCTTATATCCTTAATCCTAAATTTGTAAAACGGATTGATGGAGCAGAAGTTATTCTTATAACCTTAGATATTGAAGTATATCAAAATCCCCTTAATGGCATTCAAGAACAGGAAGATATTGCAATAGTATGTCATCCGAATGATGATTTTTTTCCAGAAGTGTATGCTTTGCGAAATGATTTCCAATTAGGATTGCCCCATACTAACCTGCGTATAGAAAGTTACCCCGTAAGCCTATGTGTTTCAGAGCAAAATTTTCAAGAAATAAAACATTCTTTTAATGCGTTCGAGTTTATCGAAAGTATCAGGAATTGGCTTTCTTTAACATCAAAAGGTAAGCTGCATGCTATTGATCAACCACTTGAACCGTTTTTTGTACCTAAAGGTGGAATAATTGTGCCAAGTAATGAAGAACACATTGATACTAATAATTTCTACATAACTCCCATTGCTCCTGATTCTAACTTATTCCGTATACAAAAAGAAAAGAATGCTGATGAAGCTTATTTCTGTTTTGGATTTCATTGTGATGAACAAGTTAGTGGATTCATAAGACGGGAACCGCAAGTGATAAAAGATTTAGCCGATTTTATTTTCATTAAAGGAATCGATCTGTCTACAGTATTATCTAATTACTTTAATAGTCTTGCTCAATTCTTTTTAGAAGAAAAAGAATTGCTCCATAAAAAAGTCGCAATTTATTGTGGCGTACCTGTTAAACGATACTCTCTAGATGTTGAATCAGAAAGAACTGAGGAATTATTTTTCGTGACAAAGAAAACAGTTCGAGAAATTGGCATAGAAAATAATGTTTGGGATGAAACTCTTGATAAAAAGAATATAGTTCCATTATTAGGCAAGTCTTTTACCAAAGAAATCATTGAAAAAATAGGAATTGAAACCTACACAACAATGATTGATTTTAATAGATTAACTGCGGCTCTTTACAACAAAGAAATTCCCAATAATGATAAATTTACTCTTATCGGCGTTGGAGCATTAGGCTCTCAGGTTCTTTCACTATATGCTCGAACAGGATATGGAGAATGGAATATAATAGACCATGACTTGCTTTTTCCTCATAATTTAGCGAGACACGCACTTAGTAGAGATTCTATAGGTTATAGTAAAGTCGAAAAGTTAGCTGAGCAGTTGAACTTCTTAGTTGGCGAGAAGTTTTGTAAACCCATTAAGTCCGATTTTATTAAAGTGCATAACAATGATAATATAATTTCTCTTTTAAAGGAATCTAAGGCTATAATAGATATTTCTACCTCTATTGCAGTAGGTCGTTTGCTTGCGAGGGATTATGCCGATAAAATAAGTACTCGAAGAATTTCAGCTTTTCTAAATCCAACAGGAAAAGATTTAGTTATATTGGCAGAAGATGAAAAGCGAAAGCATAGACTGGATTTTCTTGAAATGGAGTATTATCGCTTATTATATAAAAACGACAATTTGCATGACCATTTGATTTTTAATGATGATTTGAAGATTCGGTTAAACAGAAACAGTTGTAGAGAAATAACTAGTCGTATAAATCAAATGGATATTTCAATGCTTTCTTCAATTTGTGCAAAATCAATTAGAAATATTATGGAACATCGCGATGCTTCGATTGCGGTTTGGAGAATTAATGATAGTGATTGTACAGTTCGGAAGTATACAATAACACCAACAAAATGGGAAAAGGTCTATTCCAATGAATGGAGAGTATATTTAAATAATCAATTATTAGATGAGATGCATCTTTTAAGAATACAAAAACTTCCTAAAGAAACAGGAGGTGTGTTACTTGGTTCTATTGACATGGAACGAAAAATTATATACATATATGATACCATTCCAGCACCAGAGGACAGTGATGAAACCACATCTTCTTATGAGCGAGGAATAGAAGGAGTTCTCGAAGAATATAATAAATACAGAAAAATAACAGACAATCAAATACAATACTTAGGCGAATGGCATTCTCATCCCAGAGGATGCTCTACACATCCAAGTGAACTTGATAAAAAATTATTCGCTTATCTGGCGGGCAAACTATTACGACAAGGCTATCCAACTATAATGGGGATTTTGGGAGATAATAAATGTAGTTTTACTATTTCTTTTTGATATTTAGAAATGGTTTATTCTCCGAATTATATCCCATTTTAATGACTATATGCCCATCATTATATGTAGATAAAGTACTCCTCTTCATAGAAGAACCATCTGTCCTGCTAAAAACAGTCCATCCGCTACTGATCATACCATAATCGGTAACAACGCTCGTCTCTTTTTTACTACTATCAGATATAATAGTGAGTTTAGGTTTGACGAGTTTGACGAGTTTGACGAATTCATCATGATAACCAGATGCCCTTCCATGATGAGATGCAACTAAAATATCGGCATCTTTTATAGCGTTTTTAAAACTAATATCTTCAAACAATTCATTATACGAAGGGCTTTCATTGTCTCCTGCAATTACAATTTTTGAGTTGGCATATGAGAATACTGAAATAATGCTTTGATTGTTTAAATTACAGGTAGCACAATTCACTGTAGAAAAAGTTTGAATTTTTAGTCCTCCATAGTTTTCAGGCTTTGTTGGGTCATTCATCGTCCCTGAAACATTGCTTGTGTATTTGTTACTAAATTCAATATATTTTTCATACAACGGAATATCCATCTTAGCCGTTTGAGGCGAAATAATATCATCTCTTGTTAAATGCTTAGGTCTTCTAAGTACTTTAGGGGTTAGTTCAATCAGATTATTGATATCTTCTATGTGGTCTTTATGAGGATGTGTCAGTATAGCATAATCTATCTGTTTTACGCCATAGTTTTTCCACAAATGATAAAGTGGACTAAAAGCTTTATCACTATTCTCGTATGATCCCAAACCTGCATCTACAATAATATGCCTACCATTGGGGGATTTTATATACGAAGCACTTCCATGTTGTACATCCCAAATAATTATTTCAACCATATTCTAATTATTCATTTGTTTTTCTACCCTCTTTCTGATAAAGGTTGTTTGTTTCCTATATGAAAACAAGAATAAAATTAGTAATCCTATAATAATCCCAACAAATGTGTTTTCTATTGGGATACAAAAATGAATAGTAATCTTATCGTAGGCTATAGTCAATAAAATGGCAACAAACAGAGCAACAAATGTTCGATACATATTATTCCCCTCACATAACAAATTTATCTTATTGTCCCTTTCACAAGCTATAAGATAGTCCTTATATTCAGCATACTTCACAAATTTTACCCATTTCAAAAAAGGTTCAATAATTAAAGAGCTTAGACGACTAATTATCATTCCGACAAAATAGTAAAAAAAGGCTCCTATCAAATTGTTTTCTAATATTAAATTAAAGCTTGTAAGTTTTGTTACAATAAATACATACAGAATACCTGGTAACAAATTATTGAACAAGTTATAAGATGATATTTTCTCTGACAATTCCTTCATCATAATGTTTTTGCTATAAATCAAACTGTTATAAAGTACAAAGATAGTGTTTTTTAGAATATTTTTTCTTTTACTACTTTAATAATTCGTCCTAAAACAGCATTCTTAAAAAATGTCCCTTCTCAAGCAAAGTTCTTTCTGACGTATCGACAGAATAATAATATCTCATGACTTAGCTAATACATATCCCTCATTTTGTATATTTATAGAAAAAGCTTACCTTTGCCCTTAGTATTCTCCATGAGCAAACTACCGTAAAAGCTCAAAGCAAATTAGTGGGATAAATCATGGGATATGCTTGAAGTAAGAAATATAAAGTTTTAAATATCAGCGCAGTAACTTTCTTAGAGAAGTCCCAGACGATATTGAGACAATGAGATATTTGAAAATAGAATCGTTCTTATAGTAAGCAAAGCGATAAAACATAACCGTGTGCTAAATCATGTGGATTTCCAAATGAAAAGGACTATAAAACGGTGATAATCAATAGAGAGAAGATAAAAGTTCTCTTGCTGGTGGCACCACTTTTAAAAGATTTTAAACTTGTAAAGTCCTTGAGATTAAATGTTTCAGGGATTTTCTTTTTTTCTTAATCCATTTATGGTTTTGCTTTTCAAGACTAAAATTGTCCACGAATTATACCGTAAGAACCGTATGACGTTCCGGCACACTTTCTGTTTTCAATGTGTCGAGATTTAGGAAACGGACTATCCTCATGCTTGTTTTTTTAAGCGATGCTGCTGATTAATTGTTTTGGCATATTTAGAATATGCCTTCATCTTCCACTTTAAATTTTCCCTTTCTCTCTCTCCAGCGCTCTTTTTAGAACTTCCTTGCTTAGTTCCTGTAGTCGGCTTCCAACCAGTTCAATAGCACAGTTTCTCACTACATTGGCAATCGAACCGCCAGAAAGTTCTGTGTTCGCAGCCAGGGAGATCAATTCTTGTTGATCCTTGCCCAGCCATTGTTGGGGGAGCATCTTCCGCCATAGTTCCGCTCGCAGTTCCTCGTCAGGCATTGGGAAATAGATGACAGACTGGAAACGGCGCGAGAACGCCTCGTCAATGTTCGACTTGAGGTTGGTGGCAAGGATGACCGTACCGGGGAAATCCTCTATCCGTTGGAGCAGGTAAGCCACTTCCTGGTTCGCATGACGGTCATTGGAGGTATTGGTTGAGGTACGTTTGCCGAAAAGGGCGTCCGCCTCGTCGAAGAACAGAATCCAGTTACGGTTCTCCGCCAGGTCGAAGACTCTGGCAAGATTTTTTTCAGTCTCGCCAATGTATTTCGACACGATCATCGAGAGGTCTACACGATACACGTCCATGCCGTTCTTCTTTCCGAGAAGGGTTGCCGCAAGTGTCTTCCCTGTTCCGGGAGGACCGTAGAAAAGGGCACGGTAGCCGGCTTTAAGAAAGCGTGACAACCCCCAGTCATCCATTATAACTTTGTGTGAGGCTATCCAAGTATTGATTTCTTCCAGTTCCTGTACGGTGTTATAGTTAAGCACCATATCATCCCACTCCAGTTCAGTGGTGATGCGTTTAGCAGGAAATCCGATATTGTAGTCCGGTTTGTATTCTCGGTCTAACAATACATGACTCAGAAATTCTTCTGAAGCCCGTAACTGTCCACTCAGAAATGGTTCGCCTTCACCCGCACCTTCCAATCGCAATATATTTTGCGTATGGAACCAATGGTCTTTCTGGAACATACGGATGACGGCCTTCTTTCTCCCCATATCCTCTCCGGCAAGAATAAACGAGACCGTCTCGCCTGTAGGCAGGAAACCTCCGTGTGACAATCCTTTCCAGCCGCCAAACTCGGTGTACTGGCGGTCGAAGTTCTTGTTCTGGACGAAAAATATATCAAGGGTCTGAGGGTTGGTATGGGGCATCAGGGCAAGCATAATGACCACCCGTTCGCTGAACGCGATTTTTTGCTGCCCTGAGACTTCTTCCAGCCATTTGTCATCGGGCGGTATGATCTCTTCCAACGATGCGTATTCGCATTCCTGCTGGAAGTAAAGTTGAATGGCTGTGGTCAGCACCCGGTTAAACCAATCTATATGCTCAAACATAGGTCGCTATTTCTCCATCGATTAGTAACTGTTTGCTTTTGCTCCCATCACATCCGCCTCGTGTTCCAATTCTTTACTGTCGTTTACGGGTAGTCCGCCCACTTCGGTGGTCGGTTCCACACGTCCGGCCATCTGTTGTGCTACGTGCCATGCCTCATGCGGCAGGTGCTGTTCCTGTCCCGGAGCTACATGGATATCCGTTCCCTGCGTATAGGCAAGTGCCTGCACGGTAGCCGGCTTGTCCGAGTTGTAATGTACCCGCACATCATCCATCTCAAAACCCGACAAGTCCTCAATACCCGTTTTCAGGTTGTCGGGCATGCTCGTCTCGTTCTTTTTTTGTACTGACTGCCCGAACTTGCCTTGCAGGGTGTCTTCCTCGTCTTCATCCATTCGTTGCAGAAGGGGATTTGCCGGTCGGTTGTCAACGAATTGCAGCATACCGCCACCTTCCTGCTTCTGCCGGATGGTGCGTGCTGTCTTTTCCTGATATATTTTTTCTGTTTCCATCTTTGATATATTTTCAGATCAATTCATTCAAACACCTGTTTTTCACGCCATGCCACCTGCACGTGTTTCTTCAGCCAAGGCAGGCGTATCTGCTTAAAGCTCCATGGGATGGATTCAAGTAAGATGTCATGTGTTTTATTCTCCACAGCCAGTAACCACCGTTCCTCCTGCTGTTCCAGTGTGCCGTTGCGGGCGATGAAACTCAGGCGGAATCCTTTGATGGATGTGCCACCCATCTGAGACCAGTTGGCTTTCACTCCAGCCATCATGCTGTCGGCGACCTGTCTTTCCGTATCATCCAGTGCCAGCCGTTTCGGAAGCGGGACATGCAATGGCAATGCTGTGAGCAGACGGTTGAATGCCAGTTCTGGTTCGCGGTATTCCTGCTCTTCTCCATAAGTGACGTATTGCAACAGGAACACGGCACGTACCTTTGAGGCCGTGTCTTTGAACTTTTTCTTTTCTTCGTCCAGGTATCCGAGCATGGAAAACAGGCGGACAAACCAGGGGGCAAGCAGGCAAAGGCCGGCGTTGCTGATAAGCATGACTTCGGGAACTTCTTTCATTTCCATGATTGTTTCTTCATTAATATTCATTTCTATCTTAATTTTTTGTACGATTTCTTCTATCCCTGCGTCGCTTTTCCCTTGTAGGGAGAAAACCACCTGTACGAATGGACGGATATTGTCTTCTGAGCTGTTGTACCGCCATTCCTCCTTTTTGTACTTGGTGACAATATAGAGACCCCACGCCAGCCGTCGCATCCGGTTGTCTAAGCCAAGAATATCCGATATTTGCCGGAGCTGTTCCGCCATGGAAAGGGAAAGGCTTGTAGCCAGGTATCTCCAGTCGTCAGCTTCCAGCCATTCCGCCCATTGGTTGACGGACAGCATGCCTTGCGACACGGAGTTGCAGATATATAACAGCAGTTCTTCCGGCCGGTTACGCAGTAAGGATTCGACGGTATGGCGGAACAAGATATCGTCCATACCGGAGTTTGACAGCTTTTCGGCGGTTTCCTGTTCCTGCCTGTTTACTTCATTGTTCCCTATATCCATGACAATCTGGTTGGAGAGTTTCCGCCATCCGGTTTCATTATAGCAGTCCGCCTTGCCCGTGTAGATAAGGCATAGAAGGCCAAGGAACTTTTCCATAATTTCCTTCTCCGTCAATGTCCGTTCCAATGTTTCTGTGTCCTGCATATAGAGCAGCATGGCTTTCGACAGGGCCGATGCAAGGGATATACTGCCGGCTATGAGGAAAGGAAATCCGGATGCCTGCCGTTCTATACGGTCCGTTATCCTCGACAGAACCGAAGCCTGATAGAAACTGGCTTTGGCTATTCCTTGCAGCCAGATTGAAGCCGGTATCTCTTTGGCTATCGTGTCAAGTGTGTTTCCTTCTTTTGGCAGTTTGCGGAGCAGTGCAGTCCACTTCTGGACATTCTCCGTAATTGCCGTTTGCATCAGTCTCCGCCTGCGTTCGGTTGGAACGGATGTATCCGCCAGCCAAGTCGTAAAGCCTTCCACCGTATTCCACCGCTCTTTAAGCAGTGTCCGGACGACGGTAGAATCGGATATTCGTCTGCGCTGCCATTCCTCGAAAACGGATTGTGCGGTACATGTACCGTCGTTTTCTGTGGTTTCCGACAGGGCAAGTACTGTTTCCATGTTGTATGCCCTTTCTGCCGTTGTCAGTTTTAGGTTTGTCTGTTCCCCGGCATCTTTCTTTTCTTCAATACCGGGAAGCCGTAGCAGGGAGAGTTGTATGAACACCCGGTATAATTCCCGGTTGAAATACCCGTCATACACGGGTGAACCGTCAGCATGGTGGGGCTGGAGGCTGTAGATGGCGTTCAGCACGTCAATGTAATAGGCCGGGCCGAATACCTCCAGTAGGAATCCTGCGGTCAGTTCCGTCTTGGAGAGGTAGGGGGACTCATTACGCTTGCGGATGAATGTCAGCAGCTTGTGGTGCAGGTGTCGTATAAATTCCTCCTTGTCGCCGAATATGGCAAGTCCGTTGAAGGGGTAATACCTGACGAGCCATTCGTACAGGTAATGCCAGTAGGGTGGAAGATCCAGTTCGGCGTGTTCCTTCATCTCGGTCTGCATAATCTGCCTAACGGAGGGACTGTCGAGTAGGGACGCCATGTCATGAAGCTCTTCGTCGCTTCCCGCCTCATGGATGAAGTACAAAGAGATGTCGGATTTTTCCTCCAGCACCAAAGCAAGAAAGCGGCGCTTCTCCTGCAAGCCTGCGGTGGGTTCGGTAAGTGCGGCAGCATAAACTTTAAGGTGTATGGCTATGTTGTCCGTCTGCCAAAGCAGCCGACGCAGGACATATTCTTTGTTCAAACATAAAAAGACCATCCTTTTTATAAAAAGGGCGTGTCTGGCGACGGATTGTGAGAGCAGCCATTCCATCTCTTTCACAGGATTGAAATCACAGTCTGCCCATTCCGGATTCGGATAACCATGCTCCAGAAAGAATAGCAAGTTGTCCTGGCGGGAAGTGTAGTTCTTTTCTTCATCTTCTTCCGTCCGGACTTTCCATGCGGGCAGGGCTTTCAGCAGTTCTTCTTTCAGTCGCCGGGGAAATTCCCGGTAGAAGTATTCTTCGGGGATGCCACCCAGGTCGAGGTCGAGTCGTTCTATCTCGTGCAGCACCTTGTCCTTGTCGTAAAAGGCATAACATTCTTCTACCACCTGCTCAAAACAGCGGCGGCAGAAACCGTCCCAGTCCGCGTACAGCTTGTGCGCGAAAGCTTCGTCGGGAGCGGCGAACTCAAACGATATGTGATCAATCCTTATCATCCGGTTGTTGTTCCTTCGGGGTCAATATTCCGTCCATGGCTGCTAGCAACAGCTTTTTGTAATCGCCCATGCGGTAGTCGGTCAATGAATGTTTCCACTGGTGATAGCAACTCTCGAATTGTTTCATGCTGCGCTCGTTGAGCCAGTATATCTTGAAGAAAAGATGTGCAGGAAGCAGGGAACGCAGCAGTTCCTTGCAGTGTTCCCGGAAATGGAGTGCATGGAAACGCGCGCTCCAGCCTGGAAGTACGATTGTCAGCTGGAACGGTTTGTCGGTATCCGCCAGTACCGGTTCTACAATGTAGATTGTTTCGCATGCCCGGTTCAGTTCGCGCAGGAAACGTCGTAGGATGTTCGCCAGCGTATTTAGCCGTTCCCGGCTATCCGCATGTCCCAGGTTGGTCCAGCCGCTCTGTTCATGGTTGCGGTATATCAGCATGTATTCCTCCCTGCCGAGCTGTACCGTCCGGTAATTTTCCAGGTCTGTCCCGCCGCGGAACAGATCACCGCAGATCCGGTTCACGTTGAAGTAGTCCAGTTCCGAGCGCATCGCTTTGTATTCACTGTGTTTTTCCACCTCGTCCGCAGCAAGTTCCTCGTAATCGATCTTCTCCACCTTGTCCTCTTCCAGCATACGTTCGTCGATAAGTAGGGAGTCTATTCGTTCCGTCAATGACTTTTTGCCCTTTCTGTCCACGATGCGCAGGTTGTGTTTGGGCAATACGTTACTGACGGTATATTCGTCATCGCTCTCAAGGCCCAGCAACCGGCAGAACCATTCTTTTATCACAGGTGTGCTGCTTTCCCCCTCACGGAAGAGAATATTCCCGGCTCGTGAACGGCTCCCGGTCAGAAGGGCAATATGGCGCAGGAAATTCATCCTCCGTCGCAATGTACCCTCTTCCGTCTCTCCGTAGCAGTTCTGTTCCGACAACAAGGCAGGATGGCTCTCTACGCCGTACAGCTTGTCGAGGAAGTCCAGATATTGTTTCTTCAGCGCACGGATGCGCCCGTCGGTCAGGTTGCCGGCATCCTCCGTTTCGAGGGAGAGGATACGGGGCAATTCTCTTATTCCCAGCAATCCGTCTTGTATAACCTTGTCAAACAGCTTCAAATAAACTTCAAAAACACTCCGGCTCTTATTTTCTTTTTCTGACAGACGGTAACAGGCAGGGAAGTCACCGATGATGGAGTCATGGCTGAAGATGTCGCGGAAAGCAGTCTCCGGCATTTCCCAGTTATATTCTTTCCGCTCCTTCTGTATGGCTTCCCTGTGTCGTCTTGCCAGGTACAGGGCTTTCAGCTGTGAGCGGAAAGTCGATATGTCCGGTTGTACACAGGAACGTCTCCCTTGGTGGATATGGACATGAAATTCATCCGGTGTCTCCGGTATTTGCAGGCCGAACCCTTCTGAGAAATCCGTCTGCGGTTTCCCCTCTCTCATAAGGTAGCAGGTCATGAACGAGCGTACACCTTTCACTCCACGGAGCAACCTGTAGAGTTCATGTTCGGTCTGTTGCTGTGCGGTCGTCGCCGTGCTTACGGCATCCGTTACCCCCTCCAGCCACTCTTCCGGGAAGATGCCGGAATTTATCGCCTCGCCGGGAGTGGAGATTCGTACTGCCCCGGACAGATAGTACAAAATGGTTTGGTATATCCTTGCCAGTACGGTGGAGGCGTCTTCTTCCGGTTCTATCTCGAATTCGGCCTGGAATGCCTGTTCGTCGGGTTTTAGTATCTCCACTTCGCCCGACAGGTATTCGCATAGGTTACGGTGGCGATGGTACAGGGCCTTTATCTGTTCGCACACCTTTATCCCGTCCTCCACTCCGAATGGGGAGAGCAATGCCTTGACGGTGTAACCGCCGGTCTCCGGGTCACACGCTATCCGGACATTGTCTATCTCGGGAACATGTGTCAGGAAGAACCTGCGGTAATCTTCCGCCGTGACGGGCTGGGTAGTATAGACCTCTTCCGGTGGAAAGAGGCCGTATCGTCTTGGGGAGAATGTAGCACTCTTTTCCACCAGATAGTCCGGCAGGTCGAATCCCAACTTGTAGTTCAGTTCCGCCAGGGCATGGTTGGTGATGTCGCCCACGGTCACGCCGGGGTCATGCACATTGTAGTCTGTCCATACCTTGCCCGACAGACGCTGCACTTCCTGCAGTGTTTGTGCTTGCAGTTTCGTATATAGGACATCTTCCTCCGCTTTCTGTTCTATGTAAGGTTCTTTCCTCTCGTCCATCGCCCGTTTCCGCTTTTTAGTTCATCCTGTTTTATTTCTTAAAAGTCTCCGTCACCCGGCAATATATCTTTCCCGAATAGGAATTTCGTGTGCTGCGTATTTGCAGGCAGGCCTTGTCGCCTTTCGATTGCCAACGCAGGTGGAGACGTCCCGACCAGCCCCACCAGTGTTTTCGAGGTGACTCTACCCACTGTTCAAGGGAGTTCAGGCAGATGGCGGTGGCGTATGTCAGCTTGCATACGCCGAGGTTTACGTCATGGTAGAGAGCGATGATCGTATACACCCGGCTGCAGTCTTTCTCGTCCGTTACTTCCACCAGGTCTGCCCACTGCTTATCTGTCTTTATCTCGCGGTAGTCCTGCGGGCCGGGTTCTTCCCCTCCCTCTTTCCGTATGTCGGCATGCAAGAGGATGGTCTTGTCCTGCCTCAATTCCAGTAGGGATTCGCCGTTCCTGTTCTCCACCGCTAGCCCCTTGTCTGGTGTTACAGCCAGTGTCCATGAGGCGGTGTCTTCGCCTTCCTCCTCATGGATGGCAATGCGCATCAATCCTCCTTTTTGAGGATAGAATGCCCAGCCCTTCCCGGTACACACAGCCTGCCCATCCTCTTTAGTGTTGGGCACGGAGTCTATCAGTTCTGCAAACTGTTCCTCGGTAGGCACTTTGCCTCTTTGGAAATAGCTTTTCAGCGTGTTTCTGTCTTTTTTGTCCATAATTCTATCCTATGATGAAGCTCCTTCCGATTTCGGCTTCCTCTATGCCGCCGCCGGGGGAAAGCAGTTCTATGTTTACTTTGGGTAGCAGCACGCTCCACGGATGGCTGCCGCTGAATGTATCCGCATTGGTCATACAAATGTCGCCGACTTTCAGCGATGTCAGTTGTATCAGGTCTTCGTGGTTCGCCATGCGTGCGTATAATTCCTTGCAGGAGTAGGTCCGGTCAGTATCAGGGATTTTCCCTTTCCTGTACCATGGGGCAATGTAGTCTTGTGCCAGCACCACAAGTTGCCTCAGTGTCTTTCCCTCGTCCTGTACCTTGCTCCGTAGCACTGCCTTGCAATGAATCGCTATCTGCTCATAGACGGGGTTGACTACCGTTAGCGATACAAAGGGCGGTATGTACGGGGTTACCGTCCTCCGTATCTCTTCGAGCTTCCAGGCCGGGGAGAGGCAATAGCGGCTGTCCTCCGCGCGGCTGAATACAACGAGGCATACCTCCGAAGAGGCATTCTCACGCGGGATGGAGAGACACTGCACTTTGTCCACTTCGGGAAAATGTTCCAGCACAATCTGTTCGTAGTCCTTCATCGTCACGGCACGGTGGCGGTTATGCAGGCGCATCTGTTGGCGTACGGTATATTGTGCTTCCGTTTCGGCAGTCCGTCCCCCGAAACCAGGTAGGGGCTGCGCTACGTTTTCCATCCGCTCATCGACTTCGGCTGGACCTTTTATTGTCCCGGCGGACAACGGTGTTCCATCGCCGTTCTCCGCTTTCACACGGATGCAGTTTGTCCATACATTCCGGACAGCGAGGCAGGCGGATATGTCACCCGTCAATGCGGCACGAAGCCATATCCGGCTTTGCCTGTCCAGATGCTTGCTGCTGATTTTCTCAGGCAGAGTGATCTCCACAAAGCCGCTTTGTGTCAGTCCGCAGGTCTCTTCCGCCTTGACGGATTCAGGCGGGATGGCTTGCCAACCGGTCCCGACCCACAGTTCCCAGCCTGTCTCCACGCTTTGTCCGGGTTGCGGGCTACCGAAGGGGATACGCTCTCCCGGCAGTATGGTGTCTATATATATCCGCACCGTTTTTTCATCTTTTGCATGGGCAAAAGCAAAATAAAGCAGGTGTTCTGCCGGAGCGGAGAGCAGGAAGGGGAGTATCCCGTCTCCCTCGGTAACCTGTAAGGTTTGTCCAGGTAATGCGGTGATGCGTTCCAGCCGGATGATCGTTTCTTTCCTGTTCTCCAATCCTGTTTTCGCCGTGGCGGTATATGACAGTTCCACATCGGCAAAGAGCGGAACGGAGGGCTCTAAGGGTATTTCTTTGAGTTCCTTCTTCTTACAACGGCTGTTGTGTATCATCACTTCCGTGAACCGCTTGCGGTAGGCTTCCGTGCCAAAGCCAATGGAAGGCGATTTCAGTGTGATACGGAAAAAAACGTCCTTGTCATGATCATACTCACCGGAGGTTGCTGCTCCCTTTCCGGCAGGGATGATGATCTTTGCCCGGACCATATTGCCGTCCGTGTCAAAACTGAACAGTCTTTGTTCCTCCCCGTACTCTTTCCATTCACCGCCTTGCCTGTAGTCAGCGGTGACCGTAAACGTGTCTGCATCAGCATTGTATTCCCGATATAGTTTGTCGAACTCCGCCCGGTTTTTGGGTACCCCTTTCCAGTTCCCTTCCAGGCTGACTTTCTGCAAGGGCTTCAATCCCATCTCCTCGTTGCCGAAGAGGAACCATGCGCCATGCTCTCCTTGTATGCCGAAAGGCTGGAAAGGCTGTGTGGTGTCCACCTCGCCCAGTTCATTACAGAGAATGAAATTACGGATGCCGGTCACTTCCGTTTGTATCTCCACGCTGCTAAAGCTCAACCGGCTTGCCCATCCTGGCCTGTCGGTCAATATCCGGAGGACGGGATATTCCGTCGTTATACCGTGTACCTCTCCCGTACAGGCAGTGGGTGCAGCTTCTCCTTGTTGGAGGGTAAAGCTAAAGGCGAACCGTCCGTTTTCCATGCCGTACCGGCATGCCCGCTGCGTCCATCCTTCCTTAACACTCAATTGTAAAGTGAAAGCATCTGCCGGAAGATTACCGGGCAGGATGCTGTTGGCGGTCAATGAAAAGAGAACCGTAACTCCCCGTTCTCCTTCCTCCAACACCAGCATGGGCGACTCGATCTGCCAGCCCACGGACTGCGGCTTGCCGTGGGCGAACGGTCGTTCCGTTTTTTGTCGCAGCAACGGGTGTCTGTAGAGTATGTTCTTGTCCTGGTAGAGGGCAATTGCTTCCATGCATCGCATCGGGCTGATGTATTCTTCTTTCTCCGTCCTGTAAATCAAATCCTCTCCGGCGGGGAATGCCGTACCTTTGGGCAGGGTGAAACCTCCGGCTTCTTCCGTAGGGGTGATGACCACGTAGGTATGGTCTTGTTCGGCAGTTTTTGGCTCAGCGTGCAGGATCTCCCGAAGATAGATTTGAGGTAGCGAGGCAAGGCGACGGTTGAATATTTCAGCAATGCTGCTGTAGTTCTTCAGATAGGCGATGAGTAGGGCAAGGGCGGGTTCCGTGTCGCCGCTTTCCTCTGCTTGCTTCTGATAGTGGTCGATGTTTTCCTGTATGGCGGTCACGGTGCGGAGCATCCGGTAGTAGTCTTTCTTATCCGCTATCTTCTCACTCGGTGATGCGGCTCTCAGGCTGTCGTGCAGTTCTTTAGCAATTCTGGCAGCAACACTGTCGTTGTTTCCTGTGGTCAGGACATTCTTTAAATACTCATCCAGCCGTTTCATCCAGCTTTTGATGTCATGACGCAACTTCTCCGCATAGAAAGCCACCCTTGCCGTGCCTTGAGCATCGGCAAAGGTATCGCCGTAACCCGACAGCCGCTTGCGCCGGATGTCAGCAAGCACGGTCAGCACTTGGTTCTCCAGGAGGGGACGCAACCGTACCTCTTTTGCCAACCGGTGCAGCAACAGGGCTTCATCGGTTACTATGACCGGGAAGCCGTCCAGCTTTGCGAGGTTGGCTTTATTGTCGGTGCGGAGGGTGCCACTATTAATATTGCTGTACATTTGTTCCTTCATTCAGATAAAACGGGTATACCATATTGTTACGGTTGTTGGTGCGGATCACAGTATAGGTGAGCCGTATCAGAAGTACGCCCTTCTCCGGCTGTTCCTCGAATGAAACATCTTCCAACGTGATGCGCGGCTCGAAGAGGATGATTGCACGGGTGATGTCGTTTCGCATACGGACGGCTGTCTGTGTGTTGATCGGCTCGAAAGCGTAGCGACGTAAGGGACAACCGTAGTCGTAGCGGCAGACCCGTTCGCCGGGCGAGGTGCTGAATAATATGCGCAGGCTCTCCTTGATATCCTGCTCGTAGGCGGACATCTTCACGCCGCTCTCCGTTAGTTCCGGAGGAAAGCTCCAGCCACGACCGAGGAAAGCATCGGCATCCAACAGTTTTTTCAGTTCGTCCATATTGTTTTATCCTCCTATGATTACCGTGGGGCATCCCACCGCGATTGTGCCTCCATGCGCCGTGGTGTCGCCCATGCGTGCGGCAGGCTTGCCGCCTATCAGTACGGTTGATGAACCTTTCACTATGGTGTCCGGCGGACCGGCGCAGACACACATGTCGCCTACGACAGCGGCGGGCATTTTCCCTATCAACACACTTGGCACACCCGGACCCGCTACGGGACCGCCCACGTGCGGTATCGGCGAGGGAAACGCCGGGGTTTGCATGGGGCAGGTGTGCATGTCGGTTATTCTTGCTGCCGGTGGCATATTGTTCTCCTTTCTTTATTTCTGATAATATTCATCGTATATATCATTTTTATGTCTTTCTCAATTCAACATGATGACGGCTCCTTTCACCTTTACCGGTCCGGATGCCGTGACCTCCGCCATGGCGTTGGCCTTGATAGTGGCGCTGGCCTTTGCCTGCATCTTGACGTTTGTCCCGTCGAAACTGATGTCTGACTTGGCCGTTCCGCTGATTTTCGTAGTGGCGTCCATCGTGATGCCACCTTTCGCCTTCAGCGTAATGTCTTTGGCAGACGTGAGGGTGATCCCCCCGCTGTCCATCCTGATTTCATTCTTGTTCTGGTCGGAGAGACGGATGAACTTCCCATCGTCACTGATTTCCACTGTGTTCTTGCCGGGAGTGGAAAGCGTTATCACTTTCTTCTCCTCATCGAACTCGATGCGCATCTTTTCGCGGGTGACGATGGCTTTCGTGTTGTTTTTCGCCTCGTATTCGTAAGCAGGCTTATGCTTCTCCCCGTAGAGCGAGCCGAGGATGACGGGATAGCCGGGATCTTGGTTCATAAACCCCACCAGTACTTCGTCACCCGGTTCGGGCAGGAAGAAGGTACCCATGCCTGCAGTGGCATACATCGTGGCGAGGCGTGCCCAGAGCAGGCGGTTCTTACCGTCCAGCCACGGCAGTTCCACTTGGATGCGCTGCTCCTTCAGCGGGTCGCCGTCCAGCTTCTTCACTACGGCAGCATGCAGTCCCTGCAAGCCGGGCAGAAAGCCCGATGCGGGGGGAGGCACTACGTCCGGCTCGTCGGTGATGCAGAGGGGCGATACGCCCGCACCGGCTTCGGTCAGCCACTCGTTGTCCTCGATGGTGTGTGTCACCGCACCGACAAACAGGTTACCGTTGAACCGTTTGCCTAATCCCTTCAATTCCATGAGACACCCCGGTTTCACTTTGGCCGAACCGTAGAAACTGACGGAGCCTTGATAACGTGCCAGCCCAGCCTTTAATGCCATGCTATCTGCCCACTGTTTGAGCGCTTTCTCGTCTGTGGGTGCGTCGGTCTGCAAGAGCATGCTTTCGCCCGAAGCGATATTCTTCGGTTGGAGGTCGCCCTGCTTGTTGAGCGAGGGGGAGGAAGCGGATACCCGAACTGCCTTCTGCATCTTGGGAGACCACGATACTGCTTCGTACTGCGTGAACTGGTCGTCCGAAGAGAGTTCGAGGTCGAAGGCGGTGATATCGTCCCCATAGGTTACGGTCAGTACGGGTGATGCGTTTACGTCCGGTTTCTTCACCTTTATCTTGTCGCCTTCGGTGAAGACGAACAGGCCGCAGGCATCGGCACGCGAGAGGGCGAAGTCCCAGTCGGAACAGTAGTACTGTACCAGCGTGGGGTGCTGGTACTGCGTGGCATCCACATCCACGCTGCCGTAGTCCTTCAGCACTTCCTTGATGATATCGCTATCCTTATTCTTCTCGAAGATACGGTTCTTGCGTCCCTGCGTGGCGGGGTAGGCGTTATCGCGGCACTCCACCATCATGTAGGAGCGGGAGTCCTTGCCCGTGAGGATGCGCAAACCGATGATGCAGCCCTCGAAGAGCGTCTCCTGGCTGTCTGTGCCGCCTGCATCCAGCCGGATGGAATTGCCGGGCTTGAACAGCGGATCGTCGCTCTCATCGAAGATCTGCCGGTCCATATTACCCGCATTGAACTTTAGCGTTGCCTTGCCGATGCGGTTCAGCTCGAGGCGCACCGAGGCGGACACCAGCGTGAAGGTGTCTTTCAGCTTGCTGCCGTTCACATAAACGGTACAGGCAAGCACGCGGTCTTTATTTTTTGAGGTTGATTCAGGCATATCGTTATTCTTTTATTGTTTTTTCAGCATCGGAAACAAGATTTGCGTGCCTGCAGGCACGTTTCTGTAACCGTTCAGATTGTTAAACCGGGCAACCTGTCTCACCAGGAGCGGATCGCCGTATATCTCATAACAGAGGGCGGCAAGCGTCTGTCCTTCTTTTAAAGTAACCAGCCGTGACACGTCGGGCGAGTGCTTGGAGAAATGTTTCTTCTCTTCCTTCTGGCTGCAATAGCCTGTCAGTGTCACTTTCAGTTCGGCCCGGAGTGCGATGCCGTCGGGATCGAACAAGGTATATTCCGTTTCCAGCGTCTTGAGTTGCCCGAAGAACGTGATGTCGCCGTACTCTACTTTGACGAACGAAGGGCGGTGTCCCTCGGTGTTGTAGTCGTACAGGCGTTCCTCGATGTCGTTCACCACATCGTGTACGGGCTTCTTCTCATCGTCGTCCTCCATGGTGTTGGTCATGTCGAGCAGACATTCGAAGTACATCGTTTCAGGACGATAACGCACATATACATTCGACCCGTTCAGACTGCCCAGTTGCTTGTCTTCCGCATGGCGGACGCCTTTACTGAGTTTCAGTTTGTCCGGATTGATGGGTAACTCCAATGCGGACTTGCATTCGCTTCTGAAATCACCGTCCGTATAGGCTGTGATGTACATTTTTCCCATTGCGTTTTTGTTTTATCTTTCATTCTTCCTTCTGGGATGCCACCGGTCGGAAGGCTGTCCGTTCTTTTGGAAGGACAGCCTTTCTGTCACATGGTTTTCTATCTTCCGGAGTATATCCTCCGAGATTTCCGTTTCCGCGACGATGCGCCGCTCCACCACGGTACGGACGTGTATTTCCTTGATGATTATCGGCATAAGCAATCTGTTATCAGGTGATACGTTCTATCCGGTTACAAGCCAACACCACGGTTTCCATGACGAGTCCGCTTTTTTCTGCATTCAACTCACTAAAAGTCCAATGCACGGGATAGGTACATGAGCATTTCCAACCGGCTATGGGTGAACCTTCGGCATCGAGCAGTTTGATGATGGCATCGTAAGTGACGACAAACTTCTTCGTGTCAGGCGAAAATATTTTACTCACCCAAGTTGTAAAAGGATCTTTTACCTTATTTGAAGATACCGGACGTTTCAGCGTAATGTTTCCGAATCTTTGTCCTTGCAACACCTGCACTCGCGTACCCATGTCGTTGGGCTTGGGTATCGTTTCATACCGTATATCCAATCCGGAAACTTCCGTAAACGATACCTGGAAATGGTCGCCAAGTTTCTGGAAATCCACCTGGAAATGAAAACTTACGGGAAAATCATCGACAGTTGCCATGTCACAATCGAATTACGGATTACTTCACATTTACACCCTCGTGCGCCAATACCAGTGTCTCGATGGCGGCTGTATTGCCGTCCGACTTGAATCCTTCCACCGTGATCTTCTTTGGCCAGGCGTTTACCACTTCCCAGGTCTTCACAGGTTTGCCCGACTCGTCGAGCAGGTTCACCGTCACTGTCTCACGCTGGATGGTGTTTAGTTTTACCTTGTTGATCCAGTCCCACATCGCTTTGTCATCTTTGAAGATCGCTTTCTTCAAAGTCACATCGCCAGCTTTTCTCAGGCCGGGCATCTTTTGTTTGGTGAATACCGGGCTGTCTCCGGCACGATACTCAATCATGTCATACTCCATTTCCAACCCCGACACCTCGCTGCATGAAAGGTCTCCTACGTTGCTCACTGAAATCTTGAAATAGAAACTCGGTAACGGCCATGCCTGTGTGCTCTTGCTCTGAGCAGCTCCATTATCGTCTGCCATAATATTTTATATTTAAATTGTTATACTATAAAAATTAATTATCGATTACCCTTAGCTTTTTTGCATCTGCTGCTGGAAGGTGATTTCAATAAACTCTGCCGGATGGCTGATGGCCACCAGTACTGTGATGCGCATGATGCCTTCCAGTATGTCCTCGGCGGTCATCGTGTCACCCAGTCCTACATGCACTTTGAAAGCATCTTCCGGAGTCGCTCCGGCCAGTCCGCCGCGCTTCCACACACTGCGCAGGAAGTTCTCGATCATGCACTTCATATTGATCCATGTGCCCGCATCGTTCGGTTCGAACACATAGGCACGGGCGGCGTTCTTCACCGACACTTCGAGGAAGCTCATCGTGCGGCGGACATTGATGTAACGCCAGTCGTTGGAGTTGCCGTCCAGTGTGCGTGCACCCCATACCTTGACTCCCTCGCCGGGAAATGCACGGATGACGTTGATGGCCTTGCCGTTTATCGGCATATTGTATTCCTCCTGCTCCTTGTCGTTGATGATTACGGAAGGCTTGTTCACATAGTTGACGGACACATTAGCGGGGGCTTTCCATACGCCACGGGTGTTGTCCACCATCGTGTAGATGCCAGCCATCGCTGCCGATGGAGGAAGCAAGTTCAGGTAGTCTTTCACTTTCTTGGCGAGCAGCCTGTATTCGGGAAGATTTTGCAGAAGGGCGTTGTGGAGCTCTTTTCTCGTCTGTTTGGCAACTTCCATTTTAGTAGCAATCTCCTGTTTGCCACTATTCTCTTTCGGAGTTTCCGGAAGTTCCTGCAAACAAGTCTTTACATACTTCTTTAGTTTTTCATCTCCACATATATCTTCTATCTTAGAATCTTTGTAGGATAACAATATATCTTCGTTTATGTCTTTGTCCGACAACACTGAAGTTTCCAGCCACGGATGATAGACAGCGGCATATTGTAGATTGGCCGTGCCGATGGCGGTACGGAACTTTTCCACATTGTCTTTTCCTTCCGTACCATCGGGGAATTTCTCGGGAATATCTAAAATGGCAAAAAATCTTTTACTGTCACAAAGTCCCAGCAAGCCGGTATATACACTCATGCACGTTTGATTGTTTACGGCTTCGGGTACAACCAGTATCGTGATGTCTTGTTCTTTCTTGATGTTTGCAAACACTTCCTCCTTGGTCTTGCTATACACTTCAGCAAATGTTTGATTATAATTGCCAACGGATACCACATAACAGATGGCTCCGCCATTGGCAAAAAACAGGGTCATGTGATAATATAGGGTATAGAGCTTACCACTATCCAGTTTTGCCTGAAGTTTTTTATCCCCACAGCTCACATTGAGCGCATCTGCATCCGCCTTATCCACCTTACTCACAGTAAATGTATGCGTCGGTGCACCACCGAAATACTTGATATATTCTGTCATCGATGAAATCCGTACCGGCTTGTTCTGCAAGGATTCCGTTCCGTCCTGCGCTTTCTCGGTCAGTCCGATAAAGACCGGAATGGCGGTTTCGGCTTCCACTATCGAGTTGCCGAAAGCATTTTTCTCTTTGATATAAACACCGGGGGTCTTGTATTCTCCCATGATTCTATGAATTTAAAGTTATACATTCGGTTGTCAACTCTTCTGCATCTGCTGCTGGAAGGTTATCTCGATGAATTCGGCTGGATGGGTCACGGCCACCAATACGGTAATGCGCATGATGCCTTCCAGTATGTCCTCGGCGGTCATCGTGTCGCCCAGTCCTACATGCACTTCGAAAGCATCTTCCGGGGTCGCTCCGGCCAGTCCTCCGCGTTTCCACACACTGCGCAGGAAGTTCTCGATCATGCACTTCATATTGATCCATGTGCCCGCATCGTTCGGTTCGAACACGTAGGCACGGGCAGCGTTCCTTACCGACTCTTCCAGGAAAATCAGGGTGCGCCGCACGTTGATGTAACGCCAGTCCAGCGAATTACCGTCCAATGTGCGTGCGCCCCATACTTTCACGCCTTCGCCGCGGAAGGCGCGTATCACGTTGATGGCCTTGCCGTTCATCGGTGCGTTCAGGTTGGCCTGTTCGGTGTCGTCGATGTTTTCTGCCGGGCTGTTCACATAGTTCAATGATATGTTGGCCGGAGCTTTCCATACGCCGCGCGTGTTGTCCACCCTCGTGTAGATACCTGCCATGGCTGCCGAGGGAGGAAGCAGATTCAATTTGTTCAGTACGCCTTTGACGGCTTGTTTGTAGAGGACGGAACCGTTGTAAAGGGCTTGATGGAGGGCTACTTTATCTTGAAGCTTGTCAGCAGAAAGCCAGACAACTGTTACTTTTTTGGTCGTGGCAGTTTTATCTTTTATTTCTTCAATATTTATAATTTCTCCACCTTTAATAAATCCTTTTGCTACTGTGGTAAAATCAACCGTATCTCCGTTTGGCCAATTTTTGCTATCGGGTGTCAATTCGTATACTTTTTCTTCTCCTCCGGCAAACGCTTTCAATATAGCCGGAAAAGCCGCATCCACGTCTGCCAACTGTCCTATATAATCAAAAACGGAGCTATTCCACGTAACCATTTTCCCATCCAAATCCCGCTCTGACAACACACTTGTGTTCAGCCATGGGAAATAGGCTGCTCCGTATGAGAAGTAGTCGGTCACTGTATTCTGAAAATCCTCTATCTGCTTGTCGAGTTGCTTGCTTTCGTCTCCTTGCGGCACGTCAAGGATGGTGAAGCGGTTTGACATCTCACCGCAATGTTTCATCATCTCCTGTTGTATCTTGGAACATTCTGAGCTGTTCACTGCCTCAGGCACGACAATCATCGTTACTTCACGTTCTTTTGTCAGAGCATCCAAAGCAGCTCCTACCGTGGCTGAGTCGATCCCCTTAGATTTATCTACCGACACTACATAGCACGTTCCACCGCCATTAGCAAAGAACATCAGCATCTGATAATATAAGGTATGAGTATTCTTACCGTCTATACAGAAAGCATAATTTACATCAAGTTCCTCATTGTCGATTTGTTCTTTTTCATTGCTTTCTATATCGATTTGAAACACTGAGGAGACAGGCTTCAATGTAGCTCCTTTTGGAACAATCTCTTTTTCCCCATTTACAGTGGCTTTAGGATGATACTTCTTTATATCCACCGTAAACCTCAACTCGGGCGCCCCGCCGAAATACTTTACAAACTCCGTCATCGACGAAATTTTCCACGGAACATTTGTCAGGTCATCATTCCCGTTCTTTGCGATCTCGGTATATCCGATAAAAGCGGGAATGGCAGTCTCGGCTTCCACTACGGAATTGCCGAAAGCGTTTTTCTCTTTGATATAAACGCCGGGGGTCTTGTATTCGCCCATACTCTTTTAGTTTAAAATTAACAATATGTTTTTCTGTTCTCTATTCTAAAAATAACACACCTGCCGGATAATTCCCGGCACTTCACTCCGGAAGCGTCCGACCTCGGGTGGTTCTATCCGGGAGAGCAAGACACGCTTTTGTTGCCTGCCGTCCCCGTTTTGTTGCACGAGGCGTAGTTTGCTGCCGTAGGCCTGCCGCATCGGAACGGTGTTCTTCGAAAGGGTACGCCATACCGTGCGTCCATAGGCTTCCACTTCTTCGAATGCGGGAAACTCCACCAAGCCGGCCATGTCTTCCAAAAGTAGTCCTTCTGCTGGATCCTCTTTCCGTGAAAGGAAAAGATATTCCCACTGTACAGAAAGGGTACGGAAATGCAACACGGACTGCATCGCTTTCCCCGTAGCTGCCGCTTCCATCACTTCGTTCGTCAAAGGTAAGCGGATGATACAGAAGCCTGTGCCAATCCCGCGTTTTTGGGAGGATGGACGAATGGCCGTGGCTGCATCGGCAACCTCTTCACCGGCGGACAACGTCAGTTCGTGGGCTGCTGACGGACGAAAATCTACCCAATCCGTGTAGAGTGCGAAAGATATATCTATGATATGCACATCCAGTTCCAATATATCGTTTGCCGTGTTTGGCCCTGCATCCGCACTGTTGTAGAATATTGCCCATTCTCCCGCAGCCATCTGCCGGAAGAGTAGCCCGCGCCGTCGTGCCAGCTTTTCACTTTGTTGTGTAAGGCGGCACTGCAATGCCGGGCACGGCTTACCGTCGAAGTAGTCGTGCGTTATGCGGATGAGGTATAAGATTCGATAACTTTCCATAATTCTTTCTCTTTTTATATTTCTACAATCGGTTTGTTCGCTACGCTTCCGCCGGAAGTTATCTCTTCTGATTCGAGTGTGAGACGACGTATCTTGCATACAACCGACGGATAGTATTGCCCACCCATCAGCGTCCATACATTATTCATGTCTTGCGTGGATAATGTTACAATTTCTATCGTATAATCCGTCCCTTCCACCCTGAATTTCGGTGTGGACTGGATGAAGCTCAGCGTGTCTGTCAACACGGAGAGCGATTCGGCATACAGCCGCTCGTCGTACACCGCTGCCAGCATCACGTTCAGGTTTAGCAATAGGGGCGGCTGCATGCGGATGTAATCATCCTTCCTGCGCTGCATGGGGGCAGAAATGCCTCCGGTAGCTTCCCGTTCCACATTCAGCAGGCAGAGCATCATCTTGTTAGGCCGTTCCTCCGCCGCATTACCTATTGGTCCTGCAGCAGCCAATCCTTCGGGGCGATGATGAAAGGTTGAAAGATATTCGTTCAGCCGTTCGGCGTAAGAGGTCAGTATTTTGCGTATCATATTTATTGAAATTTTACCTGTTTTATTATGTTAGGGCAATTCTATTGTATGGTTGTTTTGTGCTTTTCCCATAACTTACCAAGTATGGGTCTTTATTATTTACAAAAAAGCAGCTTTTTTTTGACAAAACCAAATAAACAATCTAATATATTTCATTTACTCCTTAATTTTATGAGCATATAAACAACGTTAGCTTTTTCCTCTGCTTGTTCTCTCATATTCCTGAGTATCTAATACCCGATTCATCCCTACCGACCTTAAAATTTCTCCTTATGAATAATTCTTTCAATATATATTAAAAATAAAAGTTATATATATCTAAGTATATAATGATATCTATCATAATTATATTTTATAACCATCAAAATAAAATCTCTCCGGTATAAAAAATCCCTTTCATCGGTTTATTTCCTCTTTCGTTCCTAATAAGATCCTATGTCAGTGCTGTTCAAAAAGCTCCTCATAGTTTCTGCTCACAGGCTTCTGTTCTATTTCATTCGTACATTATATAGTAATAGGAATCCTTGATTTTCGAGGCATTTGGCGGTCATGAAAAAAGTTTCTCCCGTAACTCGCAGCATACCAGCCGATAGCGTAAATCTGTCACGGATTCATTAAAAAATAGTCTCAAAAATATTTGGAAGTTATGTTGTAGGGCAGTACTTTTGCACCCGCATTCGAGAGAGAACGGCATTAGTCACATGATGAACGAAGGTAACCCGTGCAGGGGATGAGGTTAGCAATGCTAAGCAACATTCTGTCCGCCGGAGCGCTTAAGAAAAAAACTTTTCAAATTTTCTTCCGAAACATTTGGTAGTTTAGAAAAAGTCCTTACCTTTGCAGCCGCAATCGCAAGAAAGCGACAAGTTCTTTGAAAGATTTACATATCAACAAGTAGTACAAGAGACGTAGTA
>URZO01000056.1 GCA_900552465.1 uncultured Parabacteroides sp. | reverse complement strand
AAAGTATGCGTAAATTTGTGACGAATTTAAACGTACGTTTTTTTTAGTCATTTTGAAAAAGTCCCTTATCTTCTTTATCCCCAATAACTTACAAGCACAAAACAGGGCAAAAACTACCCCCTAAATCAGGCCTAAAAGTGTACTCTCAAGCATCTTATAAAAGACTTTTATATATCCGTTACAATCAAACGCTTAGATACGTTTTTTGGTGCGTTCCGTCCTCACCCCTTTTTTAGCCTTTTTGCAAAAAAGGGGCAAAATAGGGGGATTTTCTTTATACTTCCTTATGGTCTGGCTGACACAGGCACAGATGGCGGAATTGTTTGGATATTCAGGAGCTATTGAAAAAGGTAGGGGATGAAAGATAGGTTTATTAGAGGGACTGAAGTCCACAGAGGAAAGGCTTTGCCTTATATATTTTAATCCGTCAGCTGAAGCAGACGGCAAAAGAGAGCCTACGGCATAGGGAGCTTTCAGTTGTCGCAAGATTTGCGACAACTGAAAGCTTACCACAATTGGATATATAATGAACCTCTAAAGATTCCTTACATGTTCACCAACATACCTTACCCATTCTTCAACTCATCCTCCTTGTCCGGTGCACCGGGTTCGGGGGTGGTGTCGGGGGCGAAGGGGTTGAAGTAGTAGATGCCTTTCGTATCGAGGTATTGCAGGAAGTACGGGAGCTTCTGCATGAAGAGGCTGCATTCTTTTGACTTGGCAGGGGTCCAGGCGGATTCGGCAACGGCTGCCAGACGGGGGAAGGTCATGAAGTCGAGACGACGGGCATCGGCTACACGTTCGGTCCAGAGGGAGAACTGGAGGCCCATGAGCTGGTCTTCGTAGTCGCGCGTCAGGTGAATAATGGTTTCGGGGAAACGGCAGATGTCCTCGAGCGTGTTGTAACCGCCCCACACGCGGCCTACCTTATGAGTGCCGTACTGGATGAAATCGGCATAGAACGGACGGCGTGGGGTCATAATCACACGGTAGCCGTTTTCGAGGGCTTTCACCAACTGGTGTTTGCGGTCGTGGCGCCACCACATGATAACGGCTTTGTCGGGTGAAACGCCGGCGTCGATCATTTCGTCCCAACCGATCATCGTCTTGCCTTTGGAGGCTACGATGTCGGCAGCACGGCGGATGAAGTAGTGTTCCAGGCCGACTTCGTTGCCCAAGTTCTTGTCTTTGATGAACTGCTGGATTTCGGGATCGGTGAACCAGCTCTGGTTGCCGTAGTGGACCTCGTCACCTCCGATATGGATATAGGGGGACGGAAAAAGAGACACGATCTCGTCGAGCACGTTGCTGATAAACTCGAACGTCTCGTCCTTGCAGGGGTGGAAAGTGAATCCGTTCCATTTGCCTTCACCGCCGCCCGATATTTCGGGATAGGCACGGCTGACGGAGGTTGCATGTCCCGGCATATCGAATTCGGGAACGACCATAATCTGACGGTCGGCGGCATAGGCCACAATTTCTTTGATCTCGTCCTGGGTGTAGAACTGTGCCGGAGCTTTTGGATCGTGCCAGTTACCGATAGCGCCTACGCTGGTCAGCTTCGGATAGCGTTTGATCTCGATACGCCAGCCCGGTTCGTCGGTGAGGTGCCAGTGGAAGACGTTCAGGCGGAGAGATGCCATGATGTCCAGATATTGTTTTACTTTCTCTTTTCCAAAGAAGTGGCGGCTTTCGTCGAGCATGAAACCGCGCCAGCCGTAACGGGGCTGATCCTGTATCTTGCAGGCCCGCACGCTACCTTTACCGAAACGCGAGAGTTGCAGGAGGGCTTCCTTGGCATAGAACAGGCCGGATTCGGAAGAGGCTTGCAACAGGATGCTGCCGGGTTCGACAACGAGGGTATAGGCTTCGTCGGCCATTTTCTGATCCGGAAGCAGTTCCAGGCGGATCGTCCCGCTGGCGGGCGACGACTGCATACCGGCGTCTTTCAACTCGGCCGGCAGGGTGGCTGCCAACTTTTCGGCGTATCCGCCATTACCTTGTATCTGAAGATTCTTTCCAATGGTGAACGAACCTTTGCCGTTCTGTACCTTTGCCGGTGTCGGAAATAAAGGTTGTTGTGCCACTACGGGCAATACGAATAGAAGTAGTAATGTGCTTAAATAAATTAGTTTTCTCATGGCATGTCATATTATTGGGCAAATATATATAAAATTTATATCTTTAGCCGCTGAACAAAAGAACAAAACTCATGAATAGACTTTTTATCCTTACGATCGCCTTTATCTGTTACTGTTGTAACCTGCTGGCCCAGGAAATCGAATATGCCCGGCCAGTCAATACTCCCGAAAGTTGTACAAGCATCATGGTCGGCAAGAAAGCCTCGACCGACGGTTCGGTGATGACGAGCCACACGTGTGACGGTAATTACCGTACGTGGATGGAGATCGTCCCGGCTGCCAGCTATGACCGCGACACGACAGTCCAAATCTACAACGGCCGCATGCACACCGAATATCCTGCCGACCGTACGAACATGGAGCTGAAGGGGACGATCCCGGAAGCCCGCTCGACCTACCAGTTCCTGAACACCTCCTATCCTTGCCTCAACGAGAAGCAGTTGGGGATAGGCGAAACGACGATCTCCGGACGCAAGGAGATGCAGAACGAGAAGGGTATGTTTATGATCGAAGAGTTGGAAAAGATTGCCCTGCAGCGTTGCACGACGGCACGCGAAGCGATCCGGTTGATCGGCCAGTTGGTTGCCCAATACGGGTACGGGGATTCCGGGGAATGCCTGACGATTGCCGACCCTAACGAGGTATGGCATTTCGAGGTGTTCGGCGAAGGGCCGGACAAGATCGGGGGCGTATGGGCGGCAGTCCGCATCCCGGACGACCATGTGGGGGTATCGGCCAATATCTCGCGTATCTCGACGCTCGACCTGAAAGACAAGGACAATTATATGGCTTCCGACAATGTATTCTCGGTGGCCAAGAAGATGGGCTTCTGGGACGGCAAGGAGCCGTTTAAGTTCTGGAAGGCCTACAGTGGGGCGAACTATTTCGGGGAACTGAAGTCGTTCAGCGTCCGCGAATACTTTATCCTGAATGCGCTTGCTCCTTCACTCAACCTGTCTTACGATTCGGAAGAACTTCCGATCAGCGTGAAGCCGGACAAGCCGGTTGCCGTGTCGGATGTGATGGCCTTGCTCCGGCAGACGTATGAGGGGACGGACTGGGATATGACGAAGAACCTGAAAGTGGCTGTCACGAATAAGGTGACGAAAGAGACGGATACGATTGTCAGCCCGGCGGCTAATCCCTGGATGGGGACGGATATGCTGAATATGCTGAACGGCGTGAAGAAGGAGACGGTGACGCGCTATCGCCTGGTGGCTGTCCCGCAATGTTCCTACTCACATGTGATACAGCTTCGCAGTTGGTTGCCGGATGCAGTGGGGGGCGTTGCCTGGCTGTCGTTCGACAATCCGGGGCAGAGTCCGCGTATCCCTATCTTCTCCGGAACAACGGAGCTGCCTGTCGCTTTCGGTATCTGCGGACAACATCGCCACCGGGAGGATGCTATCGTATGGAAATACCGGACGGCAAACAAATTGGCTACGGTTCGATGGGGATTGACAAAAGACAAGATCAACGGTGCGGTCGCTCATTTTGAAGAAAAGGGACTCTCTGAACTGCCTTTTGTGGAAAGTCGTTACAAGGAATTGCAAAGCACAAAAGGGGAAAATGCTGCACGGACGTTCCTGACGGGCTACACAGCGGACTTCGCAGGGGCTACTATCCTTCGCTGGCAGGAGATGGCGGACGAGTTCTGGGGGATGTTTGCGAGAGGATTCTAAAGAATTAAGAATTATGAAATAATAGACAACATGAAAAGACTTATTCTATCTTGTGTGCTGGCGCTTTCTGCTTCGGCGGTGTTTGGCCAGGGGTATCAGTTTACAGAGGTGGTGAAACTTCCCGCTACTCCGGTTAAGAACCAGGCGGCAACAGGGACTTGCTGGTGCTTTGCCACTACTTCGTTTATGGAATCGGAGCTGCTCCGTATGGGTAAGGGGACGTACGATCTTTCGGAGATGTTCATCGTCCGCCAGAAATACATGAACCAGTTGCAGGACAATTACCTGCGCCGTGGGGAAGGGAATATCGGGCAGGGTAGCCTCTCGCATACCTTTATGAATGCATACCGCCAGGTAGGAATCGTTCCGGAGGAGGTTTACACAGGTATCAATTACGATTCGGACCGGCACAACCACGGCGAAATGGTTCGTTTCATGCATGCCCTCGCCGATGTTGCCGTCAAGGCGAAACAGCGCAGCCCGGAATATGACAAGCTGATCGAAAACCTGTTCGACACCTATTTGGGCAAGCTGCCGGAGAAATTCACCTACAAGGGCAAGGAATATACGCCGAAGTCGTTCGCCGAATCATTAGGGCTGAATATGGACGATTATATCGAACTGACGAGCTTCACGCATCATCCGTATTACGTAAAGTTCGACGTGGAAGTGCCCGACAACTGGGAACACTCCCTGATGTACAACCTACCACTCGACGAGATGATGGAGACGGTGGATTATGCCCTGAACAACGGTTATACGGTCTGCTGGGACGGTGACGTGAGCGAGAAGGGTTTCTCCTTTACCAACGGCGTCGCTATCAACCCGGAGGTGAAGAAGGTGGAAGATCTGTCCGGTACGGACCGTGCCCGCTTCGAGAAATTAGGCGAGAAGGAACGCTTGGAAGAGGTCTCCAAATTCGAACATCCTTATCCTGAGATCAACGTGACTCCGGAAGTACGCCAGGCTGGCTTCGAATCGTTCGTGACAACCGACGACCACCTGATGCACGTGACCGGTATCACCAAGGACCAGAACGGCACGAAATACTACATCACCAAGAACTCATGGGGTACCGACCGCAACAAGTTCGGCGGATACCTGAACATGTCCGAGAGCTTCGTCCGCGCCAAAACCATCTATGTGATGGTTCATAAGGATGCGATACCGAAGGGGATCAAGGCTAAGTTAGGGATCAAATAGCAGGATACGGGGACAGGCAGTCTTGTACTGCCTCCCCCCTATTCCTTTCGGGACTTGTCAAAACCGTATCTTTATCTCGCCATAGCAAGGCACAGCCTCCAACGTCTTGCAATAGTTACCCCAGGCTATCTCCGGATAATCCCAGCGATTATTAATGTAGAGTATCAGTTGCCCGTCTCCCCTCTTGGAAGCACGGCAAGCCAGGGAGGCGTCCGGGGAGCAAACCGTAAGCCCAGCCTTTTCGCCTGTAGCGGAAAGGGTATAACGATAGATATTCTCTTTCATTCCCTTTGCCATTTGGGTTAGCGGACGGTCACAGTTGGCGCCGGCATCTGCCCAATAGTAATAGTTATGCGTATCGGATGACCAGGGTTGACCGGGGTCTTCGCCATAGTGTACCGACTTCGGATTATAGAGAGAGGTTTCTCCCGTGTTTCCGGCAAAAGCGCCTTCGGGATAATAGCTCCACATGCCTTTACGCTGCCATTGCAGATAATCCAGGCGTTCGGGCAGGTAGAAGGACAGACCTGTCTCACGGAGATAGCCGTTCGGTTGTCCCGCCACCGTATAGCTGACGTTCATTTCTCCATTGGGGGAGATCCGGATCAGTATATCCGTCTGTACATCCTTATACGAACCGGCGAGAGACACTTCCACAACACCTTCTTTCCGGGTATAGCTAAAACTCTGCTTCTTCCAGTCGCTATCGGAGGTAAGGAACTTTTGGGCGCTCTTGCGGACTTCCGCTCCAGTCAGGTGGTTCAGGTTGATGTCGAGGTGCAGGAACGGTCCTTTCCCGATAATAACCCGCCCTTTGGATGTGGCATTACAGATCAGGCCGGTTTCTTTGGAGAACGGGATCTCGAAGTCCGTACCTTTTACACGAATCTGATCGGATGTTTCTTCTACCTGTAACGTTCCGTCTGCCGGAGACACATTCTGACAATCACGGCTCAGGCGACAATCACTGCCTAATACAACTTGTTCGGCATCTAATAATTCACCGGTCGCCGTATAGAAACGGACCAGCAGGGGCTCTCCCTTTTCCCAGGCTTCGGCAGGGACGACCAACAGGCCTTTTTGGTGGGGAGCGACGGAAGGAGCAGTAAGCTCTTTCTCTACACCCTTATATGTATAACGTATCCGAATCTCGTTCAGATCGGTATGGTCGAAACGGTTGTACACAGGGAGCAATAAACGCTGACCGGAGGTAAAGGAAGGGATTTCGGTTGCCATCAAACGAACCGGAGAATAGGCTTTCTTGGTGGCCCAGAACTCCGGTTTCTCGCGACGCCAGACGTCCACGATCCCCCATTCTCCGTAGCCAACGCATTTCCCCTGATAATCCTCCGGCTTGGCGGTATGGGCAAACTCCTTCCAGAACGCAGTACCCATTTTGGGTTCGGGAAGCATAAAGGTTTCATCCACATATCCCCAGATAGCCCCTCCCAATCCGCCGGGAGCATCAAAGAGGCCACTCCACATCTTTTCGAGGGAGTGTCCCCAGAACTCACGGATGTTCGGATCTTCCTGTAGCGTAGCATAGGTATAGCAGGCCGGATGGGCCCATTCATCGAACAGGGCGGGTATTCCTTCACCCTGGAAACCGCGAGTCGTACGATTCCACTGATTCAGGTTACCGTTTACATCCTGATAGTGCATACTCAGGATATCATAGATGGGTTTCTTCTCTCCTACCGACCCGGGATAGCTGAAGATGACAGGACGGGTCTTATCCGTCGCCTTCACCCAATCCCAAGACTGCTGGAAGTTGGTACCGTAAACACTTTCGTTACCGATAGACCAGAACAGAATGGAGGGATGAGAGCGGAAAGCCTTCACCATCTCGCGGCATTGCGACAGGTAGCGAGGGGTAAACCCGGCACTGTCCTGCGTTTTGCCCGGCGCATAATTCTTCTGGCGATAGGTATCGACGAAACAGACAGCCGTCTCGCTCTCGACATAGATGCCGTAGCGGTCGCAATATTCCAGGAAACGCTCCGTAGGAGGATAATGCGAGGTGCGGACAAAGTTCATATTAGAACGCTTAAACAATATCACATCGAGACTATCCAGTTCAGCGGTAGTCGTACGCCCTAACGTCGGATGAATATCATGCCGGCAAGCGCCCCTCAACTTGACAGGCATACCGTTCACCAGCATACGGTCTTTCTCGATCTTCACGTCACGGAAACCGATATGGCGTTCAAAACAGCCGATCTCTTTCCCCTCTTTACGCAGGCTGACGGTCAGCTTATAAAGATTCGGATGTTCGGCATCCCATTTCAGGGGGCGTTTCACAGTCAGTTCGTTTGTATTCTCACCCTTTTTCAAGGGGAACAGAGATTGAGATAACGGATATGCTTTCCCATCGGGAGCGGTTAGCGTATAAAAGGCCTCTGCTCCGTCTACCTCAGAAGCGACATAGCCGATTTTGAGGACAGCATCCTGATAGGCTGTATCGAGATGTGTCTCGGCATAGAAGTCATACAGGCAGGTTTCAGGCAATGCAAACAAGGTCACATCACGCAGGATGCCTCCAACCGGGTGGTGAGCATAGCCGGAGGCATACGAGATATCATCTATTCGATCGGTCACTTCCAGGCGTATCTCGTTCTTCTTTCCGGGACGGACAAAGGTAGTTATATCCGTCTCCCAGCGGGTAAAGCCGCCATGATGTTCACGGATAAAAGCTCCATTCACGAAAAGGCGGGCATAGCTGTAAACGCCGTCGAAACGCAGGATCGTATGTTTGCCGGCATAATCGGCCGGGACAGTGAACGACTTCCGGTAGGTAAACGGTTTATCGTGTTCGATGGCATATCCCTGCATGGCCGGTTCGCCCGGTACCTGTATCGGGGTCCATTTGCTATCCGGGGAATAGCGAAACTGCCAGGTCCCGCTTAACAGGATAACAGGTGTTCTGACTCCGGACAATTCCTGCAGAACAGGATAGGATGCCTCATCAGGAAGCCGCTCAACCTCAGCAAAGGTCGTTGGGACAGAGAGTAGAAAGCTGCAACCGATAGCGAATAGTGTTGTCTTTATATGTTTCATTTGTCTTGTTTGTATTACCACCAAAAATAATAAAAGCCTATTAATATAGCCAATATGACTACGGACAGAATATTAAACATCCGCCCAGTGCGGAACAAAGCCGGATCATGCCGCGTATAGACATTCGCAGGCTGGTTCTTTTTCCCCAGCGCCACTATGAGCGCACAGCACATCAGGAACACAAGCCCCATCCGATCCATCCAGGGCAGTTCGGGGAAAAGGAATTTCAAGCCGAAGGAGAAAACGAACGAACCCAATGCCGCCGCCAACGCCCCATTCGCCGTAGCCCGTTTATAGAAGAAACCGGCAAGGAAGACCGACAAGGCTCCCGGACTAACAAAACCGGTAAACTCCTGAATGTACTGAAACGCCTGATCCAATCCCGACAGCATCGGGGCGATCAGCACAGCAACCAGCAATGATCCGAAGCTGGCCCAGCGCCCAGTACGCACCAACTCCTTCTGCCCGGCCTCCTTCCGGAAATAAGAACGGTAGATATCCATCGTGAAAATAGTAGATATGCTGTTCATCATCGATGCTAAAGAGCTAACGATCGCAGCAGTCAGGGCGGCAAAGGCAACCCCTTTCACCCCTACGGGAAGCAGATTACTGAGCAGCCAGGGATAGGCCTCGTCCGATTTGGCCAGCGGAGCGTCCAAAGCAAACGCCGCAATACCGGGGATCACGACCAGCAAGGGGACGAACAACTTGATAAAGCCGGCAAAGAGCATCCCGTTCTGTGCCTCCCGAACCGATTTGGCAGCCAGGGCACGCTGTATGATATACTGGTTACAGCCCCAATAGTAGAGGTTTGCAACCCATAAACCTCCTAATATAACGGAGATACCCGGCAGATCCTTATAGCCGGGATGCGACTTATCGAGAATCAGATGAAACTTGTCGCCTGCCTGATTATAAAGGTTCATCATCCCCTGGTACACACCGTCGCCGTCTCCCAGGAGGTTCAGGGCGATATAGGTCGTCACCAGTCCGCCGCCAATCAGGAACACGACCTGGATTACATCTGTCAACGCCACCGCTTTCAACCCGCCATAGATCGAGTAGATACCGGCAAAGGCCGCCAGCCCGATTATACCGTAGAGCATCGGGATTCCCATCACCTTCTCGATTGTCAGGGCACCTAAATACAGGATAGAAGTGAGATTGATAAAGATGAATACAGCCAGCCAGAAGATTGCCATCACCGTCTTTACCCGCTTGTCGAAACGCTCTTCCAGGAACTGGGGCATCGTAAAGATCTTCTTCTCCAGAAAGATCGGGATAAAGAACTTCGCCACGATAATCAGGCCGAGAGCAGCAATCCACTCATAGGTCGCCATCGCCAGCCCGATAGCATAACCGGAACCGGACATGCCGACAAACTGTTCGGCCGATATGTTGGAAGCGATAATAGAAGCCCCTATCGCCCACCAGGCCAGTCCGCGCCCGGCCAGGAAGTAATCTCCGGCATCCCGCCCGCCTTCCTTTTTGCCACGTGAGACAAAGAGGCCGACACAGAGGATCAGGAGGCAGTAGACAATAAAGATTATGAGATCGATTGTGTTCATGGTATCTGTGTTTTAATACTACTCATCCTGCATCAACGCCGAACGTCCGCCGTCCATCAGGATCGTCGTCCCGCTGATAAACCGGGCATACGGGGAAGCCAGATAGACGCATAAGGCACCGACCTCCTCCACCGTCCCGATCCGTTTGACCGGATGCCGGTCGATCGTCCGCCGGCGTTCCGCTTCGGGATCAGGGAAAGAGTCGAACCAGGTATCGTTGCCCGCCGTATCGATAAAGCCGGGGGCCACCCCTACCGTACGGACAGCCGGCCCCCACTCGATCGCCAAGCTGCGGACCAGCCCGGTGATAGCCGTCTTCGTCACGTTGTACGGGAAGCAACCGGGGATCGAGCTGAACGCATGGTTGGAGGTCATCAGCAGCAGGACGCCTTCGCCGCTCTTTTCCAGATAGGGCTTGCACAGCTTAGCCAGACGCCAGTGGGAAGCCAGATTGAGGTCGAGGTTGTAACGCCAATCCTCTTCCGTACATCTCTCAGCTCCTTCAAAGACATTCATGCCGGCACTCGAGACCACACAGTCCAGGCGTCCGAAATGACGGACAGCCTCCTTCACCAGGGTTTCCAGTTCCTCCCTGTCCGTGACATCCGTCTGGCGATAGAAGGCTTTCACACCTTCCGATCCGACGGATTGCAGGAAAACCTGAACGCTCGGATCGTCCGACGGCTTACGCGAACATCCCGCCACATGAGCGCCGGCCCGGGCAAACTCCCGGGCGACACCCAGCCCGATACCGGAAGAGACTCCGGTGACCAGGACTACTTTATCTTTATAGTCTATTACAAAGCTCATACACGATCAGATATAAAAGTTATCAGGGGCATTTGTCGTAATACCCGGATGTTTCTCCATCTCTTCCTCGACCAGGTCCACGCCCAGGCCGGGACGGCCGGACAGGTGCAGATGACCGTCGTAGACCATTTCGGCTATCGGATGGTCGATCACCGTATCGCGCCAGGGGACATCGTTGAACATAAACTCCTGCCGGAAGAAGTTCGGGATCGCGGCGCATACATGGGAAGAGGCCAATGTAGACAGAGGGCCGTTCGGGTTATGGGGAGCGATCAGGACGTTATAGGCTTCTGCCATCACTGCCATACGCTTCATCTCGGAAGGGCCGCCGCAACGGGTGATATCGGGCATAATCACGTCGCAGACATGTTTCTCCAGCAGGGAACGGATACCGAAACGGGTATAATGGCGTTCGCCTACACAGATCGCCACATCCGACGGGATACGTTCACGCATGGCACGGAGCGTCTGCGAACTCTCCGGACCGGCGGGTTCTTCATACCAGGTTATGTCGAGCTTCGCCAGGCGTTCCGCCATCTTGACGGCTACACGGTAATTCAGCATGGCATGGGTCTCGATCATGATGTCACATTCGGGACCGACAGCCTCGCGCACGGCCTTGGAGACATTAAACGCCAGGTCTTGCTGTTCCGCCGTAAGTGTCAGGTTGGAGGCCAGGTCTTCGCCATAGAAATAGTTAGTATGGGCAAACGGGTCGAACTTCAGTCCGGTAAAGCCGGCATCCATGACACGGCGCGCCTGGGCAGCATAATCGGCCTCGTTATGTCCACCGCCGGTAAACCAATAGTTAGCATAAAGCAGGATCTCTTTCCGGTACGCTCCGCCCAGCAGTTCGTAGCAGGGGACACCCAGCACCTTTGCCTTCAGGTCGAGCAATGCCATGTCGATACCGCTGATCGCACACAGGCTGGCACCATACGGGCCGATCCAGTTCAGGTCGCGATAGAGCTTCGTCCAGATGAAGTCGGTCTTCATCGGGTCCAGGCCGATAATGCGCTGACCGACGTGCTTAGCCGCTTCGAAAACGATCGGGCTACCGGGCCAGTTGGTAGCTTCGCCGACGCCGGTATAGCCTTCGTCGGTATATATCTTCAGTAATGTCCAGTTATATTTGATCCCCTGGACCAACCATACTTTTACGTCTGTTATCTTCATTCTGTTATCTCCTTCCTTTTATATCGTATTACATAATTCCGTATTTGTCGAAAGCATCCCGGGCTTTCATCCCTTCCTGTATCTTTTTCAGGACCATGCGCTCGCCGCGAGCCTTCTCCAGAGCACGGGTGAAAACCTCTTCTTCGATTTCGCGGGGCACGACACACACGCCGTCGATATCGCCGACCAGGATATCCCCGTCGTTAATACGCACGCCGTCCATCTCGATCGGGACACGGTAATCGATCACCTTTCCGCGCGGAGCCTGATCCTGCGCATAAGGCCCGTAAGAGAAGCAGGGGAAGTCGAGGGCCAGTATCCCCTTCGTATCACGGGAATAACCGTTCACAACCGCTCCGGCAGCCTTACACCGGATCGCACGGGCACTCATCAGTTCACCCCATAAGGCATAGGCGGGAGAGGAACCGGAGCAAACATACACCTCATCTTCTTTCAGGTCGTCCAGAGCCTCGAGCATCAGGCCGAAGGAACGTTGCAGGACAGGGTTCACCCCCTTCTCTTTTCCAGCATCCAGGACATCGGCTTCGAGTACGGTCATCGCCCGTCCGGCAATCAGCATATCGTCACGGAGGGGGCGGACACGGGGAGGCAGAAACTGGCGGGTATAGCCCATCTTATCCATAATATCACCGACTACTGCGGTGTAGAGCTCTTCTTTTATCAGAGCAAACAAGGCTTTATCGTCTTTCCATTCTTTCATTGTGAATTCCTTTTTTATTGTTTGTCTTTCTGTCTACAAAGATAAAGAGAGGAGACAGCAACAAACGGCCGGAAAGGGCCCGGTTGCTTATGCAACAAGGAACATAAAGGAGGAATAAGTAGACAAAACGGCTCTGGTTATTTTGTCACTTCACGCGGAGAGATTCCCATCTGCTGTTTAAAGATACGGGAGAAGTACTGAGGAGACTGGAAACCGCAGGAAAAGCAAACCTCTTTCACGGACATCTCCGTGTTTCGCAACAACTCTATAGCCTTGTTAATCCGTATCTGATTCAGGTAATCCAACGGTGAGAGATTAAGATACTGGGAAAACAGCTTACGCAGGTAACGCTCCCCTATCCCTGTACGGGAGGCCACGTCGCTGATCGTAATATCGGACTGGTAATTCAGGCGGATATATGAAATAGCCTTTTTCAGGGAATCATTTGCACAAATCGGAAGATAAGCCTCATCGAGGTAGCGGTAAATCAGAATCAGTAACTCGGCATAATACATGACGACCAGATATTGATAGTATTTGCTCTTCTGGTTCATCTCGTTCACGATGCGCTGTACGGCACGCATGATACGGACATTATTGACGATCTTAATCAGCCGGTTCTCTTCGGAAAAGATCGTGACAGGAGCCAATTCGCCCGCCTGTTCCGGTTCGTGGGGGTTGAAACGGGAGAAGACCTCAGGCAGGAACTCCAGTTGCATCAGGGTCGTATCCTCTGAACCCGCCTCGAAGGTATGTTCGACATTGGAGCAGATCACCATCATCTCGTTTTCACTGAAGCTGATACTTTCATTCTCCAGGTGCAGGATGCAATTTCCCTTCTTCACATAGTTGATCTCGATACGCAGGTGTTTATGCGGCCCGAATGTTTCAAACGGCTGGAAAGAGACAAAGCGGAACACATCCGCCAGACGTTTATGCTTCAGGTTCTCGGTTATACCTTCCAGCATTCCCCACAATGATTGTTCAGACGGTTGTTCCATAGTGTTCTCCTTTTGTTAATGAAACAAAGTTAATAAAAAATCAAATGCAATCATACGGATATCCGAAACATCTGAATACAGATAACGCCCGGTAGGCTATAAGGTAGCAAGAGCTACCCTTAAGCCTGTCGGGCGATACCCTATAGCCTGTAAGCACACAGGCTATAGGGTAGTTAAGGATCACATGACTATTATTTTACAAAAAAACTCAATATCCGGGATTCTGCTTAATAGCCGGAGTTGCATCTATCACACTCTGCGGGATCGGCCATAGGTAGTTCTTGGCCGGATCAAACAGGCGGATTTCCACTTTTATCCGTTCATCCGTCAGGTTCAAAGCTCCGGTTTCGGCATCGACCGTTCCCAAAAGCGCACCATATACCTGGCCCGGCATCACCTCTTCGCCGATCTTCCAGCGGCAAATATCGAACCAGCGGAGTCCTTCCATCGCCAGCTCGACACGGCGTTCACGACGGACCAGTTCACGCATCTTCGGCTGGTTGTTATAAACCGCCTTATCGACAACCCGCATACCGGCCCGGGTACGGATCGCGTCGAGCGCTTCATAGACGGAGGCATCTATCTGATTCAGTTCGATCTTCGATTCGGCATACATCAGCAGGACTTCGGCATAGCGCATCACGATCGCATTCATACCCGTGTTCCACATATCGGCATAATCGCCCAGGTTGTCGATATACTTACGCGGATGATAGCCTGTTTTGGAACGTCCGTAAGGAGCATAATAGTCGCCGGTCGGGTCTTTGATATCGATCGGGTTGAAATAGCTGCCTTCATACAGGCAACCCGGATAAATCAGGGAAGCGGCCAAACGGGGATCACGATCTTTATACGGATCTTTAGGGTTATAGGAAGGAGACTCTTCAATCGTCTTTCCGTCTATACATTCATAAGCATCCGCCAACGCCTGGGTCGGGTTGATCGAGGACCAACCGCCGAGAGATGCGGGAGGCATTACACCGAGGATACCGTTCTTTGCCAGATTCTCCACATACTGGACGTCCAGGATCACCTCTTCATTGCCCATATTGGCTATCTTGAACAAACCTCTATAGTCAGGGAACAAAGAATAGCCGAGCTTCATGACCTGTTCGCAGGTAGCAGCACAAGCCGCATAATCGCCTTCGAATATCTCCATACGGGCTTTCAGCGTAAGGGCAGCCCCTTTCGTAACTCTTCCGACATCGCTACCGGTATACTTCTCCGGTAACAAGGGAGCAATCTCGTTCAGTTCATCCAGGATAAACTTCACCACCTCGGCCTTCGGAGTGCGAGGCAGATTGGAGTTATTGACATCCAGCACTTCTTTAACCAAAGGCACGTCACCGTAAAGAGTCACTTTCAGGAAATAATGCCAGGCCCTTAAAAAGCGGACTTCAGCCGTCAGGCGGCTCCGCACCTCTTCGCTCATCTCCGGGCGATCGATGTTGGCAAGGAAATTGTTGCAACGGACGATCTTGTCATACTTCATGTAGTTCTGTCCAAAATCGTTGGCTGTAGCGTAGCCGGTAGCCTGTACTTGCCAGTTTTCCCAGGGGAAAGGATTGTAGGCATTGTCGGACGCGCAATCGAAATAAATCACTTCCTCCATGCTGAACCATCCTTCGTAGCAACCGGTCGCAGCCGCCAAGGCGTCTTTTTCCGTATTCCAGAATGTTTCATTCGAGGGTTGATCCAATGGATTTCTATCCAGGAAGTCACTACTACAAGAGGTTATAAACAGTAATAGGACAGCGTATAAACTATATTTTTTCATGACATATCTATTTAAAAGGTTACATTTAATCCAAACGTATTTACTTTCACCTGAGGATAGTAGCCACGTGCACCTACAGGAGCTTCAGGGTCGAAGCCATCGCTGAATCCGGTAAAAGTCAACAGGTTCTGTCCACTGTAATAAACACGGATTCTCGGAACCCGGATAAAGTCGCAGACACTCTTCGGCAATGTATATCCGAACTGGATGTTTTTCATTCGCAAATAAGAAGAATTTATAATCCAGAAATCAGACGGGTTCGTTTCCGAATCGTTTTGCCTCCAGGTAGTCAACGGACGAGGAAATTTACCGTTCGGATTGGTTTCAGCATCCCAGGAATCACGGAACAAAGCGGTTGGTTTTGCCGTATTCCCCTGTAAACGTCCGACCGTTTCATTCTGGAGGAAACCCTTTACATCCGCCGCTCCCTGGAAAAAGACAGAAGCATCGAAGCCTTTCCACGTTGCGCTCAGATTCAGGCCGAATGTCCAGGAAGGATCCCAGCTACCCAGGTAAACGCGGTCCTCACCGTCAATCTTGCCGTCTTTGTTCTGGTCTTTGTACTTCAAGTCTCCCAAGCCAGCCTGTTCCCGGTTGATCACGGCGCTATTCTTCAGATCGTCTTCGTCGGTAAAGATACCGATCACCTCATAACCGCCGAACGAGTTAATAGGACGTCCCTCCTGTTTGAACTTGAATCCATCCCAGATCTTAGCGCCGTCGTTATGCAGATTCGTCACCTCGTTCTTATTATAAGCGACATTTGCCGTCGCATTGAAGGTGAAATCTTTGTTGGCGTATTTATATCCGAATTGCATTTCTATACCTTTATTGGTTACTTCCCCGGCATTCTGGTAGGGAGCTTCCAATCCGTAGAGCGTGCTCACCGGCAGTTTCATCAGGATATCGGATGTCTTTTTCCAGTAAGCATCCACCGTCAAGGTAAACATATTCTGGAGGAAGCCCATATCCAGACCGATGTTAGTCGTCTTAGATGTTTCCCATTTCAAATCATTGTTTGCCCCGTCGACCGGTGCAACACCCTGGTTCACTTTACCGCCGAATGCATAGTTTTTCTGAGACAAAACCGACTGATAGGGATAGAACTCTATCGCTTTGCGATTGTCCGTTCCCAACTGCTGGTTTCCTAATTTACCCCAACCGGCACGAAGTTTCAAATCAGAGAGGATATCCCGCGCACTCTCCATAAACGGTTCGTTGATGATACGCCAGGCGGCCGAGAAGGAAGGGAAAGTACCCCAGCGGGTATCCCGGTTTATACGGGAAGTCCCGTCCCGGCGGACATTCGCTTCGAACAAATATTTGTTATCGTAGTCATACGTCACACGTCCGAAGAAAGAACGCAGTGCATACTCGTTTGCCGAACCTTCGGCAGTCTGTCCGTCCGGCGAACCGGCATTCAGTTCCCACAAATCATTATTCAGGAAGTTTATACGCTTGCCGATCGTCCAGTCTCTGCGGCTGTATTCCTGTGAGAAACCAGCCAAAGCACCGACAGTATGTTTCCCGAACGTATTATTATAAGTCAACAGCGTTTGTAAGTTAAGCATCATGTAGTCCTCCCGGTCATCGGTCTGGCTGTTCGGTCCCTGATATTGGGAAGGTTCACCTGTCTTCCAGTTATAATACTGGATATCCTTCAGGAACTTCTCATCGGAGCTACCCGTATGTTCATAGCCTATCACCTCCTGGATCTTCAATCCTTTTATAATATCGTAGCCGATATTTCCCACAGCGCGAGTCGTATAATATTTCTGATTATGGATCGACCCCGATTCAACCCAGGCCATCGGGCTGCCATCGGCAATGTAACCGTAATAGCCGTTCGAATATTTATAAGGGACAAAGGGAGCAATACGGTTGATCTGGCGGAAGATCTGATACAAGTCTCCAGTCCACGAGCTGACCGGCTCATTCGTATTTCCATAGGTATAGGAGAAGTTGACCCCGGCAGTAAATTTATTAATCTTCGTATTGATATTCCCTCTCAGGTTATATCGCTGGAAATCGGAGTTTTCAATAATACCATCCTGTCCCAAGTATCCCAAAGAGAACATATAAGTAGTCGTTTCGCTACCGCCACTCACTTCCGCTCTGTGGCTGTGCTGGAAGCCTTTATCCTTATAGAACAGGCCTAACCAATCCGTATTCGGATAATTGTCAGGATCACTTCCGTTTCTGAACTTCTCTATTTCATCGGCCGTATAAGCAGGGTCTTTCCCTTCATTAATCAAGGCCTTATTATACAAATCCGCATATTCATGGGAAGGGAGATAATCAGGCAGGGAAGTCGGAGATTGCCAACCCACATAGCCATCATATTTCAAAGTAGCCGCCTTTTTACTGCCTTTCTTTGTCGTAACCAGGACGACCCCGTTAGCCGCACGCGAACCATAAATCGCAGCCGACGCTGCATCTTTCAGTACAGAGAGGCTTTCGATGTCATTCGGATCGATGTCATTGATAGTCGAGACAATCAGGCCGTCGACAACGTACATCGGATTCGCATTATTCAACGTGCCGACGCCGCGAATACGGATCGAGGAGTTATCCTTACCCGGCTGCCCACTGTTCTGCACGACCGTCACACCCGGCAACATCCCCTGTAAAGCGGTGGAAGCATTCGTCACAGGCCTGTTAGCCAACGACTCGGAATTGATGGCTGCAACAGAACCGGTCATATTTACCTTTTTCTGTACGCCATAACCAACCACTACTACTTCCTCCAGATTCTGGGTATCTTCTTTCAAGACTATCTGGAAGGTGGTTTTGTGTCCTACAGGGATCTCCTGGGTGATATAACCGATATAAGAGATTACCAATAGGGCGCCATCCGGAACCGTCAGTTCAAATTTCCCATCTATATCCGTGATAGTCCCATTTGTCGTTCCTTTTACAGAAACGTTCGCTCCGATTACCGGAATACCCTCTTTATCCACAACGACTCCTGAAATCTTCGAGTCGTTAACCATAGACATTTTCATGATATCAGACTTATTCTCTGATATCGTTTCTCCTAAAACGGATGTGCTTCCCACACATAAGATTCCTGTACCAAGAAGCAAGCATCTAAAATAATTAATTCCAATTGTTTTGCTCATAATAACATGATTAAATAATTAACAAATACAGAATAATACTGTATTAATAAACTCTCAAATACAGATGGTTGATTTCAAAGCTAAACTCATTCAATTCCGCTTCTTTTTAGCATGTTTACTATATTATATAAATTAATAATTCATTTTTTACAGGGCAATAAAGATTCACTACAGATGATTTATCATCTGTAACGGGATAAATATATTTATCGTTTTCAGTGTGAATTATAAATATTGAAACCTGTTATTTAGAAATAGCATCTACATAAATAAAACGATTATCATTGTATTAAACTTTACTGCAAAGTAAGCTATAGTAGTTCAGGCAGAAAATAGACAATATCCATATATAGATGGACAATGTTATGATTATTCTACTCTCACCTCGATCTTTCCTCCTATCTGTTCTCCTTTCTTTACAGGTTTCCGATAGGGTGCATAATAACTACTCAGGAACATCTCGTTTCCTGCCGTAACGAAGTCGGCAACCAGGAAACGAATTTTATCTTTTTCCAACCAGGAGCGCCAGTGCTGTCCACCGTTAGAACAAGCCGTGACTTTATTCCCTTTTCCATCTTTCAGGCCTGCATACCAGATATTCCGACGTGTGGAACGGAAGTCGTTACTTCCCAACTCGTTGTAGTCCATACTCCAAGACCAGGCGGGTTCCGTCCGTGGATCTACTTTTGCAGGGAGGCCTTCATAAAACAAGCTGGCTTCGCCAACCGGACGGCTGATATGATCGGACGGATACACACTCCACAATCCATCCCTCCGCCAGAATGTTTTATCAAAAGAGGCTGGAGCTTCAAAGACCAATCCCCATTGCCTCGGGTTTACATCTTCAAGAGCGTTGAACGAATAAGCCACCGACAACTCGCCATTTGCATTAACCTTCAGATCATAAGAACCGGCAAACTCCTTGTATGTGCCCGCTACTTTGATCACGGCATCATTTCCCTGTTGAACGGCCTCCACTTTCTCAACCTGCCAATCAGAACACAGATCATTGAAGACCGGCGTATTGGCATTATGATTCGGAAAACATCCGCCTCCGGTCAACGGCAACGCCATCAGCCACGGGCCGCCATTCAGGATTTCGGTCTTTCCTTTCCTGACCGAAAGTATCTGTCCAGAAACACGGCTGATCTCACAGGTGAAATCCTTTCCGGTTATGACATAACGATCTTTCTTCTCTTTCAGGCGGGTCGGAACAGCCGGTAGCGCCTGCAGTTCATTCTGCACTTGCCTTCCGACCGGAATCAGATACTCGTCGGTTGTAAACCCGCGCGGGTCGACAAAAGAGAGATAAAGCTCATTCGCCTTTTCCGGATGTGCGATCTGCACGCGGAATTGTCCCTTCTCACCGGGCTTCAGGTCAACAAAGGCCGTACCTTTCTCCTCTCCGTACGACCAGTTGATCCGCAGCTCGTTCAGATTCGTATACGTATACCGGTTTTCAAGGTCAATGACTAATTCTCCGGACGGAGACAAGGCCTTTGTTTCCACACGGACCGGGCTGTAGATCTTTTTCATATCCCAGTATTCCGGTTTCGGACGACGCCATCCGTCGATCGGCCCCCAGGGACCATAACCGACGGCATCACCGTTCGGCATCTGGAATATATCATCGATTCCCGACCAGATAGAACCGCCCAGAACGCCGGGTGTCTTATACATATTATCCCATGTAGGCGCCAATGCCAGCGCCCAGTCACTCCGGATGCCGGGATCTGTCACCAGCTCGCTCCGGTTATAGACATTCAAATGGCAATATTCGCCATACGTCATCGGGCGGTCGCTCTTGGCGGCAACCTTATATCCGTTAGGACCCGGATAATGGATATTGGCAATCGGAGCGGTACTTCCTTGGTTGTTAAATCCGCCATAGGCCTGGTCATGGAACGTGAACGGACGCGTAGGATCTGCTTTTTCCATATAAACCTGTACCTGCGCAAATTCTTTATTCCAATACGATTCGTTTGCCATCGACCAGAAAAGGATGGACGGATGATTCCGGTAGAATTGGATCATCTCCATATTGGCTTGCAGCACATACGGGTAATATTCAGGGGACCGGTAGTTCAACACCTTCCAGTTCTCATTTGCATGATGGCCGATCCAGCAGACCGGAGCTTCCACTTCCACAAACATCCCCAGTTCATCACAAATATCCAATAGTTCTTCGCAGGGAGGATAATGAGAAGTACGGATAAAATTACAGTTCGCATCCCGGTATAGCTCGACATCCTTCCGTTCCAGTTCCGGATTCATCACACGCCCAGTCAACGGGTGCATCTCGTGACGGCAGACTCCTCTCAACTTAACGGCTTTCCCGTTCACCAACAAACGATTTCCCTGAATCTGAACTTCGCGGAAACCAAAGCGTTTCTCCACCTGTTCGACAACCTTGTCCGAGGTGCCGACTTCCAGTTTCAGGGTATACAGATCAGGATGTTCGTTATCCCACTTCCGGGGAGAAGCGACTTTTCCGGTCAACCAGCCGTTCCAGACCGAACCGGCGGCTATCTCCGGAATATTCTGATTCAAAACAACGGGAAGACCCGAGATAGAAAGGCGAACCGAAACATCCTTCCGGACGCTTCCGGAAGAGTTGGCCACCGAAACATATACTTTCAAGTCTGCATCTTTATATGCATCATCCAGGTCCGTCACGATACGAAGATCAGCCAAATGGATCTCCGGAACGGCAAAGAGCGTCACTTTACGGGTAATACCGCCCAACTGATGCGCTGCATATTGCGTCAGGCTCCCTAACATATCGGCCAGCGACTCACTCCGAACCTTCAAAGCCAGGCTGTTTTCTCCAGCCTTCAGAGCCTTTGTCACGTCCAAGTCAAAAGCCGTCATCCCTCCCATGTGGGAACCGATTTCCTTTCCATTCAAATAAACGACCGACTCACTGGAAACGCCATCGAAACGAAGTTTCACCTGTTTCCCCTGCCAGTCTGCCGGCAAAGTAAACGTAGTCCGGTAAGCTCCGAAACCGGCAGAGTCGACCTTAAAGCCTTGCATAGACCACTGTCCCGGCACAACAATCGGCTTCCAGTTCCCATTATCCAGTTTCTGTTCATAGAAGCGGGCATCGGGCTTTTCATTAAAGAGCCAGGTTCCGTTTAACGAAAGAACCGGATTATACACACCGGCAACCTGATGAGGTTTAATTGTATATATAGGTAAGACCTTTTCTGCACAAACGGCAGTATCCACCGTATAAGCCTGCGTATGCACCAATTCCTTTTTACGCTCTTCCCCGAAAGGTTTCAAGCGGGTGGGATTGGATGAATACAGGTTCAGTTCCGAGACAATGGCATTGTCTCCTTTCAAGGCCTCGAATACCAGCACCAACTGCCCGTATGCATAGGCTTTCTTGGGTAAATCGATCACGTAGCGTTGCTCTTTTCCCTTTTCAAGCACAACAGGCGTCTGCACTTCGTTGCCGTCGGCCACAATACGCTGTTCCCTCCGGCTGTCGGCCAGATAGACGACTTCCATCTGGTAATCGGCCTGTATATCCATCTGGTCGAAGGCGTAGATAACGGTACCGCCAAAGTTGCACGTCTTCGCCTCCTTAGAGCCTGTGAAAGAATCCGGCAATGTATAATCATCTCCCTTGATCAGGAACTCTTGCGCAGACGCCACTCCACAGTCGTTTGTCGCCACCCGCTGCATATCTTTATGCTGGGCCTGCAAACCCAAACTAAGGGAGAGCATAAGTCCCACGCCGAATAATACTCTTTTACACCGAAAATATATACACATACTTGTTACTGTTTTATATTTACAAAATCCGATATGCAAAAATACAGACAATCTAAAATCTTTCCCCCTTCTGTACTAATCAAGTACATGTCTGTCTGGAACAAAAAACAGAAAGAATGATACAAAACGGAACTGCTTCAGAATGTCGCAGCAGAGGCGGAATGTTCATCATTTGCCGAGCAGGCAGATTGGTTTAGTCGCCGGGAAAACGCTTGCCGACAACTGTCAGCAGGCCTGCTGACGATTGTCGACAGGCTTGCTCACAATTGTCGGCAGGCTTGTTGACAATTGTCGGCAGGCAACCGGCTTTGCATAAATATACGGAAAAAAGCTGCTCTTTGTACCGATTGTTGCTTATTTATTGATTAAAAAGTTGCCTGATCGCTTCACTCGATTGGGTTTCCGTATTGCGGATCTTACCGTAATCGAACAATGCGTCCAGTTCATACGGCTGCAAAGAGACGGCGGGGGCGAAACTGCCGGAGGCCACATAGTTGCGGACGGATGTCAGCAGTTGTTGCATGGCCGGGCGCTTTTCCATATCCTTTTCCGGATCGACACAGAGAACGAACAGTTTCCCGTTGCCTACCTTGGCTTCAAACGAGATGCCGAGCTTGCGGTTCACTTCGTAGGTATCGATACTCTGGATGACGGGGGTCAATGTGCGCATATCGGTCAGATCCACCGCCGTAGCGTAGTTCAGGATGTCCCACCATTGCCAGTCGGCATAGTAGGAAGTCGGGAAGTCGCGGAAGACGGGATGCCGGTGTTCGATACGCGTCCCGACGATCATCGGTTTCCAGTTGAACATGATCGGATTCCAGAAATGGCTGGCGAAATGCGCTTTCCGCCCGGCACAACTGTCGGGGATCAGCAGGACGTTTTCTCCTTCCAGGAGCAATTCCTTAGCCTTTTCCCATTGGCGGACGTATGTATATCCTTCGGATGCGGATTGTTTGATAGCCGGGTAAACCCAGATGTTCCATTCGTTGCATACGTCTCCGGCAATACGTGCTTTCAACGTATACTTTCCGGCCGTAGCGACTTTGTCCAGCGGAACGTTGATTACGCCCAGGGAATCGACCGTGCTGAACGGGATCTCTTTATGGCTGATCTTTCCCCGACCGGCAATCTCTCCGTTTTCGCTTTCCAACTGCCAGGTCAGTTGCCCTTTGCGGATTGCCTCGAGGCCGAAATGATAGATGCCTAACTTGGCGGTGAAGGTCTCTTCGTTCGTGTAGGTACGTTTCGGGAGACGTGCCAGGAGAACGATCGGAGCACACGACTCGCGGTATTTCTCCGGTGTCACCAATCCTTTGCTCTCCCAGAAAGCATCCAGGATGCCGACGAAGGCGCTTCCCTGTCCCGGGAAGTCAGAAAGGCCGAGCAGCTGGAAGCCGCCGGAGGTGGAAGTGCGCAGCAGGGCTTCGTTCACCTCCTTATACTGAAGGACGGTATGCGCGCCGGTTGCCCGGAAAAATTCATCGGCCTGGTGCAGCATGCCGTTGCGGGCGAGGCGATCCTGGAATATCTTAAAGTTACGGGGTTCCAGCACGCCGGTGTATTTCTTCATCTCTTCAAAGTTCGGATACATGCAGCGCTGGCCCGTTTCGTGGGCGATGACCGGTACGTCGATGGCCGACTCCTCACAGAGATCCCAGTCGGTAGAGGGCTTGCCTTCGTAGACGGTGATCCAGCGCCGGTTCTTATCTCCGACATCGGCGGCGACATGGGAGGCGTAATACTGGTCGGCCCTTACGTGCGTACGGGCTGTGGAGGCGGAATAGAGGTGACGGGGATCGTAGGCCTGCCCCTTCTTCACGAGGTCTTCCAGGACGGCGAAGTCGCCTTCGTTCTCATTACCGTTGCAGTACAGGAGGAAAGAGGGATGATTCCCATACTCGTCCAGTATGGCATACATCTCCTTCTCGAAGAAGTCGCGGCGGGCGGGAGATTGCCCTACATCCTTGATCCACATCGGAAGCTCCACCTGTAAATAGATTCCCAATTCGTCGGCAGCATCGAAAGCGGCTTCCGGTGGGCACCAGGAATGGAAACGGACATGGTTCATTCCGTACTCTTTTACTGTCCGGAATATCCGGGCCCAGTCTTTTATATCTGTCGAAGGATAACCCGTTATCGGGAAAACGGCACAATCCAGCACTCCACGCAAGTGGATATCACGACCGTTCAGGCGAATGTGATGTTTACCTTGCTCCACTTTCCGCATACCGAAAACGGAACACCGGGAATCTATACCTGCCCCCGTATCGAGAGTGGCTGTCAAGTCATATAAAGCAGGAGTGAACTCATCCCACAGTTTCATCTCTTTACCCAAGGTAAGCTCCTGCTCAATTACAGCTGCCTCACCGGAGAAAGAGACAGGCATCGCAACCCGGCAGATTTCCTTACCCTCTTTTTCAGCAATACGAAAGGTCAGTTCTCCACTTCCCGGCTGGCCACCGGTATGAAGGGACAGACGGACTTTCACCTTCTTCGCTTCGGTGTCGGGATAGATATCCATCTTTTCGATGTAGCAGGACGGTTTGGCGATCAGTTCCATCCGGCCGACAACGCCGTTCCAGTTCGTTTGCGTATATTCGGTCGTTCCGTGCGTCCACTGATCCATCGGGTATTTCAGACGGTTGTCGACACAGAGGGTGAGGGTGTGCAGGCCGGGCGTCAATTGTTTAGTCAGGACGAAGCGGTTCGGGGTGGAGAGGCGTTCATCGGTCGCGACCGGCTCGCCATCCACAAAGACGGCCGTTTCCCAATGGCAGCGTTCCAGCGAGAGGATCACTTCTTTCCCTTTCCAGTCTGCCGGTATCACTACTTCACGCTGGTACCAGGCTTGTCCGCAGTATTCGAACTTGCGGCTCAGGCGGTCCACATGCGCCACTATATTCTGAATGCCTTTACCTCCCTCGTCCATTGAGCCGGGCAACAGGATCGTTTCGGTCAGTTTACTTAGATATAATTCAGACCCGGGTGTCTTGCCGAACCCCATCGGGTCCAGCTGGAAGCGCCACAGGCCGGACAGGTCCATTCGCCCGGATTCCTCCGCCTGCACGACAAGGCAGGTAAGGAGGGAGATCAATAACAGTGAGAGTCGTTTCATGTTTATTTATTGTTTAGTACTTCAGGACTTTAATATCTTATCTTATCGATTTCCAACGTCTGCACAGGGTTGAACTGTCCGGAAGCCATATATTCCAGGAGGCTTTGCCGGAACTGGGCGGCTGCCGGACGCTTGGACAGGTCATTCTGCAGGTCGGCACTGCAAACCAACAATTTGCCTTTGCCGACACGGGCTTCGTAGAGCATCCCCAGTTTGCGGTTGGTAAACCAGTCATCGACAAGATGAACGATCGGACGGAAGCCTTCAGGGTAATCGTCCAGGAGCATGGCATCGCAACGGCTCATCAGGTCCCACCATTGATAGTCGCTCACCCCTTCGTTCGGGAAGGCGGCCAGTGCGGGGTGTTCCGCATCACAGCAAATGCCGAGGGTATGCGGAGCCTGCCCGCGTGTCCAGGCGGTGTTCCAGAAGATGCTGGAGAAGCCGACAGGGATATCGCCTCCCTTTTCCGGCGGAACGGTTCCGTAGGTCAGCAACAAAACAGACTCACCGTTATTCAGCTTATCCTGCGCTGTTTTATCCAGCTGGGTCGTGATATACGGCTGGCTGGCTACAGCTTTCTTTACTGCCGGATAGACCCAGATGTTCCATTGGTTATGGATATCCGTATTCTCTACCTGAACGGAGACAACCAACTGGGTCGGTTCTTTTACCTGAGATAAATCGTACCGGATATTTCCGACAGGAATACAATTGCCAAGAGGCAGTTCGCGAGTGAAAGTCCCCTCCTGCAAAGTCTGTTTACCGGTAGTCGCAATACTCCAGTGAACAACAGCTTCCGGCATTGCCTTCTCTCCGAAATGAGCCATTTCCAAAGGAGCTTCCAGCACCTCATTATTCAACCAGACCATCTTCGGGAAGTGGACCAGCGGGACGGTGCCATTACAGAACATACTGTATTCCTTGCCCGTAACATATCCTTTATCATCCCAGAACGGATCGAGCACACCGACAAGCGCCGTTCCCTGTCCGGGGAAATCATGCAGGTCGAGCAGCTGGAAACCGGCAAAGCCCGGAGTTCTGAGGGCGGCTTCGATATCCGCCTTATAACAGAGGGTCTGCAGGCGGCCGGAGGCGTAGAGGAACTTTTCTCCCATGTCGGACATTCCCTTTTCAGCCAGGGTCTCCCGGAAGATCTCCAGGTTCTTGGCTTTCAGGACGCCTGTATATTTCTCTATCTCCTTGAAGTTGGGATAGACGCACCACTGCCCGATCTCATGGCTGACGGTCGGCATATCGGAACGGATAATGCCGGAAAAGTCGTAATCCGTACGCGGGGCTTCCCGGTTGATAATACTGTTCACACCGGCTCCCCAGGCCTGGATACGCGGATTAGGGGTATTCCAGTAATCGGCATTCTCGATATACGGCCATCCGGCAGCGCTGGAATAGACACGGCGGGTATCTTTGCTCTTCCAATAATCGACCAGGCCAGAAAGATAAGCCACCTGACCCGCTCCGGCAGGTTCGTTACCATATACCATCATGCAGAACGAAGGGTGATTGCCGTATTCCTGCAGGATGCGGTCGCTCTCCTCCTTCAGCCATTCATCCTGCGGCTTGCCGCTACCGACCTCCGCCCAGGCACCACATTCCACCTGAAGGTAGATTCCCATACTGTCCGCCACATGGAAGGCGGCTTCCGGGGGACACCAGGAATGGAAACGGACATGATTCAGGCCGTATTCCTTGCAGGTGCGGTAGATCTTCGCCCAGTAGTCATGCTGCATGGCGGGATAACCCGTCAGGGGGAAGATGCAGCATTCCAACGTACCCCGAAGGAAGACGGGCTGTCCGTTGATCTCGAAGCGGGTCCCGTTCGCCTTGAACTCGCGGAGACCGAAATTATAGCTTGCCTCATCGATACCATCGGGGGATTGCAGGGAGACTCTCATCTTATATACATTCGGAGCATGTTCGGACCAAAGCCGGGCCTCTTCTCCCAGATCGACAGTCGCTTCGACATGGGCTGGCTTCTCTCCCGCCCCGACTGAGAAACGGACGGGGGTGCCGATGGCTTCACCGGCCAACGTCTCGGCTTGCAAGGTAACCGTGGAGGTCGCCTGGACGGATTTCCCTTCCAGCCATACCTTCACCGCCGCCTGCTTATTCTTTATGTCCGAGTCGATCCGTACGGCCCCGATATACAAGGAGGGTTTTGCCGACAACTTCATATCGCCGATAATCCCGTTCCAGTTACTTTGCGTATGGTCGGAGACGCTGTGTGCATTTATGCCTACATCGACATAGAGGCGGTTGTCCACACGCAGCGTAACAGTGTGTTCACCGGCATTCAGTCCATCCAGGACATAGCGGTGGGGCGTCTGTAAGGAGTTTCGCTCCCCGACCTTTTCGCCATCCAGGAAGAGAGTGGTTTCCCAATGCGTCCGCTCCAATTCGAGGACGACCGGACGGTTCTCCCAACCGGAAGGGACATTCACCTTCTTCTGGTACCAGGCGACACCGACATAATGCTTGTCCGGATTCAACCAGAAAGGCACTTTGATGTTACCCGCCTGCCGGTACCGGGCATATTCGGGAGCCTTATACCAGGAACTGTCGACAATCTGGCCTGTCCATTTCGTGTCCAGGCTGACATCTTCTCCTTTTCCCTGTTCCTGCAATGATCCAGGTAAACGGACCATGTCTCCTAACTCTTTATTCTGCCACTCCTGCCCTATTCCGGCATCTTCCGGGTCTAAAGCAAATTGCCACTCACCGGCCAAAGACAGTTCGGCCGGTCCTTTCCGGCAAGACATCAGGGATAGTAACCCTATCGAGAGCAAGAATAATACGCTATTTCGCAGTTTCATAATCTTATATGTTTAAGTGATTGATATATTTGTTTTCTTATTAGTTATTGATATTAGTGATGATTTAACGTATAAACAAACGAGGTTTACCTCGTGCCGCAGGCTCTCTTTTGCCGTCTGCTTCAGCTG
>URZO01000055.1 GCA_900552465.1 uncultured Parabacteroides sp. | reverse complement strand
CGCTGTGCCTGGCTCAGTTCGCCGTGCAGCGAGTCGGCGTTGTAGCCGTCCTGTATCAGTTTGTCGGCAATCTCCTGCGTTTCCTTGCGGGTGCGGCAGAAGACGATGCCGTAGATGTTCGGGTAGAAGTCGGCGATACGTTTCAGGGCGAGGTACTTGTCGCGTGCCTGTACCATATAATAGATATCGCGGATGTTCTTGTTTCCTTCGTTCTTGTTGCCGATCACGATCTCCTTCGGGTTCTTCATGTACTTCTTCGTGATGTTGGCGATCTCTTTCGGCATGGTGGCCGAGAAGAGCAGCATGTTACGGTTTTCCGGAACCTCGGCGAGGATGGCGTTGATGCTGTCGGTGAAACCCATGTTGAGCATTTCGTCGGCTTCGTCCATGATGACATTCTTCACCAGACGGAGGTCTACCGTCTTGCGGTTCATCAGGTCGAGCAGGCGTCCCGGGGTGGCCACGACTACGTGCACACCGCGTTTCAACGTCTTGATCTGGCTCTCGATGCTCGAACCGCCGTATACGGGCAGTACTTTCAGGTTGTCGATATACTTGGAATAGTCGTTCAGGTCGTCGGCAATCTGCAGACAGAGCTCACGGGTGGGACAAAGTACAAGTGCTTGGGGCTGATATGTCGCTACGTCGATCTTTTGCAGGATAGGAAGACCGAAAGCGGCTGTTTTACCTGTACCTGTCTGCGCTAATGCAATTACGTCGTTGTCGTCTCCCAGTAAGAATGGAATCACTTCCTCCTGTACCGGCATGGGCGATTCATAGCCCATTTCTTGAATTGCCTTCAATATTGGTGCGGCAACTCCTAATTCTTCAAATGTTTTCAAAATGTGATATATGTATATATAATAAATTCAGAGTGGGGACAAAGGTACGCAAATAATTCGGATACTTATCAGTTGAGTATGATATCTTTTAGTGTATCGCGCTCTTTTTCCGAAAGATGCAACCCTTGCGACAGATATTTGTCGGTCGAGCCATACTCTTTTTTTATCTTATGGAAGGCCAGGTCAAGCCATGTTTCGTTGGCGTTGAGCAAAACGGTGATCGTCTCCTGGGCATCCGTATTGAGGTCGCGTGCCATGCAGGCAAGGTGTCCGAGGTTTATATGGCTGTTGGAGGCCATATAGTCCTTCATTATCGTTTCTTCCGGTATGTCGAGGGCGGACAGGAGCATGGCGGTCAGGAAACCGGCACGGTCTTTTCCTAACGAACAGTTTACCAGGATCGGATAGTTGTCCTTGTCAAGGAATACTTTCAGGGCTTTGCCGAATTGCTCGCTGTCTTCGGTGACGTAGCGCAGGTAGGTGTCCTGCATGAAGAGGAGGCCGTCGCCTTTGCGCATCCTTCCTTCTTCCAAGCGGTGGCGGACGAGGTCTTTGTCTCTTATGGGAATGGGGATCGGGATGATGTTCGCTCCGGCGTATTTCTCGGGTGCGAGGGCTGCTTCGTCTTCTCCCCTGAGGTCGATGACGGTCTTAATCCCTAAGTTGTCCAGGCGGGTCGTGTCGTTGCGGCTCAGCGATTTGAGCTCGCCGGAACGGAACACTTTGCCCCACTGGGTCGTCCGGTTGCCGCGGTTGTTGAAATAGCCTCCTATGTCGCGCAGGTTCTGCACGCTGTCCATTTGGACGGAACGGGCGCCGACGGTGCGGAAGTATTTGTCGTTGAACGACAAGAGGAAGTATTTACGGGTGATATTGTCGTTGGTGATATAGGTCACTCTTCCGTCGTTGATGTTGGCATAACTGCACGGGTTGGACATATCAAAGGAGCCGGGGGTATCGGAAACGTACAGTTTCATTGTCCCGTCGGTGTGAGGGTCGGTTTCCCATTTGATTATATAGTTACCGATGTCGTCACGCAGACAGAGCGTGTGTATCTCAGGTGCGCTGCCGGAGCTGCATCCTGCCAATAAGGCCACACTGGTAAACAGGTAAAGGAATCGTTCTAATATCATATTACTACTACTCATGCCTTACAAAGATAATGAAAAACAGGTATCTTCCCACCCCGGGTTAATGATATTTAAGACTGCCGGAGGTAGGAGGCTGCAAATTCTTTAGAAATGTAATTGTCATAACTTTGGCAGACTTCCGTCGCCAGGTCTATCCCGCACCGGATGATATTGGCCCACGTCTCTTGCGGCAGGCCGGGGAGGTCGCGGTGGCGAACATTATATTTTAACAGACCGTAGATGATGCCTGCATTGAAGTTGTCGCCGGCTCCGATCGTGCTGACGGGACGGATGGAGGGCGAGTCGTAGTGCTGTCGGCAGTCGCCGCAGTAAAGGTTTACGCCGCCGGCCCCGTGGGTGGTGATGAAGCGGTCGCAGTAGAAACGGATATGGTCGGTATAGACCTTGTCTGTATCTGCCTGCCCGAAGATGTTGAGGAAGTCTTCGTCGGACCCGCGTACGATATCGGCATACTCGAAGTTCTCGAGCAGTGTCGGGGTGAGGCGTATCGCTTCGTCGGCATGCGCCTTGCGGAAATTCGGGTCGTAGTAGAGGATGGCCTTGCGTTCGCGTGCATAGTTGAGAAACTCTACCATTCGTCCTCTGAGGACGGGGTTCAGCGAGTAGTAGGAGCCGTAGACGAAGATGTCGTCTTCGTTGATCTCCGGCAGAGGCACGTCGAGGCGTTGCTTCGGGTAGTCTTTATAGAAGGTGTAACTGGCATTGTTGTCGTCATCCAGAAAGGCGAGCGAGACGGGGCTTTTCCCGTCCGGAAAGCGGTCTACCAGCTCGGTGGAGAGATTGTTTTCCTCCATGAAGTCGCGGATAAAGTCGCCCACACGGTCGTTCCCCAGTTCGCTGATGAAAGAGACGGGGACTTCGAGGCGTCCTAAGGAGATCAGGCCGTTGAAGGTCGAGCCGCCGGGTACGGCAGCATGGGGTTTGTTATTCTTGAAGATGATATCCAGGATGGTTTCTCCGATGCCGATTACCTTTCTCATGTTGTTATCTGTTTACGGTTTTGCACTGTTCGCGGCTTTTGGAGCCGAGGTAGCCTCCGTGATGCCGTTTGGCATAGTCGGCATAGCTGAAGTTGATCCGCTTCATCGTTCCCACTACCAGCAGGTCGCCGATGACGGTCATGACAGTGGTGGAGGTGGTGGGGGTGAGCCCCAGCGGACATACCTCTTTCGGGGCGCCGGTCGGCAGACAGATGGTCGCTTCGGCTGCTAACGGGCTGTCGGGGTTACTGGTGATAACGACGAACTGCATATCGGGGACGAGGCCGCGTGTCAGTTCCACCAGTTCGAGCAGTTCGCGCGTCTTGCCGGAGTTGGAGATGAGCAACATGATATCGTTCTTACGGACGAGGCCGAGGTCGCCATGCTGCGCTTCGCTGGGATGCAGGAAGTAGGCGGGCGTACCGGTCGAGCAGAATGTGGTGGCGATATTCATGGCGATCTGCCCTGCTTTTCCCATACCACTGGTGATCAGGTTACCGCCGAGTTCGTGCACATGCTTTACAATGAGCGTCACAGCCTCTTCATAGCCGTCGGTTATCGGAATGTTGCGTACTGCTTCAGCCTCTTGCTGCAGGATGGACGAGATTACTTCGTTTATCATAGCTTTTAAAATCGTTACAGTTATATGAATGCACAAAAGTATCTATTTTAATCAATCCGACACAAAGGGGAGGCGTATATTTTTAAATATTGAAATATGTTTATTGAGGTTTGACGAAGCCGATCGGGTTACGGGGCTTGTTGTTCTCTTTGTTTTTCTGTGCCAGTTGGGCTAAGGCCAGATAGATCTCGTCAAACTTTTCCTCGTTTTCTTCCGTAATATCTTCCAAAGCCTCGATTCGCTCTTTTAACTCTTTTAGCTGAAGAGTGGGAGTCGCATTGAGCAGGTATTGACGCATAGCAACGAAGGCACGCACGATCTGAATATTAACAGAAATGGCTTTCTCGCTATTTAAAAGGCCTGCCAGCATTGCCACTCCGTGCTCTGTGAATGCATAGGGTAATTTTCGTGTTCCACCCCAACTTGATATTCCATTTTGGAATATCAAGTTAAATTCATCTTTGGTCAACTGGAACATGAAATCTTCTGGGAATCGGCTGATATTCCTTTTTACTGCCTTGTTGAGGTTGAAGGTGGTTACTTCATACATTTCGGCTAAATCTTTGTCTAAAATAACTCGGAGGCCTCTGATCTCGTAAATCTTACTTTGTATAGTTTGTAATTCCATAGGAAAGGATTTTTAATTTGGCGGCTAAGGTAGTTAAAAGAAGTATGTAAACAAATATTTATTGTACTTTTGTGCGCTCTAAACGAATAGATCATGGAAAAAGATTACTTCTCACATATTTTACCGAACGGATTACGTATCGTGCATCTTCCGTCTGCTTCTCCGGTGTCGTATTGCGGCTTTGCCGTGAATGCCGGGACGAGGGATGAGGAAGCGCATGAATTCGGCTTGGCTCACTTTGTGGAGCACATGATATTTAAAGGGACGGAAAAGCGGAAGTCCTGGCATATCCTGAACCGGATGGAGAATGTGGGAGGGGAGCTGAACGCCTATACGACAAAGGAAGAAACATTCGTCTATTCTATCTTTATGGAAGAACATTTCTGCCGGGCTTTCGAGCTGCTGACCGACCTGGTGTTCCATTCCCAGTTTCCGGAACAGGAGATCGAGAAAGAGGTGGATGTCATCCTGGACGAGATCAACTCGTATGAGGACAGCCCTTCGGAACTGATCTTTGATGAGTTCGAGAACTTATTGTTCGACGGTCATGCCTTGGGGCATAACATCCTGGGCGACGAGCAGTCGCTACTGGGCTTCGACAGCGAATCAGGCAAGTCGTTTATGAAACGTTTCTATGCGCCCGAAAACATGGTGTTCTTCTCAATGGGACGCATCCCGTTCAAAAAGATCGTGCAGATGGCAGAAAGCGCCCTGTCTGATGTCGCCTTCCCGATGGCGGCGCGTAACCGGGTTGCACCCGGCGAGATTCTTCCTGTGGCGCGGCAGATACATAAAGATACGCATCAGGCGCATGTCTTGATTGGTGGACGGGCATACAGCATGCACGACGAGAAACGGTTGCCGCTCTTCCTGCTCAACAACCTGTTGGGCGGTCCGGGGATGAATAACCGGTTGAATGTCTCCCTCCGGGAAAAGCACGGGCTTGTCTATAATGTGGAATCCAATGTCACTTCCTATACCGATACTGGTCTTGCGAGCATCTACTTCGGCACTGACCCGAAGAATAAGGAGAAAGCCGTCCGCTTGGTCCATAAGGAGCTGGCAAAGCTGCGTGACGTGAAGCTGTCAGCCACCCAATTGGCTGCCGCTAAGAAGCAGGTGATCGGCCAGTTAGGTGTCTCGGGTGATAACCGCGAAGGCTTGTTCTTAGGCTTGGGAAAGAGCTACCTCCACTATAACCGTTACGACACCTTGCCGGAAGTCTTCGCCAAAGTAGAACGCCTGACAGCGGAGGAGATACTGGAAGTCGCCAACGAGGTCTTTGCCCCGGAACGGTTGTTCAGTTTGATTTATCAATAATTACCAGCATTCCGCCTTGTCCCTTAGTTCCGGTATCCTGTTCTTGTCGAATGTCGGGCTTTTAATGCCGCTACGTTTCTGTCCGATATAATCATGGAGCAGCAGGAAGGCCTGTTTGCTTAGTAGCGAGATGGCGATAAGGTTGCAAATCGTCATCAGGGCCATTGTTATATCTGCCAAGCTCCAGGCGAGGTCGAGGCTTGCCAATGCTCCGAACATGACCATCCCGCCGACCAGTAGGCGGTAGATGTATAAAATACTTTTTTTAGGAGTGATATACCGTATGTTCGCTTCCCCGTAATAGTAGTTTCCGATGATGCTGCTGAAAGCGAACAAGAAGATTGCCACGGCTACGAATATGCCTCCGGCTTTCCCTATTTCGAGTGTGAGGGCGTGTTGCGTCAGTTGTACCCCATTCACCGAACCGTCCAACGGTGCACCGCTGAAAAGGATGATGAAAGCCGTACATGTACAAATCAGCAGGGTATCGGTGAAAACGCCCAACGTCTGGATAAGCCCCTGTTTCACCGGATGCGTCACGGATGCTGTTGCCGCCACATTTGGGGCCGAACCCATACCGGCCTCATTGCTGAACAACCCGCGTTTGATCCCCTGCATCAGCGCTGCGCCGACCGTACCGCCCAATGCCTGTTCCCACCCGAATGCGCTACCTACGATCAGCCGGATGACGCCTGGTAGTTCGGTGATATTGAAGAGCACGATGCCTAAGGCCAATGCCACATATCCCAACGCCATAACCGGGACAATCACGCTGCTCACCTTGGCAATACGCTGGATTCCTCCGAAGATAATAGCCAGCGTCAACACCGTCAGGATTCCCCCGACGATAGCCGGGTCGAAATCGAACGAACCCTGCAAGGCGGCGCAAATCGTATTGCTCTGAACCGAGTTGAAAGCGAAACCGAAGGTGATGGAGATCAGGATGGCAAACAGGACTCCCATCCAGTTCAGCCCTAACCCGTAGCGCATATAATAGGCCGGTCCTCCGATAAAAGAGTCTTTCCCTTTCCGTTTATAAAGCTGTGCCAGCGTCGATTCGACAAAGGCGCTGGATGAACCCAGCAGGGCGATAATCCACATCCAGAACACCGCTCCCGGTCCGCCTACGGCAATGGCTGTGGCGACTCCGGCAAGATTGCCCGTCCCGACACGGCTGGCAAGCGACACGGCGAAAGCCTGGAAAGAGGAAATATGTTTCTCGCCCTCATGGGCTTTATTGGCGGAATCGCCGAGTACGCGTATCATCTCCCGGAACATGCGGAATTGGACGAAACGGGTTTTGAAGGTGAACCAGAGGGCGCATCCTAATAGCATAATGATCAGGATGTACGACCATAAGATATTGTTCGCTCCGCTGATCCAGTTGTTTAGTATTTCCATTGAGGCAGTTTATTGTCTTGATAATTACGCGAATATTAGCGTACAAACCTAAAGAAATTATTCGGAATAGACAAGAAGGGAATCCAAATTAAGGGTTAATAAGTATATGATAAATAAATAATTCCGTATCTTTGAATGTACATTAATAAGGTATTAAGTTATGAAAGCAATTGAACCGAGTCTGATCAAGGACAATTTTATAGAGATTATCGGAAAAGAGTGGATGCTGGTGAGCGCCGGCGATGAGGACAAGTTTAACATGATGACGGCAAGTTGGGGTGGTGTGGGCTTCCTATGGAACAAACCGGTGGTGTTCGTCTTTATCCGTCCGGAGCGTTATACCCGCGAGTTTGTCGATGCCAAAGGTGCTTTTACGCTCTCTTTCCTGGGTGAAGAACATAAGGCAACCCATAAGATATGCGGGTCGAAATCAGGCCGCGATATCGACAAGGTGGCTGCGACCGGCCTGACTCCGTATTTCACCGAGTCCGGCAATCCCTGTTTCAGGGAAGCACGCCTGACGCTCGAATGTAAAACTCTTTATGTGACGAAGATGGACAAAGACCATTTTGTCGATCCGGCTTTGTACGAGAAATGGTATAGCGCAATGGCCGGCAATCCGCACAATGTATATGTGGCAGAGATCGTGAATGCCTGGGAGAGATAATCTCCCGGGCATTTTTCTTTATCTGATGCCACTGAAAGCCAGCCAAGTCTGGTAAACTATTGAACCCTTTTGATAATTATAGTTGCCAGTTGTTTGATATAGATAACAAAGAAATTTATAGCCACAAAGGCGTTTTAGCTCGTTAAAAGCTTGATTTTTCTCCCTTAATAGTAAAAAAAGTACCTCCCGTCGATATTTTAACGTTTCTCGTACACTAATTAATGAAAATATTACTTTCTTTGCCTTCGTATTCAAGCCACGAAGATATAATCTGATAGTTTGATGCCAAAAAACACAATGTTTAACCGTAAAAGAGTTCATATTACTGAAAAGGGTAAACATGCGTCTATTGATTGAGATTTTCTTTATTTTTTATGTACAACCTTAAAATTAAATGGTATGCGGAAAATTGCTAAACCAGTTTGTCTGGTTCTGTTATCCACTGCTTTAGGTTCCGGAACCGCCGTTCGGGCGGAGGTAACACCTCTTCCGGAGGTAAACATTACCCAGCAGCAAAAACAGGTAAAAGGTACAGTAGCAGATTCGTTCGGACCAGTAGCCGGTGCGGCTGTCATGGTAAAGGGAACGACTAATGGTGTAAGTACCGACATGGATGGTAACTTTGTTTTAACCGACGTCAAAAACGGAGACATTATCCAAGTCTCTTTTATCGGCTATCTGACAGCTGAAGTCAAGTACACCGGGCAGAGCGATCTCAAAATCGATTTGCGGGAAGATACCCAGAAACTCGAAGAAGTGGTGGTCGTAGGGTACGGTACACAGAAAAAAGTCAATGTGACGGGATCTGTGGCGAATGTCGACAACAAATTGTTTGAGAACCGCCCTATCACCAACGTTTCATCTGGTTTGCAGGGATTGCTTCCCGGGGTTAGCGTAAAACAGAGCAGTGGACAGCCAGGTTCCGATACGGGTACGATCCGTGTACGTGGTACGGGTACGTTGAATTCTGCCGACCCGATGGTTATAGTTGATGGAGTTGAATCGACTATGAATGATATCGATGCCAACGATATCGAAACCATTTCAGTACTGAAAGACGCGGCTTCTTCGGCCATTTATGGCTCAAAAGCCGCGAATGGTGTTATATTGATTACTACCAAGCGGGGTAAATCAGGAAAAGCATCTATCAGTTACTCCGGTAACTTCGGTTTGACTAAAGCTACCAGTATTCCGGAATTCTTTTCTTCTGCACAGGTTGCCGAGTATTGGAATGCCGCCCTTCAGTATGAAGGAGACCAGCCTATCTATACGGCTGAAGAGATACAAAAATACCGCGATGGCTCTGATCCGGTAAACTATCCGAACACCGACTGGCATGATCTCGTCTATAAGACAGCATTCCAGCAGACCCACAATGTAAATGTAAACGGCGGAAACGAGACGGCGCGCTATATGGCTTCTGTCGGTTATCAGGGACAAGACGGTATCATCGACAACTTTAACAAGAACCAGTACAATATGCGTCTGAACCTGGATATGAATCCGATGAAGAATATGGAGGCTAATTTTAGTCTGGCATATACCCAGCAACGGATCAATTCGCCGGTAGGAGCTTATGATGACGGTAGCGTTGCGCAGATCCTGCGCTTGTTGAACCGTATCTCTCCGATGGTGGTAGGCCAGTATGAAGACGGTACCTACGGTGCTGTGTCCGACGGTAACCCGCTTGCCTGGATTCAGGAAGGAGGAACGCAGAACCAGAAAACACACAACCTTCTGGGGATCGGTTCATTGAAATATACTTTCATCCCCGGTCTTTCATTGAAAGCGCAGGTGGCTTACAAGCTGTATATGGAAGATAAAGATAAATACAGCAAACGTATCCAGTATAACCCGACTTATGCGCAAGGTACGACCGCGAAAGAGATCAATAATATCTCTTACGACCGTATTACTGCCGATATCACGCCGGAGTATAAGAAATCGTTTGGAAACCACAACCTGAATGTCCTGGCCGGTTTCCATTCCGAGCTTTATACATATAAGAAGACTTATGCTTACCGTAAAGGTTTCCCGAATAATTCATTGACCGACATCAACGCCGGTTCCGCTTCCACCGCGAAAGCAGAAGGTTTCAATCAGCAGTTGGCGATGATCTCCTGGTTCGGGCGTATCAATTACGATTATGCGGGCAAATATCTTTTCGAAGCCAATATCCGTCATGATGGTTCATCCCGTTTCTCAAAAGATAATCGTTGGGGTACTTTCCCTTCCGTATCAGCAGGGTGGCGTATATCGGAAGAAGGTTTCTTCGACGGACTCCGCGAGAAGGTAAACAACCTGAAGATCCGTGCTTCCTGGGGTAAGTTAGGAAACCAGGAGATTCTCGATGGTAATGGTAATTCAAGTTATTATCCTGCTATATCTATTATGACACTTGGTAAGGATTATGCTTTGGGTAATTCTTTGGCATCAGGTGCCCATACTTATTATGCTGTTAACTCTAATTTGAAATGGGAGGAAACAACCAGTTGGGGAGCTGCTCTTGATGTAGCGTTACTTGATAAGATCACTTTCACGGCTGAATATTACAATAAGACGACTTCAGGTATTTTGATGAAGATGAATACCGGAGCGATTTATGCATTGGACAGCTATTGGGCGAACTTGGCAAAGATCCGTAACAGCGGTGTCGAACTTTCCATTGACTATAACGATCAGTTCGGTAAAGTCGGCTTTACCTTCGGTGGTAACGTAGCCTTCAACCGGAACCGCGTATTGGACATCGGTACAAACGAATATGAATATGTCACAGGTATCGACAACTACACAGCAGTTAACTGGGTAGGTCATCCGATGAACAGTATTTATGCTTATGAAACAGCAGGGATCTTCAATGATCCTAAAGAATTGGAGACATGGCCCGAATATGCCTTCACTACAAAAGAACGTCGCCTTGGTGATGTAAAATATGTAGATAGAAACGGTGACGGTAAGATTACACCTGACGACCGTAAAATCTTAGGATCTACCGACCCGAAAGTCGCATTCGGTTTCCATTTAGGACTAAACTACCGTAACTTTGATTTGGTAGCATTCTTCCAGGGAGCGGCAGGTGTTTCCAGTATTATTTCGGAAGGCCGTGGAGGACTGAGTGCTTCTACTGCAAAACCGAATACCTTGTGGCTTGATAGCTGGACACCCGAAAATACAAATGCTGAATATCCGCGCCTGGCTACGCCGAATGCCGATATCAATACCGAACAATCCGACATCTGGGTTCCGAATGCATCTTATCTTCGTATGAAAGACCTGCAGATCGGTTATACATTCCCGAAGACGATCCTCAGCAAGGTCGGCATTTCCCGCCTGCGTCTCTACTACAGCGGACAGAACTTGTTTACTATCACCGGTATGTTGAAAGGATGGGATCCTGAAGCACCGGCCGGACGTGGTAACGCTTTCCCGCAGACAATTGTCAATTCAGTAGGTATTAATCTTACTTTCTAACCATTTAAAGAGATTCACAAGATGAAAAGATTTCTAATTTATATAACAATTGCACTGTCGCTTATGATGTCAAGCTGTTCCGATTTCCTTGACCGTTATCCGACAGACTCTTTGTCTCCTACTACTTTCTGGCAGACGGAAGATGATGCTTATCTGGCAATGGTAGGTTGCTACAATTTGCTTGAACCGATCTATGGCGGTTACAATATGATGTATTGGGATACCGCATCGGATAACCTCTTCAACTATTTCGCATGGGAAGGTTACAAACCGATCGCCAATGGGAATATGCAGCCCAGTGATTCCGGTACGGACTTTTTCAAGTTCCTCGATATCCGTTCCTGCAACGAATATCTGGCAAATGAAAATAAGATAGAGTGGGGTTCTACAGAAAAACAGAACCAGTACAAAGCCGAAGTACGTGCTATCCGTGCCATGCTTTATTTCTGGAAAACAGAACAGTATGGAGATTATCCGTTCTTTACAGATGTATTGGAAACTCCCGAGGATGCACAGTTGCCCCGTACGGATGTTGCAACAATCCGGGAATTTATTGTGTCTGAATTGAAAGACTGTCTTCAGTATTTGCCAAACCGCAGTGCAACAGAGGAAGGCCGTATCAACAAGCAGGCTGCTGAGGCAGTGCTGATGCGCTACTATCTTTATCGTGGCGATTACACAAATGCGCTCAGCTATGCCAAGTCTATTCAGAGCAGCGGACAGTTCTCATTGCCTACCAATATGAGTTATGCAGACGCTTTCCTGGTAGCCAACCAGTGTAACTCGGAAACGATCCTGAGCCATACTTATCTGGAAAGTACAGAAAACAAATTGTATCTGCCTCCTTTCATGCCGAACATGATCGGCGGATGGTCGTCAGTCGTACCGACGGTCAATCTGGTTGAAGCCTATGAAATGAATGACGGACGTACGATCGAAGAAGCGAAAGCTGATGGAGACTACGATGAATCTAATCCGTTCGTAAACCGTGACCCGCGTCTGCGTGCCACTGTTCTCTATCCGGGTCAGATCTATGACGATGGTTATAAAGCGACACCTGACGGATGTTATAACTCCTTGCGTGCTCTCTTCTCCGACGGATCAAAAAACAATGACTATGGCAACAACGCCGACAATGCCAGCAAGACAGGCTTGCAGGTAAAGAAATTCCTGCAGAACCTGACACAGTTTAGCGATGTGGAAAGTGCAACCATGCATTTCCCGATCTTCCGTTATGCAGAAGTATTGCTGACAATAGCCGAATGTGATATCGAGCTGAACCAGAACATGGACGAAGCCATCGAATGTATGAATCTCGTTCGTTCACGTGCCGGCATGCCGGATGTAAATACGGCGAAATACAACAGCCAGAGCACACTGCGTGAGTTGCTGCGCCGCGAACGCCGCGTCGAGTTTGCCAGCGAAGGTCTTCGTCGTTCCGACTTGAAACGTTGGGGCTTGCTGACTTCTACCCTGAGTGGTTTCCAGATCCTTCGTTATGACGGTGATGTGACAAAGACGCTCAATGCGGAAGGTGACTATAATGTGAAGATCACAGGCAAGAATGTCGTAAGTGGTGAAACCTACAAGTTCCAGAAACATAACGAACTGTTACCGATTCCGCTTACACAGATGGAAATCAATAAGAAGCTGGTACAGAACGAGGGATATAATTAATTGTCTCCCGTCTGACTGAACTTAATAAGAGGGGATGTTGCATTACTTTTTGCAACATCCCTTTTTTGAATAAGAAAAGTGGTAATCCCGGAAGAATATTTTATATTAGAACCGGCTTTCAAAGGAAGTCGATAATATTAGTACCATGGTCAATTATAAAATCATGACAAAGCGGAATCCGTTTAAACTCTTTCTGTCTCTATCTCTCAGCCTTTTTTTCCTTGTGGCCTGTGCGCCCGGAGCAAAGGAGGCAAAGACAGTCAGTAATGATTATCCCCGGATTTTTCCGGATTATACTTTTGTGACGGTTCCCTGTAACATCGCACCCCTGAATTTTAGTTTGCCTGAAGCGCGGCAAATGGAAGCTGTCGTGAGTGCGGATGGCAAGGAACTGGCCCGAAAGCAAGGAAGATCATGTGTGCAGTTTCCCGAAAAAAGCTGGAAAGAATGGCTCTCCGCCTGCCGGGGAAAGATGCTTGATGTCACAGTTTCCGTCTGGACCGATGCGCATCCGGAAGGCATCCGCTATAAGCCTTTCCCGATCTATGTCTCAGGTGACCCCATTGATCCTTGGATTGCCTATCGCCTGATTGAACCGGGCTATGAACTGTGGAACCGGATGGGAATTTACCAGCGTGACCTGACATCCTTTGAAGAGAAGGCAATCGTGACGAATCGCCAGAACCATGACGGCTGCGTCAATTGCCACTCTTTCTGTGACTATTCGCCTGAAAACTTCATGTTCCATGCCCGTGGCGTGAATGGGACGACTGTCCTTGTCCGTGGTGGAAAGCCGACGCGTCTCGACTTGTCTAAAATGGAACCCCATAAATCCGGAACTTATCCGATGTGGCATCCTTCGGGGCGCTATATCCTTTTTTCTTCCAACGATACGCATCAGGCATTCTATCATTTCGGTCATATGCCCGTTGAAGTCTATGACCTTGCTTCCGACCTGATGATATACGATGTAGCCAATAACCGTGTTCTGACCGACCCGCGCTTTACCAATAAAGAAAATATGGAGACTTTTCCCGCCTTTTCTCCGGATGGAAAACAAGTCTATTTCTGTACAGCCTCGACAAAGAAAATGCCGATGGAGTATAAATCCCTGAAATACGCCCTTTGCCGGGTTGGATTTGATGAGAAGACCGGACAGTTGCTCGAACAGGTGGACACGCTTTACAGTCCGGCCGTGAAAGGAGGGAGCGTCTCTTTCCCTCGTCTCTCTCCGGATGGCAAATATCTGCTTTATACAGAAGCCGCCTGTGCCACATTTCCTATCTGGCATAAAGAAGCCGATTTGAAGATGATCCGCCTTGCCGATAATAAGGAGATGGATACTGCCCCGCTCAATAGTGACGATACGGAAAGCTATCACGCCTGGTCGTCCGACGGGCGATGGGTTATTTTTAGCAGTCGCCGGCTGGACGGGCGTTATACGCGTCTGTTCATTGCGGCGATGGATGCCGAAGGACGTTTCGGTAAACCGTTTCTCTTGCCGCAGAAAGATCCGGCAGAGAATGTATTACGTATGAAGTCATATAATATTCCGGAATTTATCCGGGGAGAAGTCAAACTGGACAAACGGGAGGTCACTTCCCTGTTCGACATAAAATAGCCTGGGATGAAGAAGAAAAGAAATGAAATAAAAGCGAAACAGACCGGCTTGGCCTGGCATTACTGGCTCTTGCCGGTTGTTTGTCTGTTGTGGTATTTCTTGTATCCGGAGACGTTGGGAAATATAGAAGCGGAAAGTTTTTTTGTGTGGACACCCGATTATGTGGATTCGAAACTATCTGAAGGAGTGGGCGGCCTGTTCTCACTGGCAGCCGCTTTTCTGTCGCAGTTTTTCCGTTGGCGCGAAGGGGGAGCGTTGATCCAGATGCTTCTTTTCGGCTGTGTAATGGGATTGTCGGATCTTTTGTTCAATCGGCTGAAATGCCGGGAAGCGGCTTGGATTTCGTTAGTTATAGCAGGCCTGTTCCTCTACTTTCAGTTACATTGGGCACGGCTTGAGCCGGCCATAACAGTTGTGATGGCCTTCGCGCTTGTCGTGTTGTGCATCGTCCTTTTGCCGGAGCGGATACGTCTTTGCATTCCCGTCCGCTTGCTACGGATGAGCAACTGGAAAATACATACAGGCTTGTCTGTTGCGATCGTCTTGCTGACCTTTATCATCTTTGCTGTTTCTCCCCCGGCCCGCTACTGGGAGAAGAAGATCGCAGTCCGGCAAGCGGCAACGGCGACAGCCTGGAATGCGGTTCTACGGTTTATTACACCGGATGAGGCATTGCATGATCCGATATTGCAGAGATATGCTTTGCTGGCTTTTGCCGGACAGGATAAACTGATCGAGAACCTTCCGAAGTTTCGTCTGTCTTCATCCGACAGTTTCTATTTTTATCTGCCTTCTACACCGGATGAACGTTATTTCAATGCCCTGTTTTATCGTTCTTTGGGATTGTATAATGAATATGTGCATCAGCTTTTCGAGACCGGTATCCAATATCCGGATGGCATGACCTTCGGTTGCCTCCGCCAAATAGCCGACGGTTATCTGAAGATGGGGAACGCTCGTCTGGCGCAGAAGTATCTTACCCTTTTAAGCCGTTCCACCTGTCATGCCGGTTGGGTACAGTCGCGAACGGCTCTTCTGAAAGTTCTTGAGGAAAAGCCTGTCGATACGCCGGATAAGAGCCGTTTCGATATTTTTATCGGTTCTTATCCTCTTCTCTATGAGATGGAGCTTTTGCTAAAAGAGAACCCGGGCAATACCCGGGCTAAAATGTATTTCGATGCCGCTTCTTCAATCAAATGATTCCCAATTCCCGTAGCATCTGCTCAGTGTGCGTCAGGAAATATTTTGTTAGTTGATAGTGCTCTGTTTCCTCGAAAGAGGTGAGGCGGGCGCCGTCTTCATCTATATGATAGATGTCGGCTCCGGGATAGGCCATCAGGATGGGGGAATGGGTGGAGATGATCAACTGGCATCCCTGGTCGACCAGCTCTTTTATCCGCACCAGTAACGATAGCTGGCGTTGGGGCGAAAGGGCTGCTTCCGGTTCATCCAGGATATAGAGCATATTCCTTTCCCCGTAGTTGAGGAAAGTGTTGAGGAAGCTCTCGCCATGCGATTGTTCGAGCAGGCGGCGGCCTCCGTAGCGGTGTAGCGAATAGTCGCGTCCGTATTTGAGGATGTCGCGCATCGAGCGGGCGTCGATCTCACGGGCATGGTCGAAGAACGACTCGGCACGGAAAAAGAAATGATCGTCCGGCTTGCGCACTTCCATGAGACGGATCTGATCCGGCAGGACATTGGCGAGCACCTTGTGGCTCTCGTCACCGTCGTTCAGCATCTCCTGCGCTTCTTCATCCCGCATCTCATATTTATACATGACCGCTTCTAACAGTGTCGATTTGCCGATCCCGTTTTCCCCCACCAGGAAAGTCACCGGCTTTGTAAACACCAGCCTGTCCATATAGCGTACGGCTGCTGCACGGTACGGATATTTCAGATCTTCCACCGGTCCCGATACTTCCTCCGGGTTGATTAGTTTGATTTGCTTTAGATAAACCACTTGGTAATTGAAAATTGATAATTGAAAATTAGGGAAAGCCGGGCTTTCCGGAGGCTAAGATACGGAAGTTAATTTGATATGCAACTTTCAACTTTTAATTTTCAACTTTCAACTGAATTGTATTCTTCTTGTCACATTCATGCAACAGGTGTGCCGTTACTTTGCCGGCAAATAAGAAAGGATACACTTATAGACACATGATTATATAACACTGCTTCGTTTTTTTAGAATAACTGATTTACGTGTTTGGGCTTTATGTCTCAGGGATGAGGGGTAAAGCTTTTTTTTATGCACATATAAAGCCTTTATCCTTAAGATAAGCTAAGGGTAAGCAAAAGGTCCTTATTCTTTATCCTTTTTGATACTATTCATAAGTTGTCCGCTTGCCGCCGGACGATCGTTCACTGGGCGGCGGACGATCGTTCACCGGCAAGCGGACGATCGTTCGGCGCCTTGCGAACGTTTAATTGAAAGCATCCTAAAGGTTAATTGATCACGAAAAGAAAGCTAAGAGATATAGACCTTTTTCTTTCTTAATAGAATTGTAACTGATAGTAAACAGGTATTTAATACACCGGATGTTCCTTTGCAGCAGTTTTAAATAGGTGAAAATATATTTGTTTTAACACTAAAGGAGCAAAGATGGAGATTAAAAGTAGAGTTGCCCGCCTGGCGGGTTTACTTTGTATCGCAGGAACATTACAGGGAATCCCTGTGGTGTATTCCGCCAATCCGGGCGGAATGATGCGCGTGGCCCAGCAAGGGACGTATCATCTGACAGGTACGATTGTGGATGGAAATGGCGAACCTGTTATCGGGGCCAATGTAGTGGAGAAGGGAACGACTAACGGGACGGTGACCGACATCGACGGCAAGTTCTCGCTGGAAGTAAGGAACAACGCCGTGCTGACAGTCTCTTTTATCGGTTATATTCCGAAGGAAGTCACGCTGAAAGGGGAAAAAGATCTGAAGGTTATCTTAATGGAAGACACACAAACGCTGGACGAAGTGGTCGTGGTCGGTTACGGTACGCAAAAGAAGGTGAACCTGACCGGAGCCGTAGACCAGGTGACCAGCGAAGTGTTCGACAACCGTTCCGTGCCGAACGTGACACAAGCCCTGCAAGGATCGATCCCTAACCTGAACATTCAGTTAACCGACGGTAAGCCGACCCGAACGGCAAGTTACAATGTACGTGGTACGACCTCCATCGGGCAGGGCGGTAATGCCCTTGTCCTGATCGACGGTGTGGAGGGAGATCCGGCGATGTTGAACCCGAACGACATTGCAAGTGTTTCCGTATTGAAGGATGCCGCCTCGGCTGCTATCTACGGGGCACGCGGTACATTCGGCGTTGTCCTGATTACGACGAAGGAGCCGGCGAAGGACAAGACTTCGATTACCTATTCGGGCAACTTCTCGATGCAGAAGCCGGTGACTGTCCCCGACTTTGTGACCGACGGATATGAATATGCCAGTCATTTCTATGAGGCCTATCATGCCTGGAACAACTACTCCGCCGACCCCAAGAACATTAACAAGACGCAGGACTTCTCGCTGGGCTGGCTCGAAGACTTCAAGAACCGAAAGGAGCAAGGCATTACGGACGAAGTGACGGTAGATGCCAACGGCAAATATGTCTACTACGGAAACGAAGACTATTACGACGCCCTGTATAAGAAGACGACTTTCGCCCAGGATCATAACCTGGCGGTGAGCGGCAACAACGGCAAGCTGGACTACTACGTCTCCGGACGTTTCTACGGCTACGACGGTCTGTTCCGTTACAACACCGACGACTACAAGATGATGAACCTGCGTGCCAAAGGTTCTATACAGGTGTTCGACTGGCTGAAGATCGATAACAACATGGACTTCTCCAACATGGATTACCATAACCCGATCAACGTCGGCGAAGGCGGTTCCATCTGGCGTAATATCTCGGATGAAGGACACCCGACCGCACCGATCTTCAATCCGGACGGAAGCCTTTCTTTCTCGGCGGCCTATACGGTGGGCGACTTTATCTACGGCAAGAACGGTATCGACACCAATAATAAGGTATTGAAGAACACGACCGGTTTCACCGCCTCTTTCCTCGAGAACAAACTGCACGTACGCGGAGACTTCACGTTCCGCAACACGGATAAGGCGGAGACGCAACGCCGCGTCCCGGTTCCCTACAGTATATATGAAGGAGAGACAGTCGAACTGAGCACCAAGTATAACGACTTGCAGGAAAACACCATGCGGACCGAATATATCGCAACCAACCTGTATGCTGACTACGAAGAGACGTTCAACGATGCCCACTACTTCAAGGGAATGGTCGGTTACAACTACGAACAGTCTACCTATAAGAGCCTGTCCGTACAGCGCAACGGCCTGTTGCTGGACGATTCGGAGAACATCAACCTGGCGTTGGGAGATGCGATCACGACCTCCGGAGGATATAACAAATGGCGTGTGGCAGGCGGTTTCTTCCGTCTGAACTATGCCTTCAAGGATCGTTATCTGTTGGAGGTGAACGGGCGTTATGACGGCTCTTCCAAATTCCCGACAGACGAGCAATGGGCGTTCTTCCCTTCCGTATCCGGCGGGTGGCGCGTATCGGAAGAGGCGTTCTGGAAGGTGAACCCGAATGTCTTCTCTAACCTGAAAGTACGCGCTTCCTACGGTTCGTTGGGTAATGGTAACGTCGCTCCGTACAGCTTCCTGGAATTGTTGGGCATCAGCACTTCCGGCCGTGTGCTGAACGGGATGAAGAATAAATATACCAGCGCCCCGGGTGTCATGCCCGACGGACTGACCTGGGAAACGGCTACGACGACTGACGTCGGTCTGGACTTTGGCATGCTGAATAACCGCCTTCAGTTCACCGGCGACTATTATATCCGTAAGACAACCGATATGTACACGGTCGGCAAAACGCTCCCCGATGTCTTCGGCGCCTCTTCCCCCAAAGGGAACTATGCCGATATGACAACGAAAGGTTGGGAAATCACCCTGACGTGGCGCGACCGGTTCACGCTGGCCGAGAAGCCGTTCAACTATGAAGTTCGTGCGACGCTATCCGACTATATCTCGACTATCGACCGCTATAACAACCAGACCGGTAACCTGAACGATTACTATGAAGGCAAGCGCGTCGGCGAGATCTGGGGATATGTGACCGAAGGCCTTTTCAAAGACCAGGCCGATATCGATAGCCATGCCGACCAGACGCTGATCCAGTCTTCCTCCAAACGTATCACCTATCCGGGAGACGTGAAGATCAAGGACCTGAATGGCGATCATGTGATCGACTATGGCAATAACACGCTGGAAGACCATGGCGACAAGAAGGTGATCGGTAACGCATTGCCCCGCTATTCCTACAGCGTCAACCTCTCTGGCGACTGGAACAATTTCTTCCTCTCCGCCTTCTTCCAGGGCGTAGGAAAGCAGGATTGGTATCCGAGTTCCGAGTGTATCTTCTGGGGACAGTACAACCGTCCGTACAACAACATGCCGACCTGGCACGAGGGCAACTACTGGACCGAAGACAACCAGGGCGCTTACCTGCCCCGTTATGCCGGTTACAACGAGTCGCTGAAGTCTACGCCGCAGACCCGTTATTTGCAGAATGTAGCTTATATCCGTCTGAAGAACCTGCAAGTCGGATATACCTTGCCGCAGCAGATCGTGTCGAAAGCCCGGATGCAGAACGTACGCGTCTACATCTCCGCCGAGAACCTCTGGTGCTGGTCTCCGCTCTACAAGCATACACGCGACCTGGATGTCACGAACATCTACGGTTCCGATGCCGACCTGACCGATGCTGATGCGTCGGCCGGTTTGAACAACAAGCACGGTAGCGGCGACGGTAACAGCTATCCGCAAATGAAGAGTGTAAGTTTAGGTTTATCTGTAACATTTTAATTAAAGAACGATCAACGACATGAAACGAATTATATATTCTTTTGTATCAGCCTGCCTGCTCCTTTCCGCCTGCTCGATGGACGAGATTCCGCAGGCATCCGTAGACAAGGACACGGTCTTCCGGACGGAGAAGGGGCTGGAGACGTATTCATACTCTTTCTATAATATGCTGCCTTCCGTAGGCAACGCTTTCCGTCAGGATGCCATGTGCGACTATGGGGCGGTGACCAGCTTCGACAACTTCATCCGCGAAGGGGCCTACTCGGCCGAGCTGAGTTCCGGCTGGTCATGGAGCGATCTGCGTAACATCAATTACTTTATCGAGAATTGTACGAACGAGGCGGTCGATGAATCCGTGCGTAACCATTACATCGGGCTGGCCCGTTTCTTCCGCGCCTATTTCTATTACAATATGGTCGTGCGCTTCGGCGATGTGCCCTGGATCGACCGGACGCTCACGATAGACGACGAGCTGCTCTATGCTCCCCGCGATTCCCGCACGACGGTGATGGATCACGTGCTGGAAGACCTGGACTTCGCTTGCCGGAATATCTCGCTGACGAAAGACGAGAGCGGTTCCTTGGTGACGAAATGGGTGGCATACGCCCTGAAGTCGCGTATCTGTCTCTTCGAGGCCTCTTTCCGTAAGTATCACACGGAGTTAGGGCTGACCTCCTCTGCCGACAAATGGTATCAGGAAGCGATCAGCGCGGCCGAGACGGTGATGAAAGAGAGCGGCCACTCGATCTATACGGGAGCAGGCACGGATGCCTCTTTCCGCACCCTGTTCATCAGCGACAGCCCGGTGACAAGCGAGGTGATGCTGGCAAGCTGCCCGGATGCCGGCCTGGCTGTGTTGGGCGAGGCCAACTGGTGGTGGACTTCCGGTACGTACGGAGCGCGTTTCAGTATGATCCGTACGTTTATTAATACGTTCCTCAATACCGACGGGACGCCGTTTACCGACCGGGCCGGCTATGAGACCATGGAGTTTTACGACGAATGCCAGAACCGCGACGCGCGTCTGGCGCAGACCATCCGTACGCCGGGATATGAACGCGACGGCGCTCCTGCCGCTCCTAACTTCAACGGCTATTCCTACACCGGTTATCAGCCGATCAAGTATACGCTGGATGATACCAAGTATGACGCCGGCGCATTGAATACGAACGCCATTCCTCTGTTCCGCTACGCAGAAGTCCTGCTGAACTATGCCGAGGCAAAGGCCGAATTAGGAACGATGACGGATGCAGACTGGGCAAATACGGTCGGCGCCCTGCGTGCACGTGCCGGTATCACTGGCGGCCTGTCTGCCAAACCGACGAAAGTGGATACCTATTTCCAGCAGAACTACTTCCCCGGCATCTCCGATCCCGTGATCCTGGAAGTGCGCCGCGAACGTTCTATCGAGCTGGCGTTGGAAGGCTTCCGCTTCACCGACCTGAAACGTTGGAAGCGGGGCGAGCTGATGACGATGCGCTGGACGGGAATCTACGTCCCGGCCCTGAATGTCCAGATGGACCTCGACCACGACGGAACGCCGGACGTGATCTTCTATAAGGGAGAGAAACCGGCCGGACTGCCTGCCTCCTGTACGCCTATTTCCGTAGGAGAAGGGACGCAGCAAGGCCTGACCGGAGCGACTTCCGGAAACCTGACCTGGTCGGACAACGACCCGCGTATCTGGTACAGCGATGGCCGCCAGTACTATTATCCGATTCCGCAGTCGGCTATCAATAACTCCCTGCAGAACGGTGTCTCCAACTTGAAACAGAATCCGGGCTGGTAACGATTCATTCAATAAATAATAAAGATATGAAAAAGACAATAGCTGTATTTGTTTCCGTCCTCTTGCTGGCCGCTTTCCTGCAATCGTGGGCGATGAAAGAGGGGAAAGCGGGTGCCGCAGGTAAAAGCTGCCTGAATGTGGCGACCTTCAACCTCCGTATGGATACGCCGGCCGACGGTGTGAACGCCTGGCCGAACCGCAAAGAGATGGTAAAGGGGCTGATACGTTTTCATGATTTCGATATTTTCGGGACACAGGAAGGCTTCAAGCACATGCTGGACGGGATCGTCGAGCTGGACGGTTACGCCTATATCGGCGCCGGACGCGATGACGGTGAAGAGGCAGGCGAGCACTCCGCCATCTTCTATAAGACCGGCCGCTTTGAGCTTTTGGATCAGGGAAACTTCTGGTTCTCCGAAACACCGGAGGTTCCGGGTAAAGGCTGGGACGTGACGTGTTGCAACCGGATCTGCTCGTGGGGCAAGTTTCGCGACAGAGAGAGCGGCAAGGAGTTCTATTTCTTCAACTCTCACTACGACCACCAGGGAAAGGTGGCACGCCGCGAATCGTCCAAACTGCTGCTCGCCCGCATCAAGCAGATTGCCGGGACGGATGCGACGGTCTTTGCTACCGGCGACTTCAACGCTGTCCCGACCGACGAGCCGATCGTGACGCTTGCCTCTGACGGCTTGCTGCTCGACTCCTACAACCTGAGCGAACAACCGCGCTATGGAACGGAAGGAACCTTCAGCAGCTTCAAGCTCGATGCGGAGATGAAGAACCGGATAGACTATATCTGGGTGACAAAGGGAACGAAGGTCCGGAAGTATGCTGTCCTGAACGATATGCAGTATGGTCGCTTCCCGTCTGACCACTTCCCGGTGATGATACAAGCCGAGTTTTAATGTTTTTATTGGAAAGACAGATATGGCCTTAGCCGCTTCCTGTCCATATCTGTAAATTCTTCTATCAGTTGCAGGTTCTCCCACCCGGAGAGCCTGCTTTTTTGTTTGCGGAGCTGTTCGATCACCTGGGCCTGCCGGTAGTCTATGTAAGGATGACGGCGGAGGTCTGCGGCAGACAGGGCGTTGACATTCAGCTTGTGGATGTAGAGCGTGTCGGTAAAGAACCAGGGGGCGAGGGCGGCATAGCGTTCTTCGTCGATGCCGTACACTTCCGTCAGTTGGCCGACGGTGTAGAACCCGCCCAACAGTTCCCTGTATTTCACTATCCGACGGGCAAAGGCGCTGCCGATACCGGGGACTTTCTTCAGGGTGGTCGTATCGGCTGCATTCAGTTCGACGAGCGTCCCTTCCGGGAACTTTTCCGTCCGGACGTATGGCTTGTATGCTTTCCGTGTTTTCCCTGTAGGGTAGGGAGAGCTACCTTTAAGGGTAGGATTTTTACCCTTAAGGGTATTTTCGTTTACCCTTGGATGTAATCCGGACTCTTTTCGGATGGATTCTTTTTCCTCTTTAGTGGTGTCTTTTCCGGTGATAATCCGTCTTTCCTCCGATGCCAGTCGCTTTCCCGTCCGATGGGCATCCGTTTCCGAAGCGACAGGCATCGCTTTTCTGCCTGTCCAAAGCAATAAAATCCAGGAGATTGTAATCAAGCAAAGCAGCAAGGTCAACGCCCGCCTTTCGCCTTTGGAGAAATAGAGAAGGTCTCGCCAGTTCATAGTTTGATTTATTTATGGTTTGATGTTTCTTAATTGTTTTATGTGTGAAATACTTTGCGCCTGATGTATAATGTCTAAAACTTCAATTTGTTTAGCCGTTATGCGGTAGACGATCAGATGGGCTGGAAGGACAATCCTTCTATATCGCTTATCTTTGGTGGGAAGATATGGATATTCTGCATGCAACAAGTAGTCTGTGGCTAATTGCTGCACTTTTTCATATATCAGGTTCTCGTATTTGATTGCTGTTTGTTCACCGAAGGTCATTTTTCCATAGGTAAAGATTTGGTCGACTGATGAATAAAAAAGCAATGAGGCGATTACCGGTTTTGCCTTTGTTCCCTCCATTGTTGTATCATTTGTTTGCCTTCTTCAAGTGTATAGAACGGACCTGCCTCCGCTTCCCGGATCATTTCGGTCAATTGCTCGACGGATAGTGTTCCGCATCCGGTTGCCGGGTCGAATCCATAACGGGAGTTCCTCGCATCTCTTTTTTGTTGCACTTCCTCCCATGACGGGAAGGTCTTGCATTTAATTTTGCAGGAAGTTACTGCTTTCTTTTTTCTAATGGTTTTGATTTCCATAAGGCGATTGTTTATTAAATGAGTACTGTTCCACAAAGGTAAGAGTTCCCTGCAGATATGCAAGGAACTTCCCGGGGTATTTTAAAACAGTTTTATAATCCTGTTGATCAGTCCTAACTCGTTGAGGAAGATCAGGCCGATGGCAACCGGGGCGATGTACTTCATGAAAAAGGCGTAGGTGTTGAAGAAGTGGAACGGGACGGTCCCTTCGTTCGTCAACTCGGCTTTCAGTATCTTGCGGTCGACACGTGTTCCGACAAAGATACAGATCAGCATACCGCCCAGGGGAAGCATGATCTTTGCCGTCAGGTAATCCAGCGCATCGAAGAAAATCAATCCGCCGATCGTGAACTCTCTCAGCACACTGAACGAGAGCGAACTGAGCACGCCCAATGTCAGCACGCCGCCCGAAACGAACCAGGCAGCCTTCTTCCGTGAGATATGGTATTCTTCGTGTACGTATGCCGTTGCCACCTCGTGCAACGAGATGGTCGAAGTCAGAGCCGCCAGGGCGAGCAGGACGAAGAAGACGGTGGACCAAAGCCAGCCTAAGGGCAGTTGTTCGAATACGTTCGGCAGCGTGATGAACACCAGCTCAGGACCCGCCGTCGGAGCGATACCGAAACTGAATACCGCCGGGAATATCATCACTCCCGCCAATATGGCCACCAGCGTGTCCAGGACTGTGACTTGCAGGGCCGTTGTTTGGAGTTTCGTGTCTTTCTTGAAGTAAGACGAGTAAGTAATCAGGCACCCCATTCCGATGCTAAGCGAGAAGAAAGCCTGTCCCATTGCGCTGAGCACAACCGATGAGGAGATTTTGCTGAAGTCCGGATTGAACAGGAACGCCAGCCCTTTCCCGGCATTCGGCAACGTGACCGAACGGATGCAGAGGGCAATCAGAATCAGGAATAACATGGGCATCATGATTTTGGACGCCCGCTCGATACCGCCTTTTACGCCGGAGATGATGATGATATGCGTCAGGGCGATGAAGGCAATCGTCCAGCCTATAGGGCGTACGATTCCGGAAGAGAATTGCTCGAAGTCCAGCTTGAAGTCGGCAGCTGTCTTGCCCACAAGTGAACCGTCCAGCGCCTGCATGATATATTCGAGCGTCCAACCTGCCACTACCGAGTAAAAGCCCAGGATCAGGAATGCAGCCAGCACGCCGTTGTATCCGATAAGAGACCATTTTGTCCCCGGTGCCATAACCTTGAAGGCGCCGGCCGCGTTTTTGCGGGAATGACGTCCGATGAAAAATTCCGTGATCATCACCGGAAGCCCTAATAAGATAATGCAGACGATATAGATCAGGAGGAAAGCCGCTCCCCCGTTGGAACCGACCATGTAAGGGAACCGCCAGATATTACCCAGTCCGACGGCACAGCCTACTGTTGCCAGGATTACACCTAATTTACTACCGAATGTTGCTCTGTTATGATGATGGGACATGTGATAGAATTATGAATTGTGAATTATGAATTATGAATGATGCCGTCTTTGATGTGGATTACGCGGTCCGTGTCGTTTGCCAGTTGCTCGTCGTGTGTGACGATGACGAAGGTCTGGTGCATCTGGTCGCGCAGGTCGAAGAAGAGCTTGTGAAGTTCTTCCTTGTTGCGGGTATCCAGGCTGCCCGAGGGTTCGTCGGCAAGGATGACGGACGGGTTGTTGATCAGGGCGCGGGCTACGGCTACGCGCTGTTTCTCGCCACCCGAAAGCTCGTTCGGCTTGTGAGACATCCGGTCGGTCAGGCTCATGAAGTCCAGAATCTCTTTGGCTCTTTTCTCTGCCGTTGCCGGTTTTTCGCGGGCGATAAGAGCGGGGATCATCACGTTTTCCAGGGCCGTGAACTCCGGCAGGAGCTGGTGGAACTGGAAGACGAAGCCGATGTTTTTGTTCCGGAAAGCCGCCAGCTTTTCTTCCGAAAGACGTACGGTTTCCGTCCCGTTGATATACAGTTTGCCGCTGTCGGGCGCATCCAATGTCCCGACGATCTGCAACAGGGTCGTTTTGCCTGCCCCGCTCGGGCCGACGATAGCGACAACCTCGCCTTCGTTAATCGTCAGGTCGATGCCTTTCAGCACTTGCAGGGAGCCGAAGCTCTTGGTTATTCCTTCTGTTTGTATCATTCTTATTTCTCAACTTTCAACTGGTTAATAACATACGACGCCAGATAGCAGCCGAATATCGCCGGCATGTACGAGACGGTTCCGGTGGTGGTGCGTTTGCACTGTTCGCCTTCGACCTCTACGACGGCGTCCGGGTTGGCTATCTCTGTGGAGAAAACAACCGGAATCCCTTTGTTCAGGCCCAGTCCGCGCAACCGTTTGCGTACGGGTTTTGCCAGGGCGCAGTTGCAGGTTTTCGATATGTCCGCGATCCGGACTTGCGACGGGTCCGTCTTGGCTCCGGCCCCCATGGAAGAGACGACCGGAATCCCTTTCCTGTGAGCGTGATACAGGAGGAATACTTTCGGGCTGAGGGAATCGATCGCGTCGACAATGAAATCGTAGCGGGTGGCGGAGAGTACCTCTTCCGTCCTTTCGTCACGCAGGAATTCGTTGATGACGGTCAGCTTCAGACGCGGGTTGATGTCCAACAGGCGGCGGGCCATGACTTCGGCTTTCGGCATCCCTAATGTGGAATGTAAGGCCGGAAGTTGCCGGTTGATGTTGCTCTCGTTCACGGTGTCGGCATCGACAATCGTCATGTGTCCGATTCCTGCCCGGCATATCTGTTCGGCGGCGTATGCACCGACGCCCCCTAATCCGACGACCAATACATGGCTATGTGCAAGCTGTTCCATCCGGTCGGCGCCTAACAAAAGTTCCGTCCGCGTGTTCCAATTGTAACTCATTAGAAAGATTTTGGTTGCAAAAGTAATAAATCAATCAGAAACGTCCGTCCTTTTATATATCTTTGTCACATTTTAATTCAGATACCTATGAAGATACAACTCTATTGGCTGCTCTCGGCAGCCTTGTTCTTATTGCCCGGAAAGGCAGACGCCGCTAACAACAAAAAACCGTTCGTCATCCCTGAACTTCAGGAGTGGAGAGGGAGTCAGGGGATGTTTACCCCGGCGGCAACCTCCCGTATTGTCTACACCGGTAAAGACCTGGCCGTAGCCCGTGTCGCCACGCAGTTCGCAGAAGACTACGAGCAGATGTTCGGCCGGCAGATGAAAGTCGTGCAGGGCGGCGCGTCGGCAGGCGACTTCGTTCTCTCCCTCTCTTCCGATAGCCGTTTAGGTGAAGAGGGCTATAACCTAAAGATCACCGACCGTGTCACCGTGACCGCTCCCAGGAGCAAAGGGCTTTACTGGGCCACCCGCACCTTGCTCCAACTGTCCGAACAGGAGGCCGGGCAGGCATTGCCCAAAGGAACGGCGCGCGATTATCCCGACTATGCCATCCGTGGCTTCATGATGGATTGTGGCCGTAAGTTTATCCCGATGAGCATGCTGCGCGACTATGTGAAGATGATGGCTTATTATAAGATGAACACCTTCCAGATCCATCTGAACGATAATGCCTTCAAGCAATACTACAATCACGACTGGAACAAGACCTATTCCGCCTTCCGCCTGGAATGCGAAACCTTCCCCGGCCTGACCGCCCGCGACGGATTCTATACGAAGAAGGAGTTTATCGCCCTGCAACAACTGGCCGACAGCTTAGGCGTGGAGATTATCCCGGAGATAGACGTCCCCGCCCATTCCCTCGCCCTGACGCAGTATAAGCCGGAGATCGGCAGTGAAGAGTACGGCATGGACCACCTCGACCTCTTTAAGCCGGAGACGTACGAGTTTGTCGACGCCCTCTTCCGCGAATACCTGGAAGGGCGTAATCCCGTCTTTGCCGGTAAACGCGTGCATATCGGCACGGACGAATATTCGAATAAGAAGCAGGATGTGGTCGAGAAGTTCCGCGCCTTCACCGACCATTATATCCGCTTTGTCGAAGGCTTCGGCA
>URZO01000054.1 GCA_900552465.1 uncultured Parabacteroides sp. | reverse complement strand
TTGAAACGAACGGCAAAAGAGAGCCTGCGGCACAAGGCGATGCCTTGTTGGAAAGTAATGACACTAATAGCTCAAATATGCAAAATTATGCCCCCTTCCGTTTTTCCGTCTCATAGTAATGGTTTTGGTAAATCATAGTTATGATCCGCCAAAACCATACTGATGGCTATAATCTCAGATCGCCTTATGTTATAGGTTTACATGATGCCAAATTTAGTTATCCCGGCAAGCCGTGGACTTTCCTGTTTTTGGGTGGATACCATAAAAACAGAACACTGTATAATGCTAAATGAGGCCTTTACTTCTGCTGTATTCATTGATTTCTAAAGAAAAGAACACGTAATCGGATAAATAGACCTTGTGGGAATTTGAGGGTTGTTGTTACTTTGCAACGTTTTTTATTAGGGTAATTATATCGATAAAGGGTAATATCACGTATTGATTGTGCTGTTTCAGATTGTATGTATTAAGGTAAAAAAGAGTTACTATACAAATGAAAGAGTATCAATTACGCCAGGGTCTGGGTAAGACCATTGCATTTTCTTTGTGTGTATGGGCGTCGGTTGCAGGATTCTTCTCCTGCGATTCGGACCGTTTGAACAGTGGAGGGAGCACAGGTATGTTGAGCCTGAATCTCGCTGCCGATACTACGAACATCAAGGGTGGCGCTATCTCCACTAAAGCCGGAAACACTTTAGCGGATTTCGAGGATGTGGACGAATATACCGTCCAGGTCCTTCAGGAAAGCGACACGCTGAAAAGCGCTTTGTATAAAGATTTTCCGGAACAGTTGGAAATCAAAGAGGGTTCTTATACGTTGCGCGCCTCTAAGGGTGGAAACCTGCCTGCCGCTTTCGATAATCCTTATTTCGAAGGAAGCACTGATTTTGTCATCAAAAAAGATATGAAGACGCCGTTGGAAGTGACTTGCACCATGGCGAATGCCCGTATCTATACAGAATATACGGAAGATTTCCTGAAAGCATATTCCGATTATAGCGTCTCCCTGAAAACCTCTTATATGGATGGCGCTTTCACAATCGCAAAAGATGAAACGCGCGGTGCGTATTTGCAAGTGGCAAAAGAGGGAACACCTCTAAGCATTGCAATCTCGTTGATGCGTGAGAACTGGGAAGAGCCGAAAGTCTATTCCGTTACGAATCCTTCCATCACGCTGAACCCCAAAGAGTCCGTCACTCTTAAGTTTGCTACGGATGGCAAGACGGGGGACGGACTGAATCTTTCTGTTGTGCTGGACGATGAAATGATAGAGACAGACTTGGTCGATTCGATTCCGGATTTTATGTGGAAACCATTTGAAGATCTGAAGATCGAAGCAATAGGCTTTGTAAATAATGAAGTGGTTCCGATGACTGTGACGGAAGGTTACCCGAATTCGACTTGTATGGTTCGGGCGAGTGTTCCGGGGCGTATTAAGGAATGTTGGGTTGTCCGTTTGGAAGATGGTGAAAAGACCGATAGTGTCGATATCGCAACATCCGCCGGTTTGAATACTGCTGAAGAGGTTTGGGGGTTGAAGTCGGTTTCTTCTCCGATTGCAGGCGCGAAAGGTATTGAGCTTGATTTGAAGAGTGCATTTAATCAATTGTATGCTTCCGCCAATGATAAAACTTATGGCTTTAGTGTCTATGTAAATGATGCATTGAATGTGATGCATACATCGGATGTGGTCACAGCTTCCGTGAATCTGAAAGCAGCGAAAGAACCAACTGTCGGTAAATTTGAATGGTCTGTTTCTTCTAAACATTCATTGGAAAAAGATACGGCTATTGCGGTTATGGCAGAAGTGGGAATAAAAACATTAACTCTGAAGGTGAATAAGGATGGTGCTATGCAGGGCCAGTATGATATGCTTTCTGATAATTTACCAGATGGTATCTTTTACGATAAACAAAGTCGTAAGATTATATTCAAGAAGGAATGTTCAAGTAAGTTTGATTCGAAAGAACAAGATGCTTCTACTTATTCTTATGAAGTATCTGTAACGGATAATTTGGATAAGAAGGTTACTGTGACATCGACTTTGGAAGTAACGCCAGTTTTTACGATTATTGTGCCGGAAGGTGGCGTTTGGGCAAAAAAAGCAACAATACAAGTGGTAGAGGATGTGAAATATTCAAAGTCTTATCAACTGAAAGTTGGAGAGAAATGGCAAGATTATTCTGATGCAACAATTACAGGATTGCAGCCGAATACAACATATACGGTTCGTGCTTTGGTTAATAATTGGCCAACAACGGAGGCGACGTTTACGACAGAGGAAGCTTTCCAGATTCCGGATGGTGGGTTTGATAAGGAATGGACGAAAGATGTGATAAGTGCAGTTAATTATAGTATTCCTATTATTAATATTGGCTTAGTCGGACAGAATATTGATATATGGTATCCATTTAATAAGGAGAATAAGCAAGATTTGTTTTGGTCGACTACTAATCCGACAACTACTAGTGCAGACACCAAACATGGAACAGCTTATTACATTCAATATTCAGGAGTTCAGCGTAAAAATAAAGCTGTAGAGATTTCTACTATAGGTTGGGGATATGGAAGTACATTTACACAGAAACTAGGATGTAATCCTAAAATTGTAACCCCTGGCGCTATGTTTGCTTCATCATTTGTTAATGGTAAGATAATTGAAGGTCACCCAATTTCTTCACGTCCGTCAATGCTCTCATTTAATTATGAATATCAGCCTTTGGATGGTGATAAATTTATTGTGTCTATTTCCTTGTTTGATGTGGCAGGTTCTTTGATTGCAAAAAAAGAAGAACAAATTGGAAATACGTCTGGAACATGTAATTTGGTACTTAATTATTCTTCTCCTAATGATAGAAAAGCAGCTCAGATAAAAATTAAATTTGAGTCAGGAACAAAGCTATCTTATAAAGGAGTACGTGGTAGTGTCGGTGATCTTCAGGGAAATTCAGATTCTCGCATTATCGGCAGTGTCTTAACAATCGACAATGTCGAACTAATCTACGAATAAAATATGAAAACATTAAACAACATATCAATCTTACTGTTCAGTGTACTCAGTATGCTGGCAGTCTCTTGTCAGAAAGACGAGGTGGAAAACAGGGATATTCCTGAAAACTGCGGACAACTTTCTTTGCAGTCGTTAGGTATCGACGATGAGATACAGGTTGTCGGAACAAAGGCTTTCGGAATGGATGCCAATACATTTAAGGTGGAACTTATCGGAACGGGAGAAGAGAATGCGGGCACGCATCTTACTTATGAATCTTTTTCCAAGCTGAAAGAACAGGATTATATCACGCTTCCGGTCGGCCGATACACCCTGAAAGCCTATTCCCGCGAGAAAGTAAATGGAGGTGTTTATGATGAACCTCACTTCTATGGCGAGAATACGGAAGTGGTGATTCTGGAAAAGAAGATCACGACTGTGTCTCTGGAATGCACATTCCAAAGTGTCGCAGTCGATATTGATTTGACGCGTACTTTCAATAACTATTTCGAAGATAATTATCAAATAAAAGTCATAAACGGAATCGGCAAGGAATGTCTGTTCACAAAAGAACATGCCGGTAAAGTCATTTACTTTGACAATGTGGAAGGCGGTCTGAAACTGGAATATACAGTTCAGGCAAAAGGTAAGGACGCTGCTTATCCTGCCCGTGTAAAAGAATTACAGAATAAGGGCATGGCACCGAAGGCCGGAGATTATTATATGGTTGAGTTTACCGGTGAAGAACCTGATACTAAAGCACTTTAAAAAGAACGATTATGAAAAGAAAGATACATATCCTTTATTTATTCGTATTTCTGATAGCAGGACTTACTTCCTGCGAGATGAAAGATGATCTGTTTGGAAAAAAGCCGTCCCGCGAAGACCTGCCGAAGGAAGTAGGTGTGCTGGACCTGAAGCTGGACCCGCAGAAAGAGGAAACGATTACCGGAAACAGGGGAACGAAAGCGACGGATGAAAGTCTGGATGTAAAAGATTTCTCTGTAAAGATTCTGGATGAGAACGGCGAAGTGGTGGAAGAGTACGCTTCGTATGCCGATATAGACGAGGTCTTGCTGGCTACCGGCAAATATCAGGTGGTTGCCACAAAGGGCGAGCTGAAAGATGCGGCTTACGACACTCCTTATTATGAAGGAAAAGACACCTGCACGATCACTTCACAGGAAGTTTCTTCGCTGGTTACTCCTTGCGTGTTGAGCAATAAGAAAATCACGGTGGCCTATACGGATGATTTCCTGGACCGTTTCAAAGACGATTACGAAATCGTGATGACGAACGGCAACGGCGTCCTCACTTTAAAGTCGGACGAAGAGAAGAAGCCGTTCTTCAAAACAACCGACCAGCTTGATTTTACGCTTCATGCAACGACCCGTTCCGGTTTGGAAACGCAATACTTCTGCGATCTTTATACAGATCCGACCGTGAAGGAATATAACAATATTGTCGTATGGCTGGATGTGGCCGAACCGGACGATCCTGTTGTGCCGGATGATCCCGATGTCCCGGTTGGTCCCGAAGATCCGACAGAAACGCCTGACTCTCTGAAACGTCCGGTTATTAAAGTGGATATCCAGTTGGTGGAACGCGAATATACGATTACGATCCCGTCTGATTTCGTTTCGGGAGATGATGGCGGTAGCGGCGGTTCCGGTAGTGATGGCGGCGGAACGACTCCTGCACAAACAATTAAGTGGGGAGGAACAAATATCGACAATCCTATCACATTGAATAGCGGTGGCAGTGCTCCTTCGGTGGTTGTTAATTTAACCTTACCGACAGGTGTTGATGCGATGACTGTCGATATCAGTACCAGTAGTTCAGATTTCTCTGAAGCTGTAGATTTAATGGGTGCTCATTTCAACATGTTGGCTTTGAATGAAAAGCAGAAGCAGTTGTTTGACGAAGTGAAAAAAGGACAGAAGAATGTCGTTTTCGATGTAAGTGCTTTTATGCCACTGTTGGCAAATGAGGCTTTTGCAGGTACGCATAAGTTTAAGATTTATGTGAAAGACCAAAGTGGCGTGTCCAGTACGAAAACATTAACCGTTATAGTAAAATAAGAAGATGGCAAAATATATATTCTCTATCGTATCGGCTTTATTGCTGATAGGTTTTGTGTCGTGTGATGAAGAGCGCAACGCGACCGGCGGACAAGGATATCTGTATCTGGATATCGAAAAGAATGTAACGATGCAGACAAAAGCGGTTAACCCGGTTATCTCTGTTGCTATCCTGAATGCCGCAGAAGATACGGTTAAGTATATCGCGGATTTTGAGAAGGAACAGGCTACCGAAGGCGTCCTGTTAGATGCCGGCGCTTATGATATTGTCGTTTCTTCCGGCCGGAAGGATTCGGCTGCTTTTGAACTCCCGTATTATTATGGGGAGGCTGCCTGCGAGATCAAGACGAATCAGGTTACCTCTACGAAAATAACTTGCAAGATAGCCAATACAAAGGTAACGGTCGACTATAGTGATGACTTTAAAAAGTATTTTACGGATTATAGTACGACTATCAGCAACAGCAGTGGTTCTCTGACCTTTGAAAAAGGGGAAACACGCGGCGGTTTCTTTGCTCCGGAAAAACTGTTGGCCAATTTGGCTCTTACCAATAAGGATGGCGAACACTTCCAGTTGAAACGTGAATACGAAGATATTCAGGAACGCTATCATTATCGCCTCTTCTTCAAATTAAGCGGCGATCCGGATAATCCCGGCGATAGCGGAGAAGCCGGTGGCAAGTTCGACGACATAACGGTTGACGAAAGTGCGGACACGGTGATTGTGTCTATTCCGATTAAGGTGGAAGACTTGGATGCGATGAAGGCACCGGTATTTGAATTGACCGGTTTTGATGGGAATAATACATTGGAATACAAAGAGAAAAAAGCAACAGCAAGCTCATTGAAGCTGACTGCTAATAATGGAATCGAACGTTTGATGTTGACAATCCAATCCGAAAGTCTGAATGCGTCCTTCAATCTGGCTGATCTGAGTGAGAGTGATAAAATGCAATTGAATCAAATCGGATTCCCGATACCGGAAACAGTGAAGGATACAAAAGAGTTGTCTTTTGATTTTACCGAAATGAGCAATAAGCTGACTTCTTTGGGTAGCAGTCCGCAGACTTATACGTTTGCTTTGACTGCCCGTGATAATAAGTCACAGGAAAAGCAGGTGTCTTTTACTTATTTGGTTAAGCCGGATGTGACATTGCTTACAAGAGAAATCGCCACAGGAAATATCTGGACAACATTCACTTTCTTCACCGGTGAAATGGAAGGGGAAGGAGAATTGGGCTTTAAATATAAGAGGAAGACGGATGCTGAATGGACTTCGGTTTCAGTTAAGTCTAAAAATGCGGACGGCAAGACTTTTACTGCTTTTGTTGGAGGACTGGATGCTCGTACGGAATATGCATATAAGGCAGTAAGTCGGGATGTTGATGGTAATGAGGTAGAAGGGAACACGGTTGCGTTTACGACAGATTTTGCAAATGCGGATGATAATGGGAAGCCGTTTGTGCCGAACTTGAGTTTTGATAATTGGTATAAAGAAAATAAAAGTTGGTATGCAAACGAATCTTCTTCTAACTTATTTTGGGATTCTGGTAACAAGGGAGCCAATACTATAGGTGAAAATAATCCTACGTCACCGATATCTGACGTTGCAGTTGCAGGAGAGGGAAAACAGGCAGCCTTATTGAAAACAAAAAAAGTTTTTGGAATTTTGGCTGCGGGGAATATCTATACCGGAACATTCGGTAAGGTGGAAGGACTGAGTGGAGCTTCTTTGAATTTCGGACAACCTTATTCAGGAGGAAGACCCACAAAGCTTGTTGGTTACTACAAGTATCAACCTGTGGCAGTAAGCGAAGGCGGACATGAAGAGTTGACAAAAGGGGTAATGGATAAATGTGCTATTTATATTGCATTATGTAATTGGTCTTCTCCCTTTAAGGTAAATACATCATCTGGAACATTTGTTAATTTGGCAGGAGATGATATTTTGGCATATGGAGAATTAAGTGAAGGAGAGGCTTCTGTGACTAAGATGGATAATTATGCAAGGTTTGAGATTGACATAAAATACAAAAAAGAAACTCTGAATGTTATGCCAACCTATATCTTAATTGTCGCTTCCGCCAGCAAATACGGCGATTACTTTACCGGTGGCGAAGGCAGTACATTATATATTGATGAGTTCGAACTCCAATACGATTACAACCCCGCCTCCTTCGTCGGCACATCGCTTGAAGGCTTAGGTAAATAACAATACAGTTTTGAACAAATAACAGACAATGAAGCATATATTAATAATGCTATTGCTCGTATGCAGCATACCGGCGATGGCGAAAGGAATCAGATTTGACCGGGGAATAGAACAGAAGACATTTATCCCGAAAGGGCAATGGATGGTTGGAGCATCGTTCTCCTATTCCGAACATACGGACGATAATTTCAAATGGTTGGTGATGGACGATGTGACCAGCACGGGTTATACCTTTAAAGTGTCTCCCGTAGTCAGCTATTTTATCCGGGATAATATCGCAATCGGCGGACGTGTCGCCTATTCCCGCGGGCTGACGGATTTGGGAAATCTGTCGCTAAATCTGGGCGATGACCTGAGTTTCGATTTGTCTAACTATAAAGATAAATCGCACATGGTTTCGGGCTCGTTCTTCGTTCGTACCTACCTGAACTTGGGAGACAGCAAACGTTTCGGCTTGTTTAACGAAGCCCGTGTGACTTACGGATACGGACAGAGTAACGTAGAAGACGGAACAGGCGACGAACTGAAAGGAACGCATCAGATCAAACAGAACCTGAACTTTGGTGTCGCACCCGGTATCACCTGCTTTATCAACGACTATGTTGCGGTTGAGGCGGCGATCGATGTCCTGGGGCTGGACTTCAAATGGTATGACCAGAAAACCAACCAGGTGGAGACAGGTAAGCGCACCAATAGCGGGGCGAACTTTAAAATCAACCTGCTGTCAATCAATTTAGGTATTACATTCTATTTATAAGCGAGATGAATTATAAAGTCTATATAAAAGGATGTCTGTTGTCGCTTGTCTGTGCCCTGACCGGATGTATAGAGAATGATATTCCCTATCCGGTTGTAAAAGCGGAGATACAGGAGATCGAGACGAACGGTTTCGTCTCTTCTGCGATCGACAAGGAGATGAGAACTGCCGCTATCTTAGTGGATGATACGGTCGATCTGCGTACGCTTCGCATCACGAAATTGCGGGTGACGGACGGCACGCTGATTATCCCGGACTCTGTTGCCTGCAAGGATGCCGCCCTTTTTCCGGATTCGGGATTCGTGTCGGTCGACAGTCTGCCGTCAACGGTCAACACGCAGATCGACCTGTCGTCGCCGGCTACTTTTGTCTTGCGTATTTATCAGGATTATCCCTGGCAGATATCGGCGAAACGCAATATCCAACGGAAATTCTCGATCAAGGCGGCCGATGGTAGCGATGTGCAGGTCGGAACTCCGATTGTCGACGAAGAGAACCATAAGGTGATTGTCTATGTGAGCAAAGATACGGATCTGGGCAACCTGAAAGTCCTGGAAATGAGATTGGGTAGCTCGATCGCAACAACGACGCCGGAACCGACAACCGTGACCGACTTCCGCCGTACCCGCTCTTTTGACGTGACGGCTTTTGACAAGACGGAAACATGGTCTGTCAGTGTCGTTCACTACGAAGGAACCGGCGCAAGTCTTTCCGTATGGGCAAAGCGCGCCTATCTGACCGGTGTCGCAAAAGAAGGAACGAACATCGATATCCAATACCGCCAGAAGGGAGAAGAAAACTGGGATCAGGTCTTCGACGACGAGATCACGTTCAACGAAGACGGAACCTTCTCGGCAGCCATGCGCCATCTGATCCCTTCGACCGAATATGAGTATAAAGCGATAATCGGCTCTCAGACGTACGATGTTACGGGCTTTACGACAGACGAAGCCGCCCAGTTGCCTAATTCCGGCTTCGAAGACTGGTGGTTGAACCCGAAAAACATCTGGTTTGTTTATGCCGAAGGAGGAGAGATGTTCTGGGACACAGGAAATACCGGTTCTAACCTGGCCAACAAGAATGTGACGGTCTTCGATGAATCGAAACCTCATGGCGGCAAACGCTCGATCAAGTTGGCATCGGAAAACGTCATTATCAAGTTTGCAGCCGGAAACCTGTTTGCCGGGGAATATGTGAAGACGGATGGAACCGACGGTATTCTGGATTTCGGACGCCCGTTCACAGCCCGTCCGACAACGCTCAAAGGCTGGTTCAAATATACTTGTAAACCGATTTCCCAGATTTCGGATGATCCGGAAGATCAGTTCGAGGATGCCCAAAAAGGCATGAACGACCAGGCGCATATCTACATCGCTTTGGGCGACTGGAGCTTGCCGGTGCGTATCCAGACAAAGAAGAAGAACCGCCAGCTGTTCAGCAAGTCCGATTCGCATATCATCGCTTATCAGGAAATGATCGTAGGAGAAACGGTCGGCGAATGGACGGAATTTAAGCTGAAGCTGGATTACCGCTCACTGACACGCAAGCCCACTTATATCGTGGTCGTAGCTAGCGCCAGCAAATATGGCGATTATTTCACCGGAGGCGACGGCAGTACGTTATGGCTGGATGATTTGGAACTGATATATGAATAAATAACTGGAAAAAGAAAGCCGCCTGTAAACATCTCTGAATACAGGCGGCTTTCTTTATTCTATTTATTTTAAAACGCGATCTAACCAATCCCGACCTTTTTTGGTACTGATGATTATACAACCGACTACGCCAAATAGGGCAAGGCTCCCGAAAACTGCAACTGCTGGTGTTATCATTCTTGTTCCTCCTCTTCAAATCTCTGTTACAAAGGAAACCAATCTTTTCCATCTAACCAAATTATTACTTACCTTTGTGCCTCAAAAAGAGAACACAAGGTATGGAAAAACAGTTTAAGAGAACACTGATTACTACGGCGTTGCCGTATGCGAACGGGCCGGTGCACATCGGTCATCTGGCCGGAGTGTATGTGCCTGCAGATATTTATGCACGCTATCTTCGCCTGAAGGGAGAAGAGGTTCTGATGATTGGTGGATCGGATGAACACGGAGTGCCTATCACGTTGAGAGCGAAGAAAGAAGGCATCACTCCGCAGGATGTGGTTGACCGCTATCATGGCATTATCAAGAAGTCTTTCGAGGATTTCGGTATCACCTTCGATATCTATTCCCGCACGACTTCGGCTACACATCGCCAGGTTGCGTCGGATTTCTTCCGTACCTTATATGATAAAGGCGAATTCATCGAGAAAACGAGCGAACAGTATTATGACGAAGAGGCAAAGCAATTCCTTGCCGATCGCTATATCACCGGAACTTGCCCCCATTGCGGAAACGAAAAAGCCTATGGCGACCAGTGCGAAGCCTGCGGCACATCCCTGAGCCCGACAGACCTTATCAACCCGAAATCCGCGATCAGCGGAAGCCAGCCGGTGATGAAGGAAACCAAACACTGGTATCTGCCTCTCGATAAATGGGAACCGTTCCTGCGCCAGTGGATTCTGGAAGGACACAAAGAATGGAAACCGAACGTCTACGGCCAGTGCAAGAGCTGGTTGGATATGGGCTTGCAGCCCCGCGCCGTGAGCCGCGACTTGGATTGGGGAATCCCCGTTCCGGTGGAAGGAGCTGAAGGTAAAGTGCTGTATGTCTGGTTCGATGCGCCTATCGGATATATTTCCAATACGAAAGAGTTGCTGCCCGAAAGCTGGGAAACCTGGTGGAAAGATCCGGAAACCAAGATGGTCCATTTCATCGGAAAGGATAACATCGTGTTCCACTGCATCGTCTTCCCGGCGATGTTGAAGGCGGAAGGCAGTTTCAACCTGCCGGAAAACGTGCCGGCCAACGAGTTCCTGAACCTCGAAGGCGATAAGATCTCCACTTCCCGCAACTGGGCTGTCTGGTTGAATGAATATCTGGTCGATATGCCGGGCAAGCAGGATGTCCTGCGCTATGTCCTGACCGCCAATGCTCCGGAAACGAAGGATAACGATTTCACCTGGAAAGACTTCCAGGCGCGCAATAACAACGAGCTGGTTGCTATCTTAGGTAACTTCGTCAACCGCGCACTGGTACTGACTGAGAAGTATTTCGAAGGAAAAGTGCCCGCAGCCGGCGAACTGACCGACTATGACCGCCAGACGCTGACGGACTTCGCCAACGTGAAAGCCGACGTGGAGCGTCTGCTGGATACATACCATTTCCGCGACGCCCAGAAGGAAGCCATGAACCTGGCCCGCATCGGTAACAAATACCTGGCCGACACCGAACCTTGGAAGCTGGCTAAGACCGACATGGGACGTGTCGCAACGATCATGAACATCTCCCTGCAGATCACGGCTAACCTGGCGATCGCCTTCGAACCGTTCCTGCCCTTCAGCATGGAGAAACTGAACAAGATGCTGAACGTCGCGCCGTTAGGCTGGAACCGCCTCGGCTCGACCGACCTCCTGGAAGCCGGTCACCAGTTGGGTAAATCCGAACTGCTGTTCGAGAAGATCGAAGACAGCGTGATCGAAGCGCAGGTGCAGAAGCTGCTCGACACCAAGAAAGCAAACGAAGAAGCCAATTACAAGGCAAAGCCGGTTCGCGAGAACATCGCCTTCGATGACTTTACGAAGTTAGACATCCGTGTCGGGACAATCCTGGAATGCACAAAGGTGCCTAAGGCAGACAAACTGCTTCAGTTCCGCATCGACGACGGCCTGGAAAAACGGACGATCGTCTCCGGTATCGCCCAGCACTACGCTCCCGAAGATCTCGTCGGCAAGCAGGTTTGCTTCATCGCCAACCTGGCGCCGCGCAAACTGAAAGGTATCGTCTCCGAAGGAATGATACTGTCCGCCGAAGATTTCAACGGAAGCCTCTCCGTAATCATGCCGGAGAAAGCCGTGAAACCTGGCAGCGAAGTAAAATAAATCCCCTGACATATTTGCCTGCCGACAATTGTCGGCAAGCCTGTCGACAACTGTGAGCAAGCCTGTCGACAATTGTCAGCAGGCCTGCCGACAATTGTCGGCAGGCAAATAGACCGGGAACTTTCCCGGAAAAGAAAGGGAAGAAAATGTTTGAAGAACAGATACAAATGGTCGATTTGCACGGACAATATCTCCGCTTCAAGGAGGAGATAGACGCAGCCATGCAACGTGTGATCGACAATTGTGCCTTCATTAACGGCCCGCAGGTGAAAACCTTCTCTGCACATCTGGCTGAATATCTCCGGATTCCTTACGTGATTCCTTGCGGAAATGGTACGGACGCGTTGCAAATTGCCTTGATGGCACTGGAGCTCCGGCCGGGCGACGAGGTGATTCTGCCGGCGTTCACTTATATCGCTGCTGCCGAAGTGGTCGCGTTGTTAGGACTGACGCCTGTGCTGGTCGATGTCAATCCACGCACATTCAATATCGATCCGCAGAAGATAGAAGCGGCTGTTTCTGAGCGGACAAAGGCGATCATTGCCGTCCACCTCTTCGGACAATCCTGCGAAATGGAGACGATTATGGCTTTGGCCGACGCATATCATTTGTATGTGATAGAAGATAATGCCCAGTCTATCGGAGCGGAATATACTTTCCCGGACGGACGGGTGCAGAAGGCCGGAACAATCGGCCATATCGGGATTACTTCCTTTTTCCCCTCCAAACCGCTGGCGTGCTATGGTGACGGCGGCGCGTTGATGACGTCGGACGAGGCGTTGGCTACGCGTATCCGCATGATTGCCAATCATGGACAGGAATGTAAATATCATCATAAACGGATTGGCTGCAACTCCCGCTTAGACACGTTGCAGGCCGCTATTCTGGATGTCAAGTTGAAGCATATCACAGCCTTCACCGAAGCTCGCCGGAAGGTTGCCGCGCACTATGACGAGGCGCTTGTCGCTTGCGAGCAGTTTGTTCTGCCGGCGCGTTCCCCGTTTTCCACCCATGTCTATCATCAATATACGATTCAGGTGAAAGACGGTAACCGGGATGCGCTGCAAGGTCTGTTGAAGGAGCGGGGAATCCCTTCGATGGTTTATTATCCTCTGCCTGTGCATCACCAGGAAGCATACGGCTCTATTTCCCGCATCTCCGGCAGTTTGGACGTCGCTACTCGTTTGTGTGAGTCCGTCCTTTCCCTGCCCATTCACACCGAGATGTCAGCCGAACAACAGCAATACATAACAGAAACCCTCGTAGAGGCGAGTTCCAAACTCGCCCTCAAATAAGATATGATTATGGATAAAAAGATAAAATTCACAGTAGTCGGTTGTGGCCATATCGGTAAACGCCATGCCGAGATGGTGACCCGCGATCCGGATGCCGAACTGGTAGCCCTTTGTGACATCCGCCCCCGTGAAGAACTGGGTGTTGAAGCCTACGACGTCCCTTTCTTCTGCTCCCTAACGGAGTTGTTGCAGAGCGGTCTCGCGATCGATGTCGTGAATATCTGTACCCCGAACGGCCTGCACGCTGCGATGGCTATCGAAGCTATTCAGGCAGGCTGCCATGTCGTGATCGAGAAGCCGATGGCGCTAACGCTTGCCGATGCCGAGAAGGTCGTTTATGCCTCGTTGAAATACCGCAAACAGGTTTTCTGCGTCATGCAGAACCGCTATTCTCCTCCTTCCGTCTGGATCAAGGAAATGGTGGAATCCGGCAAATTAGGCAAGATCTATATGGTCCAGCTGAACTGCTACTGGAACCGCGACGAACGCTATTATAAGCCGGGCGGCTGGCACGGAGATGCCAAGCTGGACGGAGGGACGCTCTTCACCCAGTTCTCCCATTTCATCGATATCATGTACTGGCTTTTCGGGGATATCTGCAACATCCAGGCCCGTTTTGCCGACTTCAACCATGCCGGGCTGACCGCTTTTGAGGATTCCGGCTTCGTGAACTTCAATTTTGTGAACGGCGGGATGGGAAGCCTGAGCTATTCCACTTCGGTCTGGAACAAGAACATGGAAAGCAGCATGCTGATCGTTGCGGAGAACGGCAGCGTGAAAATCGGCGGACAGTATATGAATGAAGTGGAATACTGCCACGTCAAAGACTACGAAATGCCTGAGTTAGCACCGACCAATCCGGGAAATGACTACGGCCCTTACAAAGGTTCCGCCCAGAATCACAACTTTGTGATCCGCAACGTGGTGCGTGTCCTTTCCGGCGCCGACGCCGAATGCATCACGACCAACGTGCTGGAAGGCATGAAAGTGGTGGACATCATCCAGCGCATTTATGCGTTGAAGAAATAGGCGGGAGAGTGTTTTCTCGTCAGATATGTATTCCGTATTGATGTTTCACTTCGGCCATTACGAATGTGCTTTCGAGGGAGCCGAGGCTGTCGATCGTTCCTAATACGTTCAGGATAAATTCCTGGTAATACTTCATGTTCGGTGCGTGTATTTTGAGCAGGTAATCATAGCGGCCCGATATATTGTAGCATTCCGTTACTTCCGGAATGTCTTGTACGATTCTTGTAAACTCGGCGGCGATCTCCTTGTTCAACCTTCTGAGCTTTACGCTGCAAAACACCACAAAACCCTGGTTCAGCTTTTCCGCATCCAGTACGGCAATGTACTTCTTTATATATCCTCCGTTTTCAAGACGTTTCAGGCGTTCGAAGACGGGGGTCGATGAAAGGCTGACGCTTGCCGCCAGCTCTTTTGTCGTCAGCCGGGCGTTGCTTTGCAGGGTTCGCAGGATCTGCAGGTCCACTTTGTCTAATTTCTCCGGTGTGTTCATAAGAATAAAATTCTATTGAGAGCTACTTTCGGCACGTTGTGCCTTACGCTTGTTCTGTTTGATGTGGTAAAAATAGTATTATTTTCTGTATTTCGTGCAAATCTTGTTTGAAGTATCCATAGTCTATAGTTTTGCTGGAAAATAAACAAGAAGAATAATTTAAAAGAATAAGACTATGGCAACAAAGAAATTGCATTTTGAGACTTTACAACTCCATGTCGGACAAGAGCAGCCAGACCCCGCAACAGATGCGCGTGCAGTCCCTATTTATCAGACAACTTCCTATGTGTTCCACGATTCGCAGCATGCGGCAGACCGTTTCGGTCTTCGCGACGCGGGTAATATCTATGGCCGCCTGACCAACTCGACACAGGGCGTTTTTGAGGCACGTGTAGCGGCTCTTGAAGGAGGTGTCGCTGGCTTAGCTGTCGCTTCCGGTGCTGCTGCTGTTACCTATGCGCTGCAAAATATACTCCGTGCAGGCGACCATATCGTTGCTGCCGATAATCTTTACGGCGGCTCTTTCAACCTGATCACGCATACGTTAGTCGGTCAGGGCATAAGCAATACAATTGTCAACGTAAACGACCTTGACGCTTTGGAGTCCGCTATCCGGGAGAATACGAAGGCCGTTTATGTGGAAACATTCGGCAACCCGAACTCCGATGTGACCAATATCGATGCCGTGGCGGAAGTGGCTCATCGTCATCATATCCCGTTGATTGTCGATAACACCTTCGGCACGCCGTATCTGATTCGTCCGATCGAGCACGGTGCCGACATTGTGGTTCACTCTGCGACCAAGTTTATCGGCGGTCACGGCACGAGCTTGGGAGGCGTGATTGTCGATAGCGGCAATTTCGACTGGAAAGCGAACGCAGACAAATTCCCGACATTGGCCCAGCCGGACCCGAGTTATCACGGCGCCGTTTTTGCGGATGTGGCCGGCCCGGCAGCTTTTGTGACCCGCATCCGTGCCGTCATCCTGCGTGATACGGGGGCGACTATTTCTCCATTCAACGCTTTTATCCTGTTGCAGGGCTTGGAAACACTGTCGCTTCGTGTGGAACGGCATGTGGCAAATGCCTTACAGGTTGTGGATTACCTGTCCCGGCACCCCAAAGTGTCCAAAGTGAACCATCCGTCTCTTCCGTCTCATCCCGACCATGAACTGTATAAGAGATATTTCCCTAAAGGCGCCGGCAGCATCTTTACCTTTGAGATTAAAGGCGGACAGGAAGCTGCCTGGAAGTTTATCGATTCGCTGGAAATCTTCTCCCTTCTTGCCAACGTCGCCGATGTGAAGAGTCTTGTGATTCACCCTTACACGACCACCCATTCGCAGATGACCCCGGAAGAACTGGCCGGACAACGCATCACGCCTTCCACCGTGCGCCTGAGTATCGGAACCGAATATATCGACGACATCATTGACGATTTGGAGCAGGCGTTTGCCCAAATCTGATAAAGGATATAATAATTTGACCTGCAGGTGAATTGAATTAATTATTTGTTACATTTGCAATGTCCGACTAAAATTGGGCACCGTAAACGTTAGTTTAATCATATCAATAAAGTTGTATTACAGTAATGCCGGCAAACGCTATCGTCAAGAAATCTGCCCTGTGGAATCCGTGGCACGGCTGTCACAAGTTGAGTGAGGGCTGCATGCATTGCTATGTCTATCGGGGAGATGCAAGAAGAGAGGTGGACAGTACTGTAGTGACACAAACCAAGAGTTTTGATGTCCCCATCCGCCGGAAGCGTAACGGGGAATATAAAATCCCGTCCGGGACATTGGTCTATACCTGTTTCACTTCCGATTTCTTTGTCAGCGACGCCGATGAATGGCGTTCCGATGCCTGGGAGATGATACGGCAGCGCAGTGACCTGAACTTCATGATGATTACCAAACGGATTGACCGCCTTGCCCAATGTTTGCCGGATGATTGGGGAGACGGATACGACAATGTGGCCATCTGCTGCACAGTCGAGAACCAGTCCCGTGCCAATTATCGTCTGCCGATTTACCGCACTTCTCCCATCAAGCATAAGATCATCATCTGTGAGCCGTTGCTGGAGCGGATTGATCTCACCCCTTTCCGCATAGGCGAATGGGTGGAACAGGTTGTCGTCGGAGGTGAATCAGGCTATGATGTCCGCCCCTGCGATTTCGACTGGGTAATGGAACTTCACGATGTTTGCGCAAAGAACGGCATCTCGTTCTGGTTTAAGCAGACCGGGGCAAAGTTCATCAAAGATGGCAAACTCTATCACGTCAAACGCCAATTCCAGCACTCGCAGGCACGGAAGGCGGGGATTAATCTCCTATAATCCATCTACTGCCCGGTATATACGAGATAATCTTTGTCGTTACGAAACAGCAAATGAAGGTACTGACAGCAATACAGGGTATGGCGACAACAGTAGGCAATCCCAGTGTCTGCTTGAATACTGTTACCCATAGTCCGAGCCAGAATATGTGCATAAGATATATGCCATAGCTGAGTTTCGACAATTCCGTTATGAGCCGTGGGGCTTTCGGGCGGGTTATGCATGTAAACATAAGGAATGTGCCCGTTGTGAGAATCACACAGTTAATTGTGCAGAAAGCCCATCCTATCTCTATAACAGGAGTGGTAAGGGTTTCTCCGGGTATAGCCTGGATATAGAACGAATAGATGGTCGAAGCCGCTCCGATAAGCATTAAAACGGTTCCTATTGCGAGGCGTTTTGTGCGATCCCATGTCAGATGAACACGTATGTAGTGCGCCAATACGAGGTATCCTAAATAACCGGAGAAATACCACAACATATGGTATTCGTTCCAAAAACATTGTCCCCACACTTCACCGGACCATCGGTTAAGATACGGCATGCACGTCGATAACAGGAACAGCCCTATGAAGAACAGCTCTTCTTTTGCTGTGGCTTTGCTAAGCCATGGAGAGATTATAGGAATGAAGAGATAAAGACTGATCAAAGGATACATGAACCACAGATGTCCGGCCAGCGAAGGGAAGTTAAGTAATATTCGCGACAGGTCGGTTAAGGATGTACCCCTGTCTATCTGTCCCCATAGCAGAGGCAGCGTGCTATACAGTATCATGAATATGAAAAACGGCGGCAGGATGCGGGTGAAACGTCGGCGGTAGAATTGCCACGTAGTCTGTTCCTCCTTCATCGGAACAAGAAGAAAGGCAGAGACTATCATGAACAGGGGAACTGCCATGCGTGAGAAACCGTCGTACACGGAAACCCAGAGCCGGTCGGCCTCATTAGCCAGATAGGACTGCGGTCCGGCCATATCTGTAGAACCGGCTGCACCATAAAAGTTCTCACTGGCATGGACAACTATAACAAGGAAGCATGCGAACACACGCACATAGTCTAAAAAAACGATACGTTTCATTTTTTACTTTCTGATTGGTATTAGTAATAGTAAGATGATTTCAATTTTATCCTTCTTGTGCATCCTTTTTAGTTGTGCGTGTCGCTCATTATAAATTCCAGTTTACCGCCTTTAACGATATCGCTGTGGCTGATAAACGGACTATCGAGAACCCGGCCGTTCAGTTTAGCCTCTTTTACATACTTGTTGGCTGCGCTGTTATTCTTTACCAGAATCTCGAATACGCCGCCTTTCACGTGGATCAGCGCCTTGTCGACCATTGGTCGTCCCAATGTATAGACCGAGATACCAGGGGCAACCTGATAGAGCCCCAGCGCACTCAGCACATACCAGGCAGACATCTGTCCGCAATCTTCATTACCAATGATACCGTCCGGTTCGTTGGTGTAGAAGTTTTGCATGATCTGATCCAGGCGTTCCTGTCCTTTCCAGGGCGCATCCGTCCAGTTGTACAGGTAAGCCATGTGATGGCTCGGTTCGTTACCGTGGGCGTATTGGCCGATCAGGCCGGTGATGTCGCCGGATGCCTCTTCTCCGTCAACCTGCGAGGAGGTTGTAAACAAAGTGTCCAGGCGCGTTTCCAGTTCTTTCTTGCCTCCGATCGTTGCGATAAAGTTGTCCATATCATGCGGGGCGAAGAAGCTCCACTGGAAGGCATTCCCTTCGGTGTAATCACTCTTCATGTGAGAAGAATAGCGGGGATTAAAAGGAGTACGGAAGGTTCCGTCGGCCATCACACCACGCATCATCTTGGTTTCCGGGTCCAGATAACGTTTGTAGTATTCTGCTTTTGCAGCATATTCCTTAGCCAGTTCCGTGTTTCCGGCTTTAGCGGCGATCTGGGAGATGCACCAGTCATAGTAAGCCATCTCCAAGCCCCAGGATACCGATTCGGGTACGGAGTCGGCCGGGACGAAGCCATATTTCTCTTTAAAGTAAGGATGCCGGGTAATCAGATCCAGTTCGCGTGTCCCTTTGAACTTCTCCGCCAGATCATCCCGGTAGACAGACGAGCGTGCACCGGCTTCCGCCCATAGGTTCAGGTCGCCTTCCGCCAGGTCTTTGGCCACCAGGTCCGCCAATACGGATACGGCCGGATAGCCGACCATACAGCCTGTGTAGCTCGAAGCCAACGGCCATTTCGGGAGGATGCCTCCCTCTTTATATCCCTGTACCAAGACCTTCCCCCAATCGGCAGCCCGTTCCGGCTGGATGATAGTCATTAGCGGATGGAGTGCCCGGAAAGTATCCCAGAGCGAGAAGACCGAATAGTTCACATACCCCGGTTCTGCCCGGTGGACTTTCTTGTCCATTCCCAAGTAACGTCCGTCTACATCCTGGTAAGCATACGGAGCGATCATCGTATGATAGAGCGCCGTATAGAAATTCACCATTACTTTCGGGTTTGAACTTTCGATCTGGATAGCATTCAAAGCCTTGTTCCAGATGTGGGCTGACTCCTGGCGTGTCGCCTCGAAATCCCAGCCGGGGAGTTCCGCCAGCATATTCTTTTCCGCCCCCTCTGTGTCGACAGGAGAAATCGCCACTTTTACATAAAGCGGCTTGCTGCTTTCGGCAAACTTATAGTGGAACTTCAGGTCGTCCGCCGTATTGAGACGGAGGAAGAGGGAATCTTTCCGCAACTCCCCGCCGATATATTGGTAAAGCGTCTCGATCGGTTCGGAGAATGTGATCCGGTAAGATACGGAATGGAAATGCGCCCAGCCTTGCGTTTGAACCGTCCCTTCTACCGTCGAATCGTTTACGAAAAGATATTCGTTGCCCACCAGCTTATGTCCCCAGTTCGGTTGCAGGACATGTCCGAGGTCGAGCATTACGCGGCGCTCCTTCGGATTGTCGTACGTATATTTATGGAAACCGATGCGATCCGTACTGGTCAGCTCCACATCGATCCCGAAGTTATCGAGGCGGACGGCATAATAACCCGGTGTCGCCTTCTCTGTTTCTTTCTTGAACGTTGCGACCGGCTTGATCGAATCGCCACCGGAGAAAGGCAGGATCGCCACATCCCCCAGGTCGCCGATCCCTGTGCCCGACAGGTGCGTATGGCTGAATGCATATATCCGGTTATCATCGTAATGATATCCGCTGCTGGCATCCCAGCCCATGATATGCGTATCCGGACTGACCTGTACAAGCGCAAACGGCCGGGTCGCACCGGGAAATGTATGCCCGTGAAACCCGGTTCCGATAAATGGGTTTACATACTGAATTTCATCACATAGTTGTTCCTGGCCGGACGGCTGGCTGCAAGCTGCCAGAAAACCAAGCACAGCAGCCTGAAGGAAAAGGACTGTCTTCTTCATCTTATCTTATTTGTGTTTTATCTTCCAAAAAATTAAATTATTATTTTCAACCTTACAAAGGTAATGAAAAAGAACAATATACGGGAATATCCTATTATTCTTGCGAAAAAAAGTCGCTGCAAATTGCAACCTTACCCCACTCTCACTCGTCTATAATAACAGAGATGAGAACAGACGAATTCATAAAACGGATATTGCCTTTGAAGGATAATCTGTACCGGGTCGCTTTCCGGATTACGGGAGACAAGAGTGTATCGGAACAGATTGTACAGGAAACAATGTTGAAGGTGTGGAACCAGCGGGAGACGTGGATGGTCATCGAAGACCTGCCAGCCTATTGCCTGATGGTGACGCGCAATATGGCCTTGCAACGTACCGGTCCTTGTCCCGACAGGCGTGAACAGTTTGCCATCAGGTAACTTTAAAGAAAAGGAGATTATGAATTATAACCGGATACATATACTGCTCGATAAGTACTGGAGATGTATCACCACCATCGAAGAGGAACGCGAACTGCGCAGCTTCTTTTCCGGCAAGGTTATCCCTCCCGAATTCCGTCCTTACCAGGTATGGTTTCAAACACCCGAAGCCGAAGAACTGCCTCCGTTAGGCAGTGAGTTCGACAATCGGATCATGGAACGTATCGCCTGCGCCCGCAGGAAAAAACGCCGGCGCTTGATTCTTTCGGCCTTAGCTGCCTTTATTTTCTTCTGTGTTATTCTATTTATTCTTTTGCTGACTACTTCTTTTATTTCCGAGAATGTTTATCTTTGAAGCGCTAAGTTTAATTTAATTTTAGTTACTATGAAAGCAAATATGAAAAAAGCTTTTGCGACACTTCTCTGTATGATGATGTGTCTGTCTCTTTATGCGCAGGATAAATCCGGCTCTATAGTCGGAAAGTGGAATTTCTCGGCACCGGATGCCCCCTACGGCTATCAGGAAGGAACATGCCAGTTTAAGAAAGACGGCGCCAAGCTGTCTGCCGTTTTCACAATCAGCGGGACGGATATGACTGTCAGCGAAATCAAAAAGGAGAACGAGACGTATAAATGTGAGTTCTATGTAGACGGGACAGACGTCTATCTGACTTTCAAGCAGGTTGACAAAAACAAACTGTCCGGAAATGCCGATGCCGAAGGAATGGAAATGTCAATCGTATTTACCCGAATAGTTAACGCTGATTCAGCTAAATAGGCCATTCCCATCTATGTTCACAGTCATTGGTATTATGTTCGCGGGTATTGCCGCAGGCTACCTTTTGCGCAAAATCGAACTTTTGCAAAAGATAGGCAAGCCAATCTCTTATACGATTTTTTTGCTTCTCTTCTTGCTCGGCATATCCGTTGGAGCGAATAAAGAGATCGTGGACAACCTTGCTACGCTGGGTGGGCAGGCATTTCTGCTTGCCCTGGCGGGCACGGCAGGCAGTGTACTGGCAGCCTGGGGCGTGTATAACCTGTTCTTTAAGGAAAGGAGTCGCGGATGAAGGGAAGCCTGATTGTTGTCGGATTCTTTGCACTCGGCTGTCTGCTGGGTTGGAGCGGCTTGCTGCCGGATATGGTAGTCGAGAACGATATTACGGTATATGTTCTGTATCTGTTGATGTTTCAGGTCGGGTTGAGTATCGGAAGCGATAAGAAATTAAAGGAAATACTTGGAAGTATCCGTCCGAAGCTGCTTTTAGTACCTTTGTCAACGATTGTCGGGACGTTGGTGTTTTCCGCCTTGGTCAGCCTGTTGTTATCCCGCTGGAGCTTGTTCGATTGCCTGGCGGTGGGAAGCGGTTTTGCCTATTATTCGCTTTCGTCTATCCTGATTACACAATTGAAAGAACCCTCCTTAGGTGTTCAGTTAGCAACCGAGTTAGGTACTATCGCGCTCATGGCAAATATTATGCGCGAGATTATGGCACTGCTTGGCGCTCCCCTTTTTGTCAAATATTTCGGACGGTTGGCGCCCATTTGTGCCGGAGGAGCAACGACCATGGATACAACTTTGCCAATCATTACCCGCTACTCAGGGAAGGACCTTGTTTTCGTCTCCATTTTTCATGGGATTATTGTAGATTTTACTGTCCCATTCTTTGTGTCGTTTTTCTGTTCGATGTAAATGTTCTTTAATTACGTCGTATCCCTGTTTTGTGAATGAAAAAGAGTATATTTGCTGCAGGTCTTATTTGATATGAATAAAGTCGGTATCCTGTTTCTCCTGCATCTTTGTTACTTTTTCCTGCCGGTTAAAGGACAGGCTATCGACTTGTCGCTTTTCCTCGATACCGTACAGATTCGCCACTACGCTCCTATGCGTTCGATGACACGGATCAAGGTGGACCCTTCCGACAGTATCTATGTTGAGAAATACGGTGAGATGCGCTATTACAACTCCGACACACTATTTCACTACCTGGCTACCCGTGGTTATCACGCCGTTGAAGACGAGCTTTATTACTATTATTATGATATAGTATCTTACATGAGTGATGTCCGGGCCGCAGCCGAGATCAGGAAAGTCCGACAAATGGCTCTCCGTTACAATAACCCGGAGATAACCTATGCTACCGAATTCCTCCCCCTTCTGGTCAACCTTTCCACGGCCGACAGCACCCGCTTCGATGCCGCTATGGACGATTTGTACAGACTGGCCCGGAAAGTTGCGGCCGAAGGTAACACCAGGGAGGAAATCTTCCTTCTCCGCCTTATCTTTAACGAGTCTTTCCTCGGCGGTCATTATGCCAGGGCTTTCCGTTTCGCCCGGCTGACAGCTGACCGGCTCGACCAACTGACCGACGAAGAGTTCTTCGACCGGAAAGCCACCTACTTCATGATAGGAAATGCCTACCATGTATTCCGGGATTATGATCGTTCCATTCCCTACCTGAAAAAATCCCTGCGTGACGACGGAGCCCGCCACATGGCTGACCGTGCCAACCTGAGGGCGCGGTATAAGCTGGCTGAATACTATGCCTCTATCGGCGATCTCGAACAGTCGGACTACTATTTCCTTTCCATGTGGAACAGCCCTGACCAGGTAAAGATGCGTCCGGTGTATGATATGGTTGCCCTTACGGGGCTGGCCGGTAACGAAATGAAGCGGGGACGGTTTGATGTATCGTTACGTATATTCAAACTATGTTTACCTGCTTTAAAAGAGGAGAAAATTTCATCGTTATCTACCGCCGTCGAGTTGAAAATGGCCGAATGCTACTTGGAGAAAGACGACCAGGGGGCGGCATACGCCATACTCGACAGCATCCACATGAATCCGGATTCGGTCGATGAGAATAGCTGCTACTATTATTCTCTTCTGAACCGTTACTATGCACGTCGGGGCGATGCTCTCAAAGCCCGTTGTTACCTCGATTCCATGATGACGGCTTTCCGCCGGTACGAAGATAAATACAATGCCCTGATCATCCTTCGTGCCGAGCAGGAGCTCTTTGAATCGGAACAGGCACGTAAGCAGATGCAAATAAACACTTTTCAACACATGTTGTTTTTCATGGGAATAACGGCTGGGATCATCCTGATCGCCCTAATTATTATCTCAATCCTTTACCGCAAGAAGCACCAGGCCTATCGGAAACTGGCTGCCCGCAGCCGTGAATGGGCGGAAAGAGAACCGACTGTCATGCTTATTACAGAGGTTGATGACGCTGATATAGCACTGATGGAAGGCATTGCCCTTCTGTTTGAGGAAGAACGGATCTATCTGGATCCGGCTTTCGATCTCGAGAGCCTTTCGCAACGGCTGGGCGTTCACCGCAACCTGATCTCGAAAGCTATCAATACAGTTTACGGCAAATCTTTCTCCTCTTTTATCAACGAGTGCCGCGTCCGTCAGGCCATCCTTCTGCTTTCCGATCCGGCAAACGATTCTCTTTCGCTCGAAGCAATCGCTTTCGATGCCGGATTTTCCACCCGGCAGACTTTCTACCGTGTCTTTAAGGCACAAACCGGTATCAATCCGGCTACTTATCGGAAAAACAGGGGGGCGCAGGTGGATACATATTGACCAGCTCCGTTACAGGTTTATTTGCCATAGGTGGCATTCCTATTATGCAGGTGGTATTTCTCTCAATCATCTCTTCCTGTCTCCGAAATTTTCCCTTATCCGCCCGGAAATTTGTCTCATTTTGCATAATGTTACAACGTTCTCCTTCTTCTTTTGTAGGTTGCAGTCGAAAATTAAAAGCGATACGCTATGATGTCTGCAACTGATATAGGTATTTCCGTTCCGCAGTGGTTTGAACACTTTTACAACTCTGCTTATTTCTGGGGTGTGGTTTGTGCCGGCTTTATGCTAACGGCGGTGTTTGTCGTTATCGTCTGCCAGCTATGGTATGAGATGAAAGAAGCGTACCGGTTTCTGGAGGAGAAGGAAGAAGAAGCTGACAGCATAAAGAAAGAATTGCCGGAATAACACTGCAGACACAGCGACATGAGACTCAATAAACGATTATTAACAGTAACAACAAACAATATGAAAGCAAACATATCCACTTATCCGACAGCCCTGCGCCTTCTGGCCGCCTTGTTCTTATTCTTATTATTTACCCTTCCGGCAGCAGGGCAGGAGGGTAATGGTACGGTGAGCAAGATAGTGAATCAGGACGGTGGTGATGGCACAAAAGGTAGCCCCATCCTGATAGCCAATGCCGCTGAACTGGCGTATTTCGCAAAGCAGGTGAATGACGGGGGGAAGAAACTATCGTATGGAACGAATGAGGAGATAGATAAAAGCGGAGATAATGGTTATAAAGGTGGCTTCTCCGGCTACTACTTCGCCCTCTCCGCCGACATCGACTTAGCCGGGATAGAGTGGAAGCCGATAGGGACGGGTAGCAAGCCGTTCCGCGGCCATTTCGACGGCCAAGGCCATGTCGTGAAGGGGTTGAAGGTGGATATAAATGGAAGCGGTGAGATATGCGGTGGATTATTCGGCCGCGTATCTGACGGCACGATCCAAAACCTAGGTGTCGAACTGTCGAAAGATGGGATAAAGGCGAGTTCCTCCGGCACTGTCTTTGCCGGAGGAATAGTCGGATATATAACCGGATCTAACGGAGCCGCCACCATCCGTAATTGTTACGTGACGGGGAGCGGGGGAGTGAAGGTTACGGGATATAACGTTGGTGAGTTTACTTATGCCGGAGGAATAGCCGGATTTGTGAGTCAAGCAGCTGGCGGAGGTAATCAAAGCGTTACCCTCACCCATTGTTACGTAACGGTCGATGTGGATGTGGATGGGATTGGAACTTACATCGGTGGTATTGTCGGAAAGCTTTCTGGCGGAACCCTCTCCTTCACCTACGCCACAGGAACGGTGACGGGAAAGAATGGAAGTACCGGTGGCATTTGCGGGTATAGCTCCGAAGGATCACTCACCAACAACCTGGCATTGAATAAAAAGGTAAGTGGAGGCAATAGCGGCAGGGTGCTCGGGGGGAATTCTTCTAAAACCCTCGACTCCAACTATGCCAACCCCGACATGCTCGTTAACGGCCAGCTCGCTGCCGGTACAGACGCCGGTTCAAACTTCGGCGCCGCCACCTATTCCGACAAATTCAAGGACGATCTGATCGGAACAACGCCCGACAAAACTGCCTGGAACACTGCCTGGACATGGACAGACGGGAAGCTTCCGCAGTTGAAGATGATAACGGGCGAAGACACCGACGGCACCCCTACCGGATACAGCGAGAATGCGTTCGGCAGCCAACCCTCAATAAGCGTCGGCGACTATCTGCCGCACGCTCCCTGGGCTGACTGTGTTGCCAAATCGATTGCAGACAACAGCACCGGCGAAAAAGGCGACCCCATCCTGATATCCTCCGGTGAAGAACTGGCGTATCTGGCGCAGCAGGTGAATAATAATGAGAAATTGAAGGTTGGTGGTGATAGCGGTACCGAGATAACCAACACAAACGGCTTCTCCGACAAGTACTTCGCCCTCTCCGCCACCATCGACCTGGCGGGGGGAGAGTGGACGCCGATAGGGATGGGTAGCTACCCGTTCAGCGGTCATTTCGATGGCAAAGGCCATACGGTAAGCGGCTTGAAGATGGATCTTCACGTCGAAGGTCTCGATCTCACTTGGACTTTAGCCGGATTATTCGGCAATGTAGAGGACGGCACTCTCCAAAACCTGGGTGTCGAACTGGCAGACGCCGGGATAGTGGTGTCGGCGGAGAAAGGAGATGTCTTTGCAGGAGGGATAGCCGGAAAGATAGCTGCCTCTGATGGGAAAACCGTCATTCTCCGCAACTGTTATGTAACAGGAAAAGGCGACGTGAGGATAACCGGGGCGGGAAAGGATGCTTCTGCCGGGGGAATAACAGGCTATGCCACTCAAGGCGGTATAGTTCGGATTACCCACTGTTACACCCTGGTCGATGTGGAAGCGACAGGCACTAAAAAAATTTATGCCGGTGGTGTTGTGGGATATGCAAATAGGGAATTCTCCTACACCTATGCCACAGGAAACGTCGAGGCAAAGGGGGGAACTATCCTTACCGCCGGCGGTATTTGCGGCTCTCCCCCGGATAATCTATCGAACAACCTGGCTTTGAATGGAGAGATAATAGGAAGTGGTTCTTTTATTCATCGAGTGAAGGGTGAGGGGAGAAACTCTGGCTCCAACTATGCCTCTACCCAAACAAAGGTAAACGGCTCTCCCGTCCACAGTAACAACCCGTCATTCAGGGACGGTGCCGACACCTGGCTCGACACCTTCGAGGACGATTTGAAAGGAGTATCGGACGAAGCCGAAGCCGCTTGGAATGCTGCTTGGACATGGACAAACGGGAAGCTTCCGCAGTTGAAGATGATAACGGGCGAAGACGACGACGGCACCCCCACCACCTATGGTACCTGGACGCCCGGCACCCAACCGTCGATAGACGCTGCCGATCTACTACTTGCCCACCCGAAGCTTTATATCGTGCAGCCGGCTAAAGGGGGCAAACTGCAGGTGTTTGACGAAGCCACTGGGTTGGAGATATCTGATGGCGACGCTGTTACCCCCGGCATTACCCTGTTGCTGGAATATGCCGCCGAAAACAATTACCGCTTCGACGGCTTCTTCTCCGGCACTACCGCCGGTGATGTCACCACCCCGGTATCCGGCACGACCATCCCGATGCCCGACGCCGACCTTTGGCTAAGCGCCCGTTTCACTTACGTGGCGCCGCCACCACCTCCTACGGTCTACCACACCGTCACCCTTCCCGCCGTAGAGGGAGCCGTGACCAACCCCAGGCCGGGTTCTTACACAGTCGAAGCCGGGAGAACCTTCCGCTTCTATCTCACGCTCGATACCGCCTACTCGGAGTCGCAACCCGTCATCACTACCGACCGCGGCGAAACGCTTATGCCCCGCAACGGCGACGGTGCCTATCTGGTGAAGTACATTCACAGCGACGTGGAGGTCTTTATCGATGGCCTCTTCCCCAACAACCCGGTAGCCAACGAGTCGATCACCGACCCGCATACCGCCGACGGTTCCGCCCTTCCGCGGATTTGGACGGAACCGTCTGCACTTTATATCTTGCTCCCGGACGGTTTCTTTGCCGGAGTCGATGCTTCTGGCGAAGCCGCAGCCTCTGCCGGAATCCCCGTCCGCATCCTCTCGCCCGACGGCCGCCTGGTCGACGCCTTCAAGGCAGCCCTGGGGCTGAACCGTCGGCAATTGCCGACGGGAGTCTATATCGTATGGATTGGCGATACCGTCCGTAAGGTAGTGGTGCGAAATTGACAATATGAGCTATCCCGTTCCAGTGTCGGAGTGCTGGAACGGGATAGCTCAATACTGGCAAGAAGTGAAGCTATTTCTAATTATTTAAGAAAAAACATCAAAACAACTAACACCTACCACCTTTTTGC
>URZO01000053.1 GCA_900552465.1 uncultured Parabacteroides sp. | reverse complement strand
CAATATGAGCAATAATACAGAAATTGCGGATATTCTTCATCTGCTAAATTTATTTAGGTGCGCAAAGATAGGAAATTTAGCCTAAATTGTTATACTTTTGGCATACCATTTGTTGTTAATAATATATGACACTACAAGAAATAAACAAAGCATATAACCGCATAGTCGGTTCATTGGACAGTAAGGAGTTGAAGAATGCTTTCGATTCTCTACAGGCTCTCATTGCGGGAAGCCGGGAATATTCTTTTCAGGATAAGCTCAGCGAATTGCAGGAGACCTACAGATATATGTTACGTTACCGGATCGAAGGAGCAAAAGACCCGATGCAGGAACAAATATATAACAACCTGCAGGCTTCCGCTTACGAGCTGGCTGATTCAGTCAGACAAAAAGCATTGGCTGTCGAATCTCCCCTGACCTATTACAGCCGGCGCAGAAGTTTGGCCATCCAACCGCCATTAACTTACAAACAACTTCATAATCAACTAATCATAGAGTATGAAGCAAACAAGCACAGGGAGAGTGATGCCTTTAATATCTGTATCTTTAACAAAATATGGGTTTCCGGTTTTCTTAAGCCGGAAGAGGCGAATGAAATCCGCGATATGCTTATGGATGAAGCATCGCCATTCACGACCGGTTGCCAGATTGTCTCCGCCTTATTGTTAGGATTACAGGAGGCCTTCGACAAAGAGAAAGCGCTTTTACTGTTCGATGCTGCCAATCATACGAACGAAGAAATCAAGGTCCGTGCTTTAATTGCCATCCTGATCACTTTATATACATACAGAAAGCGCATGGCTTTATATCCTCAGATAGCCAATCGCCTGGCCGCATTAGCCGAGGTTCCAGGTTTTACAAAAGCGCTCCGGACTATCACGCTACGATTCATTCTGGCTCGTGAAACGGAAAAGATCACACGTAAAATCCAGGACGAGATTATTCCGGAAATGATGAAGCTAAGCCCGAAGATCAGCAATAAAATCAATCTGAAAGATCTCACGCCTGAGGATATGACAAGCGAAGAAATGAACCCTGAATGGGAAAGTTTTTTCTCAGACAGCAATCTGGGCAAAAAGATGGAAGAATTCGGTGAACTCCAGCAGGAAGGCGCGGATGTGATGCATTCAACCTTTATCCATTTAAAGAACTACCCGTTTTTCCATGAATTGAGTAACTGGTTGCTCCCCTTTACGATCGAACATTCTTCTTTCGATAACCAATTCAATCAAGAGAATGAAGCAGAAAAGCTGATGTTGGATTCGATGACTTTAGCTGCGTTCATGTGTAATTCAGATAAATACTCGCTTTATTTCAGCATGATGCAACTGCCGAAAGAGGCACGGAAGATGATGATGCACCAGTTTGACAGCCAGGCATCGGAAATGATCCAGCAAAACAAGGAAGAACTGATCAGCAAACGGGGCAAGCAGGATACGATAATCAGTCAATACATACAGGATCTCTATCGTTTCTTCAAGCTCTATCCGGGACATCTGGACTTTACGGATATCTTTACACTGCCGCTCGACTTCCACAACCTGGAAATCCTGCGTCCTTATATATCGGATAAAGAAAGCCTTACGACGATTGCCGAATACTATCTGCGCAAGAACTATTTCAGTGACGCACTGATCATATTCAACCAACTGGCTGAGATCGACCCGAACAGTGATATTCTGTTCCAGAAAATCGGCTACTGCAAGCAAATGGAAGGAGATCTGGACGGGGCATTGGACGCTTATCTGCATGCCGACCTGCTGAATTCGGAAAGCAAATGGGTCATCCGCCGGATCGCCGGCTGCTACCGTTCACTTAAGCAGCCGGAGGAAGCATTGAAATACTTCCGCCGCTATGAAACGCTGAATCCGGACAATTTGTCGGTTCAAATCAGTATCGGTCACTGCCATCTCGAACTTAAGGACTATAATGAAGCATTAAAATGTTTCTTCAAGGTCGACTATCTGGACAGTAAAAGTCATAAAGCCTGGAGACCGATCGCATGGTGTTCCTTCCTTACGGGCAAATACGACCAGGCACGAAACTACTACAAAAAGATATTGGACAACCAGCCGAATGCACAAGACTTTCTGAATGCCGGACATACGGAATGGGCATTGCAGAATATTAAAGGTGCACTTGCCCATTACCAGCAAGCCGTACAGATAGAGAACGGCAACTTCAGCAAGTTCCAGGAGCAATTCAACCAGGACATCCCCGACCTGTTGATTGCCGGCATCGAAGAAGCAGAAGTAGCCCTGATGCTGGACCAGTTGAGGTATAAGATAGAGGGTGCTTTATAATCACCCTCTACTTCCTAAACTGTCCTTATCAGGATTGAGTTCTTTTACTGCATCCTTTACTTCTTTATCGCTTATCGGATCGGTAACGGCGATTTGTTGTACGGGATATTGTTCTTTTTCCCTGTCTAATGCTTTCGATTCGGCATTTTCCGTAATCTTGGTAAGATCTTCGTTCATATTCATTTATTTATTATTTATGTTCCTATAGGTATTCAACAACAGAAATGGCCCGGAAGTTCCGAGCCATTCAATCAACCAAAACAAAAAAACCTAAAAACCTAAACATCAACCATCTTTTTTCTTCTTGTTCTACTACGAGTTAAGGTGTCCAATTAACTAAACAATCTTTTTACCTAAAAACTTAATCTACCAAATTATATATTTTCCCAATTAATTACACTTCATAAGCCGGCCACGCACCTTCTTTCGTGCAGACATAAGCGGCAGTCTTGACCGCAAACTCATGCGCTTCTTTCAATGAAGCCCCTTTCAGCAGCGAGATGATCAGTGCGCCCGAAAAAGCATCGCCCGCTCCGACCGTATCGGCCACCTGAACTTCCGGCGTTTGCAAAGTAGATTCTTCCTTTGCGGTATAGATCGTACTATACGAAGCTCCGGCTGTCAACACCAGCATACGGAGATTGTAACGTTCGACGAACCACTTCGCAATATCCTTATCCGTACCTTCCAAGCGGAACATATCCCTAAGGACAGCCAGCTCTGCATCATTAACCTTAAACACATTCGCCAGATAGAGCGATTCTTCAATCAACTCCTTCGTATAATAATGCTGGCGCAAATTAATATCGAAACAGCGGTAAGCCTCATCCGGTGCAAAAGAAAGGATCGCCTGTATCGTCTCTCTCGACTGTGCCGAACGTTGTCCCAGTGTACCGAAGCAAATGGCGTCTGCCCGTTCAGCCAGGTCGATCGCATTCGATGTCGGTGAAAGGTGATCCCAGGCTACACGTTCATTAATCACATAGTCGGGAATCCCATTCTGCAAAGTAACCTGTACGGTTCCGGTCGGGTAAGGGACTTTCTCGATCAGATACTGAATAGAGTTATTATCCAGCTCTTTCAAGATTTCATGTCCCAGTTCATCGTCTCCCACTGCACTGATAGCATATCCTTCCGCACCTAAACGTGAAGCATGGTAAACGAAATTAATAGGAGCACCGCCTGCTTTCTTTCCCGTAGGCAGCATATCCCAAAGGAGTTCTCCTATACCGACTACGACCGGTTTCTTATTGTTGCTTTGCATCTGTTTCATTATAGATTAATTGACAAGGATAATCTCGTTGTTCACAATGCAAATGTAGAGACAGATTACGGATACAACGATAACAGATGCTACAGGATTGATAACGCTCGTTACATAAATCTTTTATTTTCAAGCAACTTATACGGATGTTACATGAATGTAACGAGCGTTATCGAATGAGGAAGTATCATTCCTTTTCCAAGTATTCCGTCGGTGTAATATTATACACAGCCTTAAAGCACTTCGAGAAATAGGCAGGCGAACCGAAGCCGGTCGCATAGGCCACCTCATTCACATTACCCGCTTTCCGGCGAAGCATGGCAGCCGCTTTCTTCAACCTGTAGTTACGAAGGAAATCGGTCGGCGTTACTCCGGCAAGCTCTTTCACTTTCCGGTAGAGATGGACGCGCGACAGTCCTAACTTTTCACTCCCCTTCTCTATACTGAAATCCGGATCGGCATACGACTCTTCGATCAGTTTCAGGAAGCGACTCATAAAGAGGTCGTCCATGCTTCCCGCCTTTTCCCCTTTCACGGATACAGCCGGCGAAGAGGCATCGTGTGCATAGGCCTCACGCAAGCGGGCACGTTCTTCGAGCAGTTTGATAATACGCAGTTTGACGACTTCGATATTAAACGGCTTCCGGATATAATCGTCCGCACCGCCCGCAATACCGTACATCTGCTGTTTGTCGTCGGAAAGGGCTGTCAGCAAAATAACCGGGATATGGCTCAGGACAATATCCGACTTGATCTTGCGGCAAAGATCGAAACCGTTCATCTCCGGCATCATCACATCGCTGATGACCAGTGACACTTCTTCATTCATCAGGATTTCCAACGCCTTCACGCCGTTATCGGCTACCAGTACACGGAAGTTCTGCTTCAACTCTGCCAGCAGATAACTCTGGATATCGGGATCGTCTTCCACGATCAGAAGCGTGTAATCGTAGATGCGCCGCAACGTTTCCTGCACTTCGTCCGTATTCAGGTTGGCAACACCACTGGAAAGCTCCGTCGCGGAAGAATCGAACGTGCAGTACTCATCATCGAAATGGGATTTTCCCTTCGGCAGGCTGACAGTAAAGACCGTACTCACAAGCGGAGTGCTCGCTACACGGATCGTCCCTTTATGCATATGGACAAACTCACGCGTCAGATGCAGGCCGATCCCCGTACCGGTCACATAATTCTGGTCGCCCGTAAAGAAGCGGTCGAATACGGAAGCCAGGTTTTCGGGCGGAATCCCTTTCCCGTTGTCCTCAACGGAAAGTTCCACCCGGTCACCTTTATCCGCAAGGCGGATCGTGATCGCCCCACCGTCCAGCGTAAACTTGAAAGCGTTGGACAGCAGGTTAGCCAGAATCTTTTCCATCTTGTCCCGGTCCACCCAAAGCATGACAGAAGGGCAGTCGTGTTCAAAAGTAAACCGCACCTGCTTCCCGGCCGCCATCGTATCGAAGCAGGACTTCACCTCGGCAACAAAAGACACCATGTCCACCTCGCCGACGCGCATATTCATCTTGTTACTTTCCACCTTCCGGAAGTCGAGCAACTGGTCCACCACCCTCTTCAAACGTTCGGCGTTTTTCCGGAGGATGCGGATATCATCCGCCAGCGGAGAACCTTCGGGCGCTTCTTTCGACAGTTTGCCGAGCGGCCCCAGTATCAGCGTCAGCGGCGTTTTAATCTCATGCGTTATATTCGTAAAGAACTGTAGTTTCTGTGTTGTAGACTTCTCGATGTAACGATTCACCTCGGCCAGTTCTTCCTTTTGCTGCTCGACCTGCCGGTTCGTGCGTTCCAGTTCCCGGTTCTTCCGGCGTACCGCCCTGTAAACATGAATGACATAAAGAGCTAACAAAAGCAACAAGCCCATCAATAAAAGAATAATCCCGACAGAATTTTGCAAGAACGTATATTTGGACAGCATCTTTTCCAGGTTATCCCGCTGCTGCTCGATCTGATGCTGATAGTCCACCACCTGCTCCGATTGTATGAATAATGTTCCGGCATTCTCTTTGTCGATTAAAGCGGAAGATAGCGTATATTCCTTAGAGACTTCCTGGCCGTTCAGGATTTGCATGGCAATCCGGATTGCCAGACTTCCGCCTGTCGGATAGAGGATAGAAGCAGCTAACTCGCCATGAGCAACAGCTTCCAGACCGGAACCCTGTCCCGAAACAGCGTCTATTCCCATGAAACGAATCCGTTTCACCAGCTCCGGGTCCCTGTCACCAACAGCTTTACGGGCTGCCAGCGCCATTATGTCATTATGGGCAAATATGACATCCACATCCTCCAGAGAATCCAGTTCCGCGATTTTCTGCTCTACGACTTCCCGCTTCCACTTCCCGTCTATCTCCCTCACTTTAATACGGGGGTCCAGGACATCGTGGAATCCCCGATGCCGGTCTTTTGCCGGCGAAGAGCCCTTCAACCCCAATATCTCCAGGACAGTCGGGCATTTATCCCTCACCTGCCGGTTCACAAAGAAACCCGCCAGACGTCCGATCTCATAATTATTACCACCGATATAAGTCGTATATTCATCCGAGTCGATCTTCCGGTCCACCAGAATAGTCGGAATGCCGGCACGATAGGCTTCTATAGCAACGGGGGTAACAGGTTCGGACTCATTCGCAGAGATTATCAGCAAGCCCACCTTTCGTTTTATCAGACTACGGATCTGCTCCACCTGCAACAAACTGCTGTCCGCCGCATCCTCTACTATCAAGGAAAGGTTCGGATACTCGGAAGCCTGCACCTTCATATCCAGCAGCATCGACCTGCGCCACGAGCCCTCGAGCGTACACTGCGAGACGCCGATAACGTATTTCTTCTCCTTCGGCTCCGTCCTGCAGGAAAAGCTGAATATAAGAAGCAAGAGCAACAAAGCATAAGAAGTAAGAGCTTGTCTCATTGTTTTTTGTTTACAGGTTTCTGCAAATGTACGGAGAAATGGCATACCAGCCAATAATTATTTCGTACATTAGCAGTCCTACAAATCAATTATTCACATGATACTCATAAACGAAGCTTTACTGAACGAGACAACCGAGCGGGCGAAACAGTCGCCCCGCCTGCGTATGAACCATAATTTCCATGAGCGCCTGGACGACCCTGTCAACCGGATGCTCAATGCACTGGAGCTGGGCACTTACTTAAGACCGCACCGCCACCTCGACCCCGACAAGGACGAGATATTCCTTTTACTACGCGGCCGGGTAGCCGTGTTTCTTTTTGATGACGACGGAAATGTCAGCCGGATACAGATACTCGACCCTAAAGAAAGAATATATGGCGCGGAAATAAAGGCCGGAACCTGGCACAGCCTGCTGGTTCTGGAATCCGGTTCCGTTATCTATGAGATTAAAGAAGGCCCGTTCGTCCCGCTCTCCGCGGATAACTTTGCCCCCTGGAGCCCGGCGCCGGAAGAGACGGAAGCAGTCAGGAGATATATGGAGCTATTGACAACTAAGTGCAAAGTCCTTATGAAGTAATCATCAGACTACCAGGAAGTAATCCTTTCATAAGCAGAGACTGATAATACCCTGTAGAGGGTATATGCGATACGGTGTACACCTAATAGACGATACCCTCTACACCGTATTCCTTATACCATGTAGAGGGTATCAACACTCCATGCCTATCCAACGATCAGTTCATGGGATGCTTTGAATTAGTTCTTCGTTACTTACGAGTTAGTTCTTCTGGAACACCCTGGTCGATCTTATCATCACGTCTTTCAGGGGACGGTCGTTCTTATCCGTCTTGACAAGCGACATCTTCTCGACAATATCGAAGCCGTCCACCACTTCGCCGAAGATCGTGACCGAGCCGTCCAGGTGCGGAACGCCTCCGACTGTCTTGTATATCTCGCGCCGGTCGGCAGGAATCGTGTAATAGCCCAGCGCATCGAGGGTGTCTTCCAGTAGGACAAGGGCGCGGTTCTCCAACTCCGTCTTCATCGAGTCGGCTGCCAGCGCGGGTTCCTGCTTCTTCAATCTGTCCTGGAAAGTATAGAACAGCCAGTTGCGGCGTATTTCGTTGATGCGGGCTTCCTTCTGCGCCAGCTCTTCATCCGTCAGCTTCTTCCCCTGCACGAAGCAGAACTGCGTTCCGGCGGAAGCGCGTTCGATGTTCACATCGTCGGTCTCCTTGGCGTCGATCAGGGCGCCGCGTTTGTTGAAATGGTTCGGCAATATCTCGGCCGGAACCGTATAGCCGCCGTCACCGTCTCCATAAAGGACACCGGGTTCATGCGCCTTGCTCTCCGGATCGCCGCCTTGCACAACAAAGTCCTTGATGATACGATGGAACAGCATCCCTTTATACTCGCCGGACTGGCAGAGTTTGATGAAGTTATCGCGGTGAAGGGGCGTATCGTCATACAGCAGGACGGTCACATCACCCATTGTAGTACTGACCGTCACGTAGACCGGCTTATTCGGGTCCAGCGGCTTTTCCGCACACGATACCAAGGCAAACAAAGCCACACAAAATAAAAGCAGTTGTGTTTTCATAACATATATCTTTTGATTCATACTTCCTGGAATACCTGCATCTGACAGCGTTTGCAGTCAAAGTGCAGCCTGAGACGCGTCTCTTTATAAAGGAGATAATAGGGTTCCCGGTAGGGCGAGCTTTTCTTCTGATAAGTAGGACACCAGCCCATGCTGTAGCGCAAGCAGTGTTTGGTGAACATCAGCGGGACATCCTTCCGGGGGGCCAGTTCAAAGGCGGCCTCCACCTGTTCCACGCCATGATCCTGGTAGAAAGAGCGGGCTTTCCCGTTGGCGACATTCCCCAGATAGCTCAACTGCCGCTCCGGGAAAGGCACGACCTCTGCCGGCTGCACACGACGGGCAAGCTCACGCGGATAACGTACGCGGCGGGCTTCCAGCAGTTTCTCCACTCCCGCCCGGCGCATATCTGCCAACAGGGAAGAGGGGATAAACCAGTTTTCGGAGAGACTCACCGTCACTTCGGATGCCTCGAAAGGCGTATTCCCGAGTTTGGAAAGCTGCGTACGGATATTGTCTTGCTGATCACGGCGTGCCGGTTCTTTCTCAAACGGTTGGGTCAGCATGATGCGGGCGCCTGTCTCATCCTCCATGCAGAGCGTAAAGCCGAAAGGATTGTCCAGGAACTCGATCCGCACGGACAACCTCCGTTCGGCGGAAGGCTTGGCAAGCTCTTTCTCGAAAGCCTGGTCGAAGTTACGGTAGAGCGGGGTCTTCGGCTGCAACGCAGGCATCTCCAACGGGAAGACCCGGTTTGCCTCCACCCTGTTCACGCGGAATCCTTCCAATTCGCCGCGCCGGTTGAAGAAGACAAGCCCGTCTCCGTTGTTCAACTGTTTCAATCCGGCGACAGTGAACGAACCGCCTTTTATCTCCTTGACCGTTCCGACAGGTTCACCCAGTGACTTAGGCGTATCGAAGGCGGTAATATCGGCCGTTCGCCCCTCTAAAAGGAAGGGGGTAAAGCCGCGGTTAAAGCTCTTCTCGGCTACCGGCTCGAAAGTATAAGTGCTCCGCCCGGCGGAAGCCCGGCAATATTCCGGACGGCGTGACAGGACAGCGTCTAACTTCTTGCGGTAATAAGCCGTGATATTCTTAACGTAGGCGACATCTTTCAGCCGCCCTTCTATCTTCAGCGAAGAGACGCCGGCATCCAGCAGGGCTTCCAACTGGTCGGCGCGGTTCATATCTTTCAGTGAAAGAAGGTGTTTATTGCTAACGATCTCCGTCCCGGCGGCATCCACCATTGTATAAGGAAGGCGGCAGTATTGGGCGCATTCTCCCCGGTTGGCACTTCGCCCGCTCAGGGCGGCACTCAAATAACATTGCCCGCTATAGCTGACACACAGGGCACCATGCACGAATACTTCTAACGGGACGGTCACCGCTTCCGAGATCCGCCGTATCTCGTTCAACGAGAGTTCGCGCGCCAGCACCACCTGCGTGAAGCCGGCCGACTCGAGAAACTTCACCTTCTCCGGCGTGCGGTTATCGGTCTGCGTACTGGCATGAAGCAGGATAGGCGGCAGATTTAGTCCGGTAATCCCCATATCCTGAACGATCAGGGCATCGGTTCCGGCGTGCCAGAGGTCCCAGATCATCCGTTCGGCCTCCTGCAACTCTTCCTCTTTCAGGATCGTGTTAAGCGTAACGTAAATACGGGCGCCATACAGATGCGCATACTCGCAAAGCTCGCGTATATCCTCGAGCGAGTTACCGGCAGCCGCCCGGGCACCGAACTTCGGGGCACCGATATAGACAGCGTCGGCTCCATGATTGATTGCCTCGATACCGCATTGCAGGTCCTTGGCGGGAGAAAGAAGTTCTATTCTTCGGGGAGATTGTTTCATAAATCCTTTAATCGTTCGATATCCTCAATCCGGAATGGCGTTTCCTGGTAGACGTAATAGTTCAGCCAGTTAGTGAACAGCAGATTGGCATGCCCGCGCCAACGCACCACCGGGCCGAGGGCCGGATTATTGTTACGGTAATAGTTGCGGGGAACGGAGATTGGCAAGCCTTTGTTCACATCACGCATATACTCGTCGTTCAACGTGTAGGGCGAATACTCGGAATGTCCGGTGATGAAGAACTCACGTCCTCCGCGCGCCATCGCCATATAGACGCCCGACTCTTCGCTCTCGGAGAGCAGCGTCAGTTCAGGCACTTTACGGATGTCTTCGCGGCGTATCTCCGTATGCCGGCTGTGCGGAACAAAGAACTCATCGTCGAACCCCCGGAAGATCGGCACATACGGTTCGCGCAGGGTATGGCGGAACACGCCGAACATCTTAGCCGGCAGGTCATACTTGGGCACGCCGTAAAAATGGTACAGCCCTGCCTGCGCCGCCCAACATATATATAAGGTAGAAGTCACATGCGTACGCGCCCAGTCGAATATCTCGGTCACCTCGCCCCAGTAGCTCACCTCCTCGAACGGCATCTGCTCCACAGGGGCTCCCGTGATGATCATGCCATCGTAGTAGTCTTCTTTCATCTCGTCGAAGTCCTTGTAAAACTCCTGCATGTGCTCGATCGGCGTATTCTTGGGCGTATGCCCTTTTATCTTCATAAAGTCGAGTTCCACCTGTAGCGGTGTATTACTCAGCAGGCGGACAAGATCCGTCTCCGTCGTGATCTTCAGCGGCATCAGGTTCAGCACGACAACCCTCAGCGGGCGGATGTCCTGTTCGGATGCACGCAAAGAGTCCATCACAAAGATGTGCTCCTTCTTCAACAGCTCAACGGCTGGTAAATTCTTCTGTAGGTTTAAAGGCATGTTCTTTCTTAAATTACGTAATACAAGACAAAGATAGTGAGTTTTTTCAAATACGGATCACACTTCCGTATGATCCGTATCTGAAAGAAAGCAGTCCTATATTTATTTGCTGTATTTCGCAACCTGGAAATAACATCTATCCGGATGCAGGTAGGGGAAACCGCTGTTTACAGAGGCATCATCCAAACTCCATACTGGCCTGTAATCAGGCCCGCTTGTTCCATTAAAGTCAAACCCTTGATATACACTTTGCCTACCTTTATCAGCATCACTGACAATCGAGGACTCCCAATTTTTTCCGCTTCCGTTGCGAATATAAAGGTGTGTCAGATCCCTTGTTACGAGATCGGTTGTCCCGACAGCTCCGTTTCCTTTCTCGACATTCCCCGTATTGACAGCCCGGTAGCAGCGACTGTTTGAACCCAGGGAGCCGGCAATGCCGCCTCGATGATCGCCACTCGTCGTAGATGCCCCTCCTTGCTGACCCTTAATTTCGCCGGCATTATAGCAATCCAGGATATGATTGTTGTCGTCTTTTTTAGCACCTTCCACTTTGCCTAAAATACCGCCTGCACAACCGTAATCTTCCTTCGACTTCGGAAAATCGACTGTCCCCCTGTTGCAGCAATACCGGATATGCATCCCGTTTCCACCACTAAAATAGCCGACCAGGCCGCCTACGCCCATATATCCGGCATTGCTTCCGGTCATAACGGTTCCATGATTCACCGAGTTATAGACTGTTGTACGATAGGCGCACGTACCAGCAATACCGCCCAATCCGGAAGATTTATCCCCGAGTATTCCCTTAATGGTCCCATAGTTGGCAGCATTATAAATTTCAAACGAACCGTTCCCTGAACACCACCCGACAATACCGCCGCCCGTCATGTTCACCGACACATCTCCAAGATTCACAGCATTCGTCAACTTTATCACTGCACCGGTACCCTTACTTTCCACATGGCCGATTATCCCGCCGACATTCGTTCCGCCGCTTATCACAGCTGAAGAGTAGTTGATCAGATTCTCGTAACCACATTCTGCCCAATCGCTGTACAGATACCCGATGAGCCCTCCCAAGGCCTCGGAGCCTGAACCTGTGCCATTGAACACCCCGCATTTACTTGCACAATCCCCGACAGGCGTATCAACGATATATCCGGCAATTCCTCCCACATAGTTCACACCGGTGACAGTAGGGGTGACATAGAAACCGTTGATTCTGGATTTTTCAGCCCATCCGACCAGGCCTCCGACATATTTAGCTCCCGAATACAGGGCTCCGCTATTCACTTTCCCTGAAAAGAATGCCTTGTCGGAGTTATTGACGACCACATCGGTCCGGCTGAACACCGGCTTGTACGTTCCCTGGAGAGTTGTAGTCAGAAGGGATCCGGCGAAACCACCGGCGTATTCCAAAGCATTAACTTCCGTGTAGCCGCTCATTCGGACATTACCGAGATTGACCGTCCCGCAAGATTCCATATAACCTGCAAAACCGCCTCCCCGAGACGTCGCATTTATATGCCCTATGTCTATTGTCAGGGTAGATGAAGTCTGAAACTCTATATTCGCATTATAGACACGCCCTAAAACGCCTCCGCCATAATCACCTGCCACCTCTATATTAGATGTTAATAATGAGTTCCCGGCAAATTGCAAAGTGATGCCTCCGCCATCGGGAGGATTCAAAGACCCGATTAGCCCGCCAACGTAACTATTCCCTTTGACCATAAGACTCCCTAAAGGCAACTGATACGAGTCTATCGCCAACGTATAGGGGGCTGCACCATCAGAGATAACCTTCCCGGCCAGGCCACCCACTTCGGAAGTTCCGCTGATCGGATAATTAATCGTTACATTTTTTAAAGAGCATGAGCCAGTCATAAAAAGTTCCCCGATCAGGCCGCCCGTAAAGCTTTTTCCGGAGACAATCACCATATCCCTATCATCTGTGGAATGCGCAAACCGAATACTATCCGCGTCTATTCTACCATATAATTTACCGATTAAACCACCCGAATGCTCTCCACCTTCAAGGGAACCGAACGGATAATTAGATCCAATGTTTTTTACGTTCATGTGGACATTTTCCGCCCAGCCGATCAGGCCTCCCGTATAAGGACCGCATCCTACAAAGCCGACATCAACCTTAACGTCTTGAATCGTAAGATTACCCGGTGTATTCCCAGTTCCTTCGGCATAGCCGATCAGACCTCCGATCATTTCTCCCCCTGTAGTTATTTCCCCGCTCACTGTTACATTTTCAATGCGGACATTTCCTTGTGCTGCTCCTGCCAGCAAACCGCATTTGGAGGCAGGCTTCTGTATATGCGCGTCCCCAATACTCAGGTTTCGTATGACTGCACCGTCATAAAGAGCAGAAAAGAGACCGACATAAGAATCTTTCTCACTATTATTTGTCCCGGTGTACCGCAGGGGGCTTATCTTATTTTCGCCACCATCGTATATCCCGGCAAACGGTGCGCTTTTATAACCGTTTCCCTGGTAAAGGCATTCGGTAACAGGCGCATCGATATTACATATCTGTTTAAAATATTGTCCTTTACCGTAGTCACTGTCATACATGAGAAGCTGTCGCATCAAATAGGCGAAATCTTCGGTAGAGGAAATCAAGTATGGATTCGTATCGGTACCCTCTCCTACCAATTGGTCGTATTGATGCAGGGAGCTTTGTACGCCGCAGACCATGTGGTCTTGAAATGTCAGGCGATAACATTGCGGATAGATGTCTCCATCGGCCTCTTTCCGTATCCAGACGACATAGTCTCCGTCGACAATAGCCTGGCCATGAGGGATAAAAAGGTCGCACGAAAGGAGACCGGAGGTACGCTTCAACCGCCCTTCAAAATCAAGCTGACTATTGTCGCTCAAAGACCGGAGTTGGAAATAGATGATTCCGTCGTCATCAACAAACTCCGTCTTACCTTCGGGCAAAGTAAAGGAACTAATCAGATGATCGCCTGATTCAGTCAGTGTGGACCCGAAACTGTTACGCTGGATATCATCATCGGAACAACCTCCGGCAACCAACAGGATTATCAAATATAAATAGAAATGCCATACAGGCTTATTTGTCGTTCTCATATACGATTGTTTTTATTGTTTAGGTTTCTCATATTGCATCTCAGACTGGTAGGGAACAGGGAAACTGCCGATGTTTGTATCAGGTAACGACCAACGTACGCTGAAATCCCAACCGCTATAACTACTCTTCCTATTCAGCTGATTTAATATCAAACCTTGATATTCAGGATATTCATGACTCGGGGGAAAGGCATTCCAGTAATAAAGATTCACATATCGGCTACCCTGAGCGTCATTATAGGCCATATTAGGCCAACCATAACCGATGTTCAAGCAGTTCTTCAGTTCGGCAACTCTCTCCGGATGTCCGACAAGCGCCCCGCCCGCATAGCCGTCACTACCGTTCAGACAATCCGAGACAAGGCAGTTTTGCGCCAGTTCTCCGACAAGGCCGCCGTTATACTTTTCTGAACTGGTAACATTCATGTTTCCGAAGCTGACACATTGGGTGACCACCACTGCATTCTCGGCAAAATCATCTGCCAGGGCGATCATCGAATTAGCATACCCGACTCCGCTAATAACAACTCCCGCCGCCGAGAACACCAGGCTGAGCCCACCGGTTGCAGGCGTGGCAACCATCCCCACCACCATCGCAACTGTTCCAGCATAGAAACATACGCCATCCACCAGGGAATGGGCAATCGATTCGACCTGTTTCCGCTTCAAGAGATGTTCGTAGCGCGTATCTCTTTTGTAATTCATAGCATCACGATAGATCTCGTGGTTGGAACCTGTTTCATACCATTTTACAACATCGTCCCTGTTCTTCATAAATGCGTTGATCATCTCATCTCTCCGCAGATCTTTATCCTTAAAAGAAACCGAGAGTCTACTGACCAGCAATTGGTCCATATCCGACTCCAGCGTCTCCATTCCCATAGCCATTAACCCGCTTAGCGTGTTTGAAAAGACTTTCCGTTCTATGGGGTCGAGCAGATGCTTAAATTCGTGCTCCAGGGTAAAATAATTGACAGCTGTCATCACAAGATCGTGTGTGGTGAATACAGCCTCGATAATAGCCTTTCCGCTTTTCCCTACAAAACCGGGAATAGGTATAACACCTGCGACCGAGACTAAAAACTCAGCAGATGCAAATATGGCAGAAATTTTATCCCTCGTAGTCCACACCCTTTTATCTCCGACTTCTCCGATGATGCCGCCGAGACGCGTATTTCCGGAGAGATTGGCAAAGTTGGCACAATAGTTCACAGCCAGACAACTTCCACCGATACCGATCATACCTCCGACATGGCTCCCCTTGACAGACACCGGTCCCATGTTTACATCCAAAGCCAGGGAACCAGTCACCATCATGCCGCTCATTCCACCGGCATAGCCGGATGCAGATACGGGCGCAAAGTTGACCGAGTTGGAAATCGTAGACAATGGGGTCATCCCTATTATACCTCCGGCATATTCATTCGCAGCCTCGACAGATCCATCATTATACGATTTATACACAGCTAATTGTGCCTCGCCACACAGACCTCCGACATAGCTATCACCTTTGACAGTTCCCTTGTTAGAGCAATATCCGACGAACGTATTGTTATAGCTGGCCTCCGGATTGACTGACACTAATGTGCTGCCCAGGATTCCTCCGACCCCTCTATAGCCAGACACCTTTCCTTCATTGCTGCAGGTAATAATCGTACTGATCCCGCTTCCGCCCACAATACCTCCTGTACCGAGGTTAAGAAGAGAGGTAGAAGGAACACCAGCCGGTTTACCATTTTCTACCTTATAACCTGTAACACTCGAACTGTTAGTACAAAGATAGACATACAAAGAGTCTGCATAACCGACTATTCCACCGGCATTTGTATATAAAGCATCAACAGTGCCATTCGAGTTGTGCGAGTTTGTAATTTGCGTGGCCGACCTCAGGTTGGCGCCTCCCAGGATACCGCCTACAGCGATAGCGCCGGACAAGTAGGTCGTTTCTACGCTACAGGAATCTATCCACAGCTTCACATCAGGATCTACACAACCGACAATTCCACCAACGGCCAGACCATCTTTCTGGCGACCTGCTATCACTGACGTAGTCACCTTACATCCTTTTATAAAGGAAGCATCGCGTCCACTTCCCGATGTAACGACCGCGCCGGCTATGGCCGACACGGCGCTAAGACCGGTGATATTGGCGTGATATATCTCCAGGTCCATGATAGCTGCCTTGTCTATGTATCCGAACAAACTGGCACCGACTTTATTCTGGTCAGACATGGTTAGATTCAGGATTTTATATCCATTTCCGAAATAATAGCCGGTAAACGGATGAGTGCTGCTCTGTCCTATCTGGTACCAATTGCCTTCCCAACCACACTGTTTGTTATAGTCATCCATATTAATATCGTGTACCTGAGAGAAGCAGGAAGACGAAGTAATCACGCCATTCTGGATAGCATATCTGATTTTAGTCAGATCCTCAGAGCTGCTGATCAGATACGGATCGTCCTGGGTTCCACTGCCGAATAGTTTAGCATTGCCGGCGTATGTGCTTTCCAACTGGATACCTTCTTTCGTCACATTCAATTTACAACATAAGCCAAATTTCCGTTTTAACCCGTTAATATCCGGGCATTCCGATTTTACTGTATATTCGAGATACAGCAGTAGATATTTACCCTCTTTCAAACCTCTTTCCATTGAAAAATGGGATACACCGGAAAACCGCTGGTGTTTGGCATTCCTATGGATGATGCTACCGTCGGGTGTCTTGAAATAAAAAGTGAGTTCGCCGTACGAGAAATCCTCCGTCTCGTTCGAGAAAGTGACCTGGTCTTGCGGCCCCTCATAAACGTCCCCGGAAGTCGGAGGTGTTTCGGGTGTTATAACATCACGATCCGAGCAACCGGACAGGACAAAAAGAAAGAGTAACAGATAAAAGCAGTTTGTCTTCATACACATACAAATATTAGGATTTACTAAGTTTGTCCTAAATGTGTAAATATTTACCTTAACAGGTGTCCGTGTGGCGCAAAACTTTTGTCCGTATAAAGCAAAAGGCTGATGTTTAAATATTTAACCTTCCTTATTTTCTTCCGAAAGTTTTCTGTATTCGGTAGGCGACATACCATAGCTTTGCCGGAAAAGACGATAAAAAACCGAACGGGAGGCAAATCCCGAATCGTAACAGATCCGGTCGATCGAAAGACCGGAGAGTTGGGCAAGTAATCCGGCGGCATGTTTCAGGCGGAAATCATTGAGAAACTCCCCGACCGTCATGTTGCCGCCGTAAGCACGTACGGCCTCCATCAAGTAGGTACGGTTGGTCCCCAAGCGTTTCGCCAGTTCATCCCTATTGAGGGAAGGAGAGGTGAAAAGCTTTTCATTTTCCAGCAATTCGTTCAGACTTATGAATAAGCGTAATTCCCGGGAGAGATCACCCTCAGGAATCTGCCTGATAGTTTCGGCCACTTTATTTTCCTGTTGAAGCCTTTCCTGGATACGACGGTAAAGTACCTGGTTTTTTGCTTTCAGACGCCGGGAGTAAACAATGTTACCAGAGAGCAGTAAAAGTAACAGCAAGCAACCGGCAAAGGCAGTGGTCATCCATATCCGGGCGCTTCTCTTTTCACGGTTCAGTCGGTCTACCTCATAAAGAGTTCGCAGTTGGTCCATCCGCACAGCGACATCCAAACGATTTACCGAATCTTTTGCTTGTATATAAGCCTTATAGTACGGTACGCAAGACCAGGGTTCGCCGGAATGGGCCAATAGTTCCGCTTTCCTCAACAAGTCGTCCATATAAAAAGAGAGGTCGTCTTCATGCGCAGCCAATAAAACATCTATATCTTTGGCCGCCCCCCGATAATCCCCTTCCGCTTGCCGCAAAGCACAACGGGCTTCGTAGAAATGCTCATAAGCATTTGCCGGAATCCGGGGACGGATAAATGAAACCGCCTCATCCAACAAGCGTTTCGCCTCCTGTTTTTGCCCATCCTTCAATAAAGATAAAGCCTGTAGTGCACGGGCAGTGACTGGGTAATGGCCGGTAGGATCCGGCTTCTCATGCTCTTCCCTCCACTTGACAAGTGTAGCATAATTCCCGGCATAGTGATTTATCCTCCCGACATCATCCATTTTCAATGCCGTCATAAATAACCATTCATATAACACAGCCGAGATATAGAGGACCTGGTTCTTCCCCTCCTTGTAAGAAGGACATACTGCAAGACCTTTTTCAAGGGTCACGAGCGCCTGTTCGTATAATCCTAATTTATAATACATGCTTCCCTGCACTTGCAAAGCCATAGCCATACCTACCGGCTGATTGATCCGTTGCGCCGTCTCGTACATAACGACAGCCTCTTCTTTGGCTTCGTCGAACCGTCTTAGCTTAAACAGTCCGGATATATAGGTGCTGTAAGCGGAAAAATAAAAACTGTATTGTTTTGCCTCCAATATAAAAGGAAGGCACTCCTGCGCCTCGACAATCGCCGAATCGGCAGAATAGAAATTGAAAAGACACTGCATCCGGTTCAGGCGCGATTGGCAAATTGCCGGAGTATCGCACCGGGAGACAGCATCGTCAACCGTCGCATTCCAATCGGCTATATCATTGCTCGACATGGCAATACGCATCAACAAAGTATATCTTTCCCTTCCTGTTGCAACTTCGGCCCGATGGCGTAAAGAATCCGCCGAAGCCAGGCTTTGCCCCTTCGCTCCGCAAAAAAATGAAAACAGACATAGAATGAGGAGAAAGGTAAATAGGGTAAAGTGTTTTCTCATCGCATCTTTATTTAGTATTATTTAAGTAGACAAATATACGAATTTTACAGAAATCCTTATACCACAATTATAAAAGAGATAAGAAAAAACAAACGAAAGGATGTATATCCCCAAACCTCCATAAGTCAGCCCTTGACAGGATGACATTGTTCGTTTTGGCGCGATATCGAACTTTTATCTGTCAATTTTCAACTTTCTAACAAAAAAATGCTTGCATTTGAAAAATAATGCGTAATATTGCCGACGTAAAAATAAACACAAGAGAAATCGCAAATGACATTAACAGGTTTTACATATCATACCTGGGCACTGACAATGACCCCTTGGGGGGTTTAGCATATACAAATAAACAAGTGCGGAGACCACGTCCCGCTTTGTTGCAATTCTCATATTGCATTCATTTCTTTTTTCAAATCAATCAATTATTAGTAAATAACTGGCATTCGCAAGACGGCATTGTCGCTTGTCAACTGTCAACTTAATAAATACATATCGATGAAAGTATTGAAATTCGGCGGAACGTCCGTAGGTTCCGTGAATAGTATCCTGAGCGTGAAGAAAATAGTGGAGGCTATTGAAGAGCCCGTAATCGTTGTCGTATCCGCCCTCGGAGGTATTACAGACAAGCTGCTGAACACAGCTTCGATGGCAACAAACGGCGATGTAGGATATGAAAGAGAGTTTTCTGAAATCGTTACCCGCCATCTGGATGTCATAGAAGGGGTTATTCCTGATAAAGCCAGACGGATCGAAGTCCAGAAACAGGTGATGGCTCTGCTGGATGAGCTGGGGAATATTTACAAAGGTGTGTACCTGATTAATGATCTGTCTGCCAAGACGTCCGATACGATTGTCAGTTATGGTGAACGTATCTCATCCCTGATCGTATCGAATGTGATAAACGAAGCTAAGTTGTTCGATTCACGCAAGTTTATCAAGACCGTCAAACAGTTTAACAAACATATCGTAGACTTTGACCTGACGAACAAACTGATCAAAGAAACCTTCAACCCGCTTCCTAAAGTATCGCTGGTTCCCGGCTTCATCTCGACCAGCGCAGAAGGAGAAGTGACAAACCTGGGTCGTGGAGGCTCCGACTATACCGCATCCATCCTGGCAACGGCATTAGATGCCCGACGGCTTGAAATATGGACGGATGTCGACGGTTTTATGACTGCCGACCCGCGTGTGATCAGCTCGGCCTACGTTATCGACCGGTTGACGTTTACCGAAGCGATGGAACTTTGTAACTTCGGTGCAAAGGTGATTTATCCGCCTACGATCTACCCGGTTTACCATAAGAATATTCCGATCCGCATTCTGAACACGTTCAACCCGACGGCTCGCGGAACTTATATTTCCAAAGAGAGAATAAAGGATGAAGGCAAAGCGCTGATCAAAGGGATCTCCTCTATCAACGACACCTGTCTGATCACAGTACAGGGGCTGGGCATGGTTGGCGTAATCGGCGTAAACTACCGCATATTCAAGACTTTGGCCAAGAATGGTATCAGCGTGTTTATGGTTTCGCAGGCCAGTTCGGAAAACAATACGACATTCGCTGTCCGTAACGCAGATGCCGATCTGGCAGTCAAGGTGCTGGACGAAGAATTCGCCCTCGAACGTGCACAAGGTGACATGAGTGACACCGTAGCCGAAAAGGACCTGGCGACTGTCGCCATTGTCGGTGAGAACATGAAACGGACACCGGGTATCGCCGGCAAGCTGTTCGGCACGCTCGGAAGAGCCGGTATCAGCGTGATTGCTTGTGCACAAGGTGCGTCCGAGACGAATATCTCGTTCGTTATCAAGCTGAAATATCTGAGAAAGGCGTTAAACTCCATTCATGACTCCTTTTTCCTGTCGGAATATAAAGTACTGAACCTCTTCATCGCAGGTGTCGGCACAGTCGGCGGCAATCTGTTGGAGCAAATCCGCATCCAGCAACCGAAGCTCATGCAGAACGGTTTGAAGCTGAATGTAGTCGGAATAGCGAACAGCAAACACGTCCTTTTCAGCCGCGAAGGGCTGAACTTGGAGACTTGTATCGACGAACTGAAAAAGAACGGAGAAGCAAGTTCACCTGAGCATCTGAAAGAAGAAATTCTGAAAATGAATATCTTTAATTCGGTTTTTGTGGATTGTACGGCAAACCAGGCTGTATCCGATCTTTATGAGGAATTGCTGAATAACAACGTTTCTGTTGTTGCCGCGAATAAAATCGCCGCTTCTTCTTCCTATACTAATTATACCAGCCTGAAAGAAACGGCCCGCCACCGTGGGGTCAAGTTCCTGTTCGAAACGAATGTAGGAGCCGGGCTGCCGATCATCAATACGATGAATGACCTGATCAATAGCGGTGACCACATTCTGAAGCTGGAAGCAGTCCTTTCCGGCACACTCAACTACATATTCAATACCCTGAGCGCCGATATCCCTTTCAGTAAAGCGATCATGATGGCCAAGGAAGAAGGATATTCCGAGCCGGACCCCCGTATCGACCTGAGTGGAAAAGACGTAATCCGTAAACTGGTCATCCTGACACGTGAAGCCGGTTACAAGGTAGAAGAGGAAGACGTGCAGCGTCATCTTTTCATCCCGGACAAATACTTTGAAGGTACGCTCGATGATTTCTGGCGGAACATACAGAAACTGGATGCCGAATTTGAAGACAAGCGCCAGCAATTAGAAACAGAAGACAAACGTTTCCGCTTCGTTGCCAAAATGGAAAACGGAGCATGTGAAGTCGGCTTGCAGGAAGTAGATGCCCACCACCCGTTCTATGAACTGGAAGGCAGCAACAACATCATCATGATCTCCACCGAACGGTATCACGAATATCCCATGATCATCAAAGGATATGGAGCCGGTGCCGACGTAACGGCGGCAGGCGTATTCGCCGACATTATTTCGATCGCAAACATTCGATAAAAATGAAAAGTATAATCATTCTGGGAGACGGGATGGCCGACGAGCCGATAGAGGCTTTAGGCGGCAAGACGCCGATGCAGTATGCAGACACTCCTTATATGGACAAGCTGGCTGAAATGGGCGTTACCGGACGCTTGAAAACCGTCGCCGACGGCTTTCATCCGGGAAGCGAAGTGGCAAACATGGCAGTTCTGGGCTACGACCTTCCGACCGTATACGAAGGTCGAGGCGTACTGGAAGCCGCCAGTATCGGATATGACCTGAAACCGGGGGAAATGGCGATGCGCTGTAACCTGATCTGTGTGGAAGGCGAGATCCTGAAGAACCATTCTTCTGGGCATATCACGACCGGCGAGGCGGACGAACTGATCCGCTTCCTGAACGAGAAATTAGGCTCCGATCGCGTACATTTCCATACGGGTGTGTCTTACCGCCACCTGTTAGTGATAAAAGGAGGTGACAAGCACCTGGATTGCACGCCTCCTCACGATGTGCCCCTCCACCCTTTCCGTCCCTTGATGATTAAGCCGGAAGTGCCGCAAGCACAGGAAACAGCCGATCTGCTGAACGAGTTGATCCTGAAATCGCAAGAGATATTGAAGGATCATCCCGTCAACCGGAAACGCGTTGCCGCCGGGAAAGACCCTGCAAACAGCATTTGGCCCTGGTCGCCCGGATATCGCCCGGCGATGAAGACCATGCAGGAGATGTACGGCTTCAAGCAAGGCTCCGTGATCTCTGCCGTCGACCTGATACGCGGTATCGGCGTATATGCCGGCCTGAAAGTAATCGACGTGGAAGGTGCCACCGGACTGTACGACACCAACTACGAAGGAAAAGCGCACGCCGCTCTCGAAGCCCTGAAAACAAACGACTTCGTCTATCTCCATGTAGAGGCCAGCGACGAAGCTGGACACGAAGGCGACGTGGATCTGAAAATAAAAACGATCGAGAATCTGGACAAACGGGCGATCGGCATCATTTTCGAAGAGTTGCAGAAATGGGACGAGCCGGTTGCAATAGCCGTACTTCCGGACCACCCGACGCCCTGCGCCATCCGTACCCATACAAACACCCCGGTGCCTTTCCTGATCCATAAACCGGGACAGGCGCCCGACGCAGTCACCTGTTTCGACGAGTACTCCGTCCTGAAGGGCAAATATGGTATTTTAGAGAAAGACGAATTTATAAAAGAGTTATTATGAAATATTACAGCACAAATAAACAAGCTCCCGTTGCCTCATTGGAAGAAGCCGTTGTAAAAGGGCTTGCCGGTGACAAAGGGTTATATATGCCCGAACGTATTGTCAAATTAGATAAGGATACGATCGGTAAGATGAAAAACCAGTCTTTCCACGAAATTGCCTGCACAGTGGCGCAGGCTTTCTTTGGTGAAGACATCGATGCCAATACCTTGAATGAAATCGTAAAAGACACGCTGTCGTTCGAGACTCCGGTGGTACACGTCGACGATAACATCTACAGCCTCGAACTGTTTCACGGTCCGACACTGGCCTTTAAGGATGTCGGCGGCCGTTTTATGGCACGTCTGCTGGGATATTTCATTAAAAAGGAAGGGCTGAAGCAGGTAAACGTATTGGTTGCCACTTCGGGAGATACTGGCAGTGCTGTTGCCAATGGATTTTTAGGTGTACCGGGCATTCATGTATATGTGCTCTACCCTAAAGGAAAGGTAAGCCCGATACAGGAATGCCAGTTCACGACATTAGGGCAGAACATTACCGCATTGGAAATAGACGGCACGTTCGACGATTGCCAGGCATTGGTCAAGTCGGCCTTTATGGACGACGAGCTGAACCGCCACATGAAACTGACATCGGCCAACTCGATCAACGTTGCCCGTTTCCTTCCGCAATCATTCTACTATTTCAATGCATACGCACAATTAGATAAGATCGGCAAGGCGGATGAATTGGTCATTTCTGTTCCTAGCGGAAACTTCGGAAACATCACAGCCGGGTTGTTCGCCAGCTGGATGGGATTGCCCGTAAAGCGTTTTATTGCCGCCAACAACCGCAATGATGTATTCCTTGAATACCTGAAAACAGGCACTTACACCCCACGTCCTTCCGTCGCAACGATAGCCAACGCAATGGATGTAGGCGATCCAAGCAATTTTGCCCGTATCCTGGATCTGTTTGGCACGAATGGCAACCCGCATCAGGAGATCAGCCGACTGATAAGCGGCTATCGTTTCACGGATGAAGAGATCGCCGTTACCATGAAGCAGGTCTATACAAAAACAGGTTATCTGCTCGATCCGCATGGAGCATGCGGTTACCAAGCGTTGATTGAAAACAAGCTCACCCCCGATGAAACAGGTGTATTCCTGGAAACGGCCCACCCCGCTAAGTTCAAAGGGACGGTAGACAGTATTCTGGAAGCGGATATTGAAATACCGGCAAAGCTAAAAGCCTTTATGCAAGGGACAAAGCAAAGTATCGGACTGGAAAAGGATTTCGAAGGTTTCAAAGCATACCTGATGAAACAATAAGGGAATCTATTCATAGGGGGCGGTGTGTCAAAAATATATATTATGGCACACCGCCCTGCTGTTTTATTCTATTTCAAAATACTCCTTGTAGCGATTATATAAATGTCCTGCCTGCAGATAGGCAGACTGGGGGCTCATAAAATGGGAGAATTCGAAGGTGATCGCCTTGTCATAGTTCTGCCGGGCAGCCGCTTCTAACTTCATGCGCAGCTTGTCGAACTTAATCGGAAGGAACTTGATCGGCATATCCCGGTCGAACGATTCAGCATTCGTCCAACATTCGATACCATATTTATCAGCCATCTTCTTATTGACACTGAAAAAAGCGTCCAGTTCATCGTAATCGATATGGCCGTCCTGGAAAGCACAGGCATCCACATTACCTTTGATCCCGTCAAATATTTCAGACCACTCCCTTTCATGCTGCTCCACAGAGACTGCTTCAGCTTTTGTCAGATCGCCACCTGCAGCAGCAACAGCTTTCTTTCCGTCTATCCAAGGGGAGATCAGGGTCGGAAGACCGCCTGAAACATCCTTACATTGCTTGCCTAAGCTACTGAATGCAGTGATCGCCCCTTTCGTCGCACGACTGATCTCCTGGCAAAGATACCATCCCTGGAAACTTTTATGATGCCCGTATTTCTTCCAGACTTCCTCGATAACATATTTATTGGATTCGATTTCCCAAGTCAGGTCGCCGGTATCCCAATATTTGCCGGAATCGTACAAACCGAAAAAAAACTTCATGCCATATTTATCCGACAAGCGCAGATACATATCGATCAGATCGACCGAAGGCATATAGCAACCGAATGTTTTCATCAGATACTCGGAAGGATAAGTAATAAACTTGCGGTATCCGCTTCTGATCACGATGACCGTATCGATTCCGATCGCTTTCATATAGGCAAAATCCTGGTCCCACTCTTTTTCGCCCCAATTCTGATGCGGAATATCATGGGATATCTCATCCAAAAAGGTTCCGGAAATCTTCAACCCCTGCGCTTTCGGGATAATCAACTTACTTTCGATATGCTCATCCGCACCGGCTTCACCAATGCCAGCCGACGCTTTTCCGGCGCACGAAGCCAACGCCCCGGTAGCCAGGACAGCCCCTGTTGCAGATACTTGCCTGATAAAATCTCTCCTGTTGTGATTCTTCATGGTAAACAGTGGTCATTCAATGGCCCAATCTTTCATCTCATACATATCCGTATATTCTTCCCATTCGGGATCGACCTCTGTATAGATAGAGATCGGTAGCACCTCGAACGGAGCCAATGCTTCGTTCAGACGCTCGCCGAAAACACGAACCGTACGGGTATAATAAACCCATATCTTCTCTCCTCCTCCGGTATACACGCCTGTCAGGATCGAGAGTTTATCTTTTTCCATTGCCTTGCGCAAGGCTTCCTGTATCTCTTCCATCTTTTCAGCCAATGCGTCGGAAGGCATTCCTTTGTCGTCACCTTCATATTTCCAGGTAATTTCCACCCGTTCCTTGAACTTGCCCGACTGCACAAATTCGGTCAGTTCGTCACGGCCGGAAACAGTGACCAACTGTCCGGATTCATTCTCTGAAAGAGCGGTAAACCATTCGTTACTTAGTTTCATATCAATATCAATTATTCTACAAAAATAGATATTATTTATGAGATCAGGCATCTATACAATGTAGTTATCTTTTATCTTTGTATGAAAATAGATAATATAATAATTCTTTCAGACAATATGATTAGACCAGTAAAACTACAGGATGCAAAAACGATTACGGATATCTACAATGAATATGTCTTACATAGCGTAGCGACCTTCGATACGGAACCGTTACAGGAAGAAGCGATGCGTTCGCGGATAACTGAAATCTCCGCCCATTTCCCCTATTTTGTTTACGAAGTGGACAACAAAGTGGTCGGATACTGCTACGCCCATCCCTGGAAAGAACGCGCCGCCTACAGATACACACTGGAAACAACCGTCTACCTGTCACCGGAAAGAACAGGAAAAGGCATCGGTAAACAATTGATGATAAAGCTGATCGACGAATGCCGCCGGAAAGGATTTCACGCCCTGATCGCCTGCATCACGGAGGGGAATGAAGCCAGCAACGTGTTGCATGAAAAACTTGGATTCAAACAAGTTTCCCGTTTCGAGAAAGTAGGACTGAAGTTCGACCGCTGGCTGGATGTGATTGACTATGAGTTAGTGCTTGCACCCTGAACAGCAACTTCTTTCTTCCGTTTCTTCCACAGTTGATAGCTATTGAAAATATTCTGCCAGAGGACGTATGAGCCTGGGCCGACCGATGAAAGCGGGTCCAGATACGTGTACGACATCCAGATGGCGAGTACAGTGTTCTTCTGTCCGAGTGCCTGCCCCGCACTGATACGGTCGAAATAACGGGTTCCGATCCTCTTTCCTAAGTAGAACTGAATGACACAGGTTATAAATCCGGCCAATGCAATCAGTACCTCCACTCCCACTGCCGCATCGCTATTGGCAAGCGACTTAACGGTCTGGGCTGTTACAATGGTAAGGGCAACAGCCCAAAGATAGAAGGCCATATCGCGGAAGCCCAACAAGAAATGGTGGATCTTCGGAAGGTAATAGCGAAACAGCATCGCCAGGATAAACGGGAAAAGCAGCAACGGGAATACCTTGCTTAATATCTTAAGGAAAGCCGTCAGGAAAGTAATGTTAGCATGCGGTTCCACCAACGGGAACATCAGCGGAACAACAATTGCCGCCAGAATATTGGATAACAACGTATAGGTCGTCAAGCTGGACGCACTCCCCCCTAACTTGCCGGTGATAACAGCTGCCGCCGTTGCCGTCGGACAGATCAGGCAAACCATCGCCCCTTCAAAAACCTCCTTATAGGAACCTTCCATCCGGACGAATATCAGCAAAGCGGCTATCGCCGAAGCTGAAACAAGCTGAAACAGTAACAACCACCCGTGCCAGGGAGAAGGCAACAACTCATGCGGCTGTACCTTGCAGAAAGTAAGCAATAGCTGTGCAAAGATCAGAAAAGGAGTTAAATAGGCCACGAAAGAATTCACAAACGGTTTTGTCGGCTCCAGAAAAGTGAAGTTGGCAAACATAAAATAACCTAACACCCCGGACAACATTGCAATAGGCAACGTCCAGTTTTTCAGAAAATTCAACATACTACCTATTCTTTATTTTCGGTGGCAAATATAAGGAATAAAATACGAACATCGTTATGGTTTCCCCAATTCATAACGAAGACCTGGAAAAACCATAAGGATGAAGCTATAAAGGTAAACTCTTCCTACCGGATGCGCCGCCTGTTCAATTCCGCGCGGTAACGGTTAGCGTTACGGTTATGCTCGGCAAGGGTGGCGGCAAAGTTATGACGTCCGGAAAAATCCTCCTTGGCACACATATACAGGTAGTTATGCTTCATGTAGTTCAACACGGCATCCAGTCCCTTGATAGTCGGGATGCGGAGCGGCCCAGGCGGCAGTCCCGTGTGTTTATAGGTATTATAGGGAGAATCGACCTCCAGATGTTCGAAAAGGATACGTTGGAGTGAGAAATCGCCAATGGCGAACTTCACGGTCGGATCGGCTTGAAGGGGGATTCCCCGGTGCAGGCGGTTCAGATACAGTCCGGCAACGATCGGATATTCGTCTGCCGCCGCCGTTTCTTCCTCCACGATAGAGGCAAGGATAGAAACCTCCGTCGGCGTCAACCCGATAGCTTTCGCTTTGGCAAGGCGGGCGTCAGTCCAGAAATTGTTATACTCGCGCTTCATCCGCTGCATCAGCTTGTCGGCGGATATATTCCAGTACACCTCGTATGTATTGGGAATAAATAGCGTATTGATCGTCTCGGTCGTGAAACCCAGCGAGTCGCAATAAGCGGAATCAGTAAGCAGGTGGAGCAATTCATCCTCCCCTATCATCAACTGTTCCGAGAGCCGTTCCGCCAGATCCTTCTTAAAACGGATATTATTAAAGGTAATACGGGTAGCCACCTGATGCCCCCTGCGCAAATCGTTAAGCAGTGTCAGGTTATTCATCCCCGGCTCCACAGCATAACGTCCCGTGCGCATATTGGCAGGGGATTTCAACAAGCCGGCAAGCTGTTTGAAACTTCCGATGCGCCGACAACCGGCAGAATCCTGCAACTGACGGCAGAGATCATCAAAATCTTTGCGGGTATCGATATACACATACACGGTATTGCGCGGAGTGAAATCCGGCGCCAGTAACAGACGGTAGGCCCAAAACCCCGTTCCTGCCAGTAACAGGACGATAAAAGAAAGGATTCCTATGATAACAGTTCGTTTCGAAAACTTTTTTCCACTCATATTTCACTTAATAATTCTCTGAATATCAGAACCGGGCACAAAAGTAACACCTTTTTCTTAAAAAATATCGCCAAAATGCTTTGTATATTCAAAAACTTCAGCCTATCTTTGCAGCGCAATTCAAGGAAATGAAGCGCGAAGCCCATGGAAGTGTGGGTGAGTGGCTGAAACCACCAGTTTGCTAAACTGACGTACTCG
>URZO01000052.1 GCA_900552465.1 uncultured Parabacteroides sp. | reverse complement strand
TGGTTTCAGCCTCTTCACGCGCCATACCTCCCAATTCGTAACCGAAACCGGCAGGCAGGTTGGTTGCAGCCACCTCTTCAATCGCTTTCAATGCCTGGCCGCTGGTAAAACCGTCGGCCGGAGCAACCATCACCTTCATGGATGTGTACATATTAAAACGGCTGATAATATCCGGACCATACACCTTTGTCATGGTAATGAACTGGGAAATCGGAGCCATCTGGTTTCCATTCTTTACTTTGATATTCTTCAGCGATTCCATATTCGTTCTCAATGTAGGATCGGCCTGCACCATTACACGGTACATCTTTCCGAAACGGTTGAAGTTGGACGCATATAAACCACCATAATAGCCTTGAAGCGTCATCAGGATATCGCTCGGGCTGATACCCACCTTCTTACAGGCCGCCGCATCGATATCGATCATGTATTGCGGGAAGTTGGGGTTGAAAGTCGTCTGCGCAGACTTAATCTCCGGACGGGCGATCAATGCTGCCATATAATCTTTTGACACATCAAAGAATTTCTCCAGGCTACCACCTGTCTTATCCTGCATGTTCAACTCGATATCACTGGATGCCGAATAACCCGGGATCATAGGCGGAGTAAAGAACAACACCTGTCCATCCTTTATAATCTTCTGGGCACGCATGAACAAACTTCCGTAAACGACATCAGAACTTTGCATGATCGAACGTTCTTCCCAGTCTTTCAATTTGATGATAAACGAACCGTAAGAAGGTCCCTGACCACCGATGAAGCTGAAACCGGTAATTGCCGTACGTGATTTCACAGCCGGATCAGAAGCGATCAGGCTATCCACACGCTGCATAATTTCCTGCGTACGTTCCATAGATGTTCCCGGCGGCAATGTCACGGCTCCCATGATCGTACCGGTATCTTCATTCGGCACCATACCTGTCGGCGTAACTTCCATGAAGAAGATCAACAGGGCAATAGAACCGATAACCGTCCCGAACGCCAGCCATTTCTTCTGGATAAAGAATAAGACACGTTTCTTATATCCTTTCAGCAACGAGTCATAAGCCGCGTTGAACGATTTATGGAAACGCGTGACAAACGTCGTCTTTTTATTCTCATGCTCTTCTTCGTGGGGCTTCAGGAACATCGCACAAAGCGCCGGACTCAAGGTCAAAGCGTTCAGAGCAGACAAACCGATTGCGATCGCCATCGTCAGACCAAACTGGCGATAGAACGTTCCGGCTGTCCCGCCCATGAAACTTACGGGGATAAACACGGACATCATGACCAGTGTAATGGAAACGATAGCACCGCCCAACTCGCTCATCGCGTCGATAGAGGCTTGCTTGGCCGACTTATATCCCTGGTCCAGTTTGGCATGGACCCCCTCGACGACCACAATCGCATCATCGACCACAATCGCAATGGCAAGCACCATAGCACAAAGGGTCAGCAAGTTGATACTGAATCCGATCATCGACAGCAGAAAGAATGTACCGATCAGGGCTACAGGAATAGCAATAGCCGGAATCAATGTGGAGCGTAAATCCTGCAAGAAAATATACACCACGATAAACACCAGGATAAAGGCCTCAAGCAATGTCTTGATTACTTCATGGATAGAAGCGTACAAGAAGTCGTTGGCATTCATGGACACCTCGACTTTCATTCCCGGCGGCATCGTCTTCTCGGATTCCACCAGCAGGTCCTGGATATTGTTGATAGTCTCGGTCGCATTCGTACCGGCCATCTGGTAGACGATACAAGCTACGGCATTATGACCGTTTACCTTATTGGAGAAGTTATAAGTCAAACGTCCCAACTCGATATCCGCGATATCTTTCAGACGGAGCACTTCGCCGTCGGGAAGAGCTTTAACCACCATATTCTCAAACTCTTCGGCAGTCTGCAAACGTCCTTTGTAACGGATCGTGTACTGGAACGTCTGGTTTCCCTGTTCACCGAAAGATCCCGGAGCCGCCTCGACGTTCTGTTCAGCCAGAACAGTCGAAACATCCGTCGGAACCAAATGATACTCGGCCATCACATCCGGCTTCAACCAGATACGCATGGAATAGTCGGTACCCAACACGTTTGCATCACCGACACCGGGTACACGCTGTACTTCCGGAATCAGGTTGATCTTGGCGTAGTTTTCAAGGAACTTCTGGTCGTAACGGTCTTCCGCATCATACACGGCAAATACGATCAACATGGAGTTCTGGCGCTTCTGCGTCGTCACACCGATCTTGGTTACTTCGGCCGGCAGCAAACCTTGCGCCATAGAGACACGGTTCTGGACATTGACAGCCGCCATATCCGGATTCGTTCCCTGTTTGAAGTAAATGGAAATATCGGCAGAACCGTTGTTTGATGCATTTGAAGTCATATACATCATGTTCTCCACACCGTTGATCTGGTCCTCCAGAGGCGCGATCACACTATTCAATACGGTCTGCGCATTGGCACCCGTATAAGTGGCCCTCACCGACACGGTTGGAGGTGCAATGTCCGGATATTGGGTAATAGGCAAGGTCAACAAGCCTAAGATACCCAGGATTACAATTACGATGGAGATCACCGTAGAGAGCACCGGGCGATTTATAAATCTATCTAATTTCATATTTTCTGTTTTTAACGAACAAATGGGAGTAATTAATTAAAAGCGGTCTTCAGATTACCTTCGTGCTGATCTTTCAAAGCCTGATCGTACTTGGCTCTCTGCTGTTCCGGAGTAATCGGCTCGATAGCCTGGCCGTCTTTCAGCTTCTGTACGCCTTCAATTACGATCTTGTCACCGGATTTCAAACCGTTCGTAACCAGATAGCTCTTCCCATCATCCAGATTTGAAATCTGGATTTCCGTATTCTTCACTGTATTATCAGGCTGCAGGACGAAAACGAACTTCTTGTCCTGAATCTCTATCGTAGCAGACTGAGGGATCATGATGATATTATCCATCGTATACGGGAAAACAATATTACCCGTGCCACCGCTTCTCAGTATGTTCTTGTCATTCGAGAAAACAGCGCGCATGCTCACAGAACCGGTAGACTGGTCGATCACACCGCTTACGGCATCGATCCTTCCTTCTGCATGGTAAAGCGAACCGTCGGACAACTGCAACTTTACAGCCGGCATCTTTTCCAACTGTTCTTTCAACGTACCCCCTGCCTTAGTCAGACGCAGCAGTTCTTTTTCCGTCATGGAGAAGTAAACATAAACATCCCCGATTTCGGACACGGTTGTCAATGGCTGCGCCACGGAAGGACTTACCAAACTCCCGATACGGTACGGGAAGGTACCGACAACGCCGTTCGACGGGCTTGTCACCGTACAGAAAGACAGATTCTGGCTCGCGCTGACCAAAGACGCTTCCGCCTGAGCCAGATTTGCCTTGGCCGACATAAGCTGGTTGATGGCTGTCTGATATTCAAAATCACTGATAATCTTTTGATCGAACAATGCCTTTTTGTTCTTTTCGGTCAAAGTCAAAGTGCTGACATTAGCTTTCGCCATTTCGACGGCGGCTTTCGCCTGCCCTACCGCAGCGGCATACTGCGTCGGATCGATCTGGAATAAAGCCTGCCCCTTACGGACAGTCGCACCCTCATCCACACATAACTTCACAATAAAACCCGAAACCTGGGGACGAACCTCAATATCCTGCGTACCTCTGATTGTTGCCGGATAGGATGTTGACTGGTCACTGGTTGTCGAACTGACTGTAAGAACAGCAAATTCATTATCCCCTAATTTCATACCGCCCTGGCTATTTCCACAAGCAGTTAATAAAGACACCCCCACTGCAAATAATGCGATTTGCCTCAATTGGGTAATAGTAGTTCTCAACATTTGTTTATCCATATTCATTATTAATATATATTCAATACCTATTTTCCTGCCCCCCTATTTCCGGTTTCATCCTTATGAGACTTTTGTTTCTTCCCTATGGAACGGATGTTTCATAAGGATGAAACTGCTGTCACATACCCATAGAACTCTCTTAGTTAAATATACGAATTTCTACACGAATCTTATTGTCCAAAGTTGCAGGCCGCGGGCTACTCCTGCTAAAAAAACGTACAAATGTAGAATCTTTTTATTGTACTTTTCCCGTTTATACATTCTTTTATACTAAAAAATTGCTTATTTTATATTTCTGTATCAGAGACATATCAAGACTTTGACCAATCGAAAATATATTCGTTCGGATTGCAACACAATTTTAACAGGGAATTTGTTTATTCAATAATTTATCCTAATTTTACGGCATATATAACCTAAATAATCAATTCATATGGAACCAAAGTTTATGATCTCGGAAGTGTTCAGCACTTCATGGAAGTACACTAAATCACAGATTTGGGTGCTGGTAGGGCTGTTTATCGGATATTTCATCCTATCATTAATCATCAGTTTGTTCGGCATGCCGGCAGAAGGTTCGATGGTCGGTAAGATTGTCGTTAATCTGATCAGCGCTATCATCGGTTGCGTTTTCATGCTGGGGTATTTCAAGAACATGTTCCAGACGATTGACGGTGAAGAACCGCAATTCTCCGCTTACGGGCAGCAATCCCGCAAGATCGTCACTTATTTTATCGCCAGCCTTATTATGGGTATTGCGGTAAGTATCGGTACCATATTACTGATCGTTCCGGGCATCTATCTGGCTCTCCGTCTGCAATTTTATTCTGCTTATATAGTAGAGGAAGACTGCGGCATTATGGAATCCCTGCAAAAAAGCTGGAAGCTGACCGAAGGACAGGTTATGCCGTTGTTCTTGCTGGCATTGGCGATGATCGGTATTGCATTAGTGGGTTGTATCCTGTTCTTTGTCGGTCTTTTCGTTGCCGCACCGCTGATATACATGATGCAGTGCTATACATTCAGAAAATTAAATTCTATTTCGACAACTGCGGAAGAACAACAATAATCATTATAAAACAGACAGGCAGCCCGCAAAAAGAAAACTTCTGCGGGCTGTATAGCTTTCCAACCTATGGGTAAGACATACAGAATAAAAGACATTGCAGAAATGTCCGGAGTATCTACCGGAACCGTTGACCGCATATTACACAATCGAGGTAAAGTGTCGGAAGAGGCACAGAAAAAGGTCGAAAAAGTATTAAAAGAGATCGACTATCATCCTAACCTGATAGCACGTTCCCTTGCACTGAAAAAGAACTATCATTTTATCACGTTGATCCCTTCCTTTGCAAAAGGCGAATACTGGGACAAGCTGTGTGAAGGCATTGACAAGGCAGAGCAGGAATTGTTCAGCTACAATGTGGAAGTCGAGCGCATGTGCTTCAATCAGTATGATAAAGACAGCTTCGACGAACTTATCCCCCGGATTGAAGAGGCAGACTGTCAGGGTGTCGTGATTGCAACGCAATTCCGTGAAAGCGTGATCAAGCTGACTTCCCGGCTGGACCAGTTGCAGATACCATACGTCCTGATCGATGCTTTCATCGAGAACACGAATTGCGTGGCTTACTACGGGACCAATTCGTACGACTCCGGATATATTGCCGGACGCCTCCTTTACGAACAGATCGATCCGGCAGAGAACATCGCCGTTTTCCGCTTTATCCGCAAAGGAGAAATGCAGGTAACACAGGTTATGAAGCGGGAAGAAGGTTTCCGGAATTATCTTGCGGAAAAGAACTACGACGGCCGGATCCATTCCGTACAGCTGCATGCCGATGAACCGGAAAAGAACATTCAGGTGTTGGACAGCTTCCTCAAGGAGCATCCGGAAGTAAATGCCGGCATCATATTCAATTCGCGTGCGCATCTGTTAGGCAAATATTTTGAGGCAAAGGAAAAAAGATTCAGGCTGATCGGTTATGATGTGATCGACCCGAACATCACTTGCCTGAACAACGGCAATATTACCCATCTGATCGCCCAGCGGCCGGAAGTGCAGGGATTCAATTGCATACGGGCCTTGTTCCGCCATCTGGTCCTGAAAGAGAAAGTCGAGCAGATCAACTATATGCCGATCGACATACTGATAAAAGAGAATATCAAATACTACAACAATTATATTTGAAAACATAAAAAGGTATTTTTTCCCTGTTTTCCTTTTGTTTGATAAATAAATACTATACTTTTGTGCCCGATGTGTGCGCGAGCACAATATCACAGAAACAATGGAATTATCACAACATAAACAATAAAAAACATGGCTAATTTATTTTGCGTTAAAGACAAAGTCGTCATCATTACCGGCGGAGCCGGAATCCTTGGCCGGGGTATTGCAGGACACCTGGCTGAAGAAGGTGCTAAAATCGTAATCCTCGACCGCGCAGCAGAAACCGGCGAACAGATTGTTGCTGAAATCAAGGCTAAAGGCGGAGAAGCAAGTTTCTTCCTGACCGACGTATTGAACAAGGAAGTTCTGGAACAGAACAAAAAAGATATCCTGGCTAAATACGGCCGGATCGACGCATTGCTGAATGCAGCCGGTGGGAATATGGCTGGTGCGACTATCGGACCGGACAGCACTATTTTCGACCTGAACATCGACGCATTCCGCAAGGTAGTCGACCTGAACCTGTTCGGGACAGTTCTTCCGACCATAGTATTTGCCGATGTAATGGCCCAGCAAAAAGAAGGCGCGATCGTAAACTTCTCTTCCGAATCAGCCTTGCGTCCGCTGACACGCGTAGTTGGCTACGGCGCTGCCAAAGCGGCTATCTCCAACCTGACCAAGTATCTGGCTGGCGAGCTGGCAATCAAATTCGGTGAAGGTCTGCGCGTAAATGCGATCGCTCCGGGATTCTTCCTGACCGAGCAGAACCGTACTCTGATGACTAATCCGGACGGATCTTATACGCCGCGTGCCGAATCCGTCATCGCACATACTCCGTTCAGACGCCTGGGTTCACCGGAAGAATTGTTCGGAACAATCCAGTATCTGATCAGCGACGCTTCTAAATTCGTAACCGGAACAATTGCGATTGTAGACGGTGGATTCGATGCATTCTCTATTTAATCCCAATTAATACAAGACATTATGTATTTATGCGAACAAACTTGGCGCTGGTACGGACCGAACGATCCAGTTAGCCTTTCCGATATCCGCCAGGCCGGCGCTACCGGAATTGTAAATGCCTTGCACCATATCCCGAATGGGGAAGTATGGACAGTAGAGGAAATCCGGAAACGTAAAGATATGATCGAAGCTGCCGGCTTGCGCTGGAGCGTAGTGGAAAGCGTTCCTGTACACGAACATATCAAGACACAGAGCGGAGACTTCCAGAAATATATCGAGAATTATAAAGAAAGTATCCGTAATCTGGCAGCTTGTGATATCCGTGTGATCACGTATAACTTCATGCCAGTTCTGGACTGGACACGTACCAACCTGGCTTACACCATGCCGGACGGTTCCAAAGCATTGCGCTTCGAACGTGCCGCATTCATGGCTTTCGACCTGTATATCCTGAAACGTCCCGCAGCAGAACAGGAATATACAGACGAAGAAAAAGCCATTGCAAAAGCCCGTCTCGATGAAATGACGGAAGACGACAAGGCTTTGCTGGTCCGGAATATGATCGCAGGTCTGCCCGGTTCGGAAGAGAGTTTCACACTCGACCAGTTCCGTGCAGAACTGGACCGCTACAAAGATATCGATGCGGAAAGACTCCGTGCCAACCTGATCTATTTCCTGAAAGAGATTACTCCGGTTGCTGATGAAGTGGGTGCACGCATGGTTATCCATCCGGATGACCCTCCCTATCCTATCCTCGGTTTACCACGTATCCTGAGCACCGAAGAAGATTTCAGCAAACTGATCGAAGCAATTCCGAACAAGAGCAACGGCTTATGCCTCTGTACCGGTTCGTTCGGCGTACGTGGCGACAATGATCTGGCCGGTATGATGAAACGCTTTGGCGACCGTATCGACTTCGTCCATATACGTAGCACAAAACGTGACGAAGCCGGAAACTTCTACGAAGCCAACTTGCTGGAAGGCGACGTAAATGTGTATGAGGTAATGAAAGCGCTCCTAGAAATCGAACAGGAACGCGGTTGTTCAATCGCCATGCGTCCGGATCACGGCCACCAGATGATTGACGACTTGCACAAAAAGACCAATCCGGGTTATTCCTGCATCGGCCGTTTGCGCAGCCTGGCAGAATTACGCGGTCTGGAACTGGGTATCGCCCGTTCCCTCTTTCAATCATAATTGACAGGTAATTATAAATAGTTTAGCATTCAAAGGCGTCCGAAGTAATTTCGAACGCCTTTTTCATGTCGCTCATCTCTGAGTCCAGTACGATAATAAATATAAAGAAATCAGAATGATGTGTAAACAAATAAAAATGGGATTTTTTCTTTAGCCGTTTTTCTCTATTTTTGCAACGCTAACAATTTCACAAAATGTTTAAAACACGCTATAGTCTACTGTTAATCATTATATTATTTGCATTAAGTGCCTGCCATTCTTTGTGGACGGCTCAAACACGACCTGTCCCGCAACCAGATTCAATTCTGATCCTGCCTACAACAGACGTGCCCCTTCCTGCCACAGATTTAGCATTTCTGTTTCCGGAAGAACCTGAGCTACAGCAACAAACTTCTCCACGTAAAAATATCACAGAGAACTTCTCGGCCAGGGAAAAAAGCGATATTGCCGTTCCGGATCCGATGTTGATGGCAGACGAAACATCCATGCTCATCGACCTCGGCCTCATACAAAAAGAAGATTATGCATTTCCTTTACCCGGAGCCAAAGTCATATCTCCTTATGCCGGACGCAGAAGACATCATTCGGGCGTAGACCTGAAGACTTGTGCAAATGATACGATCGTATCCGCTTTTGACGGCATCGTTCGTCTGGCAAAACCCTATTATGCATACGGGAATGTAATTGTTGTACGCCATTATAACGGATTGGAAACAGTCTACAGCCATAACTCCAAAAACCTGGTTAAGCCCGGCGACCATATCAAAGCAGGCCAGCCGATTGCCCTGACAGGACGCACCGGACGGGCAACAACCGAACATCTCCATTTCGAGGTGCGGGTGAACGGACAACATTTCAATCCGAATATGGTATTCAATCTGGAAGAAAGAAAGCTAAACGACCAATGTTTGGTATTCACAAAAAAGGGAAACAGCATTGCCGTCAAATCCGTAAACTTAATGCCTCATCAGTTAGCCGGAGATTACAGCTATTCCGCTGTCCTGAAAGAGCAAGGACAGGTTAAAAGCGAAAAGGGAACTTTATAAATCCCTGTTCAATGTCCTTGTATCGCTTCCATTAACAGGTTTATGTTAACCGTGAACAGGCGAACCGATATCGCCAGTAGAATAATGCCGAAAAACTTCCGGACAATATAAATGCCGCCTTTCCCGAAAAAGCGTTCGATACGCGCTGTCATACGGACTACAAAATAGACCCATACCATATTCAGTATCAAAGCAACTACAATGTTAACACTGGCATATTCCGCCCTTAAAGACAGCAAAGTGGTAAACGAACCGGCCCCCGCCAGCAAAGGAAAGACCAACGGGACAAGCGTCGCCTCCTTTATCGGTCCCTGGTTTTTAAAGATTTCTATGTCTAAAATCATTTCCAGCGAGAGCAGGAAAATCACAAACGAACCTGCGACGGCAAACGACTCGATATCCACATGGAAAAGCCGCAGCAAGATATCCCCCGCATAAAAGAACCCGATCATCAACAAAAAAGAGATAACCGTAGCCTTCATGGCATTCACATCCTTACCTTTTTCCTTCAGATTGATAATGATTGGAATAGAACCAATTATATCAATCACAGCAAACAATACAATAAAAGCACTGATCATCTGCTGAAAATCAAATTGTTTAAACATACGACACCCTTTTTAGTTGCTCTAAAGATACGAAATCTTTCCTGCCTTCCAGCGGATATACGATAAAAAACGCTTTCAGGAATAACGTTTTTTTCATTAAAATCAAAAGCCTTTTACAAAATAATAACGACATTTGCATACACTTAATTGCGGGAAGCAATTATATGTGATTAAATTATTGTCGCGAGATATGAATATAAAAATCATTTTAAGAAAGTATTTGGTATTTGTCATCGGATTATATTTTTTAGCAGCAGGAATTGTTCTAATCATACATTCCGCATTAGGGACAACTCCCATTTCAAGCGTAAACTATGTATTGAGCCTCAACAGCCCGTTATCTTTAGGAACTTGTACTTTTATTGTTAATGTATTGCTTATATTAGGTCAGTTTTGGCTCATACGCGGAACCAAAAGCAGACAGGACAGGATTTCAATTCTTCTACAAATTCCGTTTTCATTTATCTTTTCAGCCTTCATCGACTTTAACATGATGATCACAGAAGGTTTACGGCCTTCCAATTATATCATGTCGATCGGACTGTTGCTGGTCGGATGTATCGTCCAGTCTATCGGGGTCGTACTTGAGATTAAACCTCAGGTTACGATGATGAGCGCCGAGGGATTTGTCAATTACGCTTCACGCCGTTACAAGAAAGAGTTCGGTAAATTCAAAGTCGTATTTGACTTTACCCTGGTAACGATTGCAATTCTACTATCGCTGATCTTCACACGACGGATTGAAGGAGTCAGGGAAGGCTCGCTGATAGCCGCTTGCATCACCGGCTACATAGTCAGTTTCCTGAATAACAAAATCATGACGCGAAAAATGCTTTCAAGGGTTACATCCATATTGAAATAGCTAATAAATAGCTTAATAGTGATACATAACAATGGTTTTCATTCCGGAATAGTATTTTTTACTACATTTGTATTCAATAAGAAAAGAAGATCCGTTTTTGAGTGAGTAATATAAGCGAACACGACGAAAATAAAAAAGCAAACGACGAAGAGGGGCAGTTCCTGCTATTTTCATTCCTGAAAGGAGACAACAATGCTTTTTCATTGATATATAATAAATATGTCGACGAACTGTTTGCCTATGGCATAGGGTTAGGATTCGAGCGGGAAACACTCAAAGACGCGATACAAGATACTTTTTTCAAGTTCTATATAAACAAAAAGCAACTGGAAGGAATCACACATTTGAAATACTATTTATTCCGAATGCTCAAAAACCGTCTGTTCGACATCTATAAATCCCTCAATAAAGAAAATATCGTTGAAGCTCCGGACTTACCGTTTTTAATCGAACCTTCTGTTTTAGATGAGTTGATCGCCAATGAAGACAAGCTGGCTCTTGAAACTGAAATAAAGACTTTACTGGAAATCCTGACAGATAGACAGAGAGAAGCTGTCTATTTACGTTTCATACAAGAAATGGAATACGAAGAAGTGGCAGACCTGTTGGATATGACCGCTCCTGCCGTAAGAAAACTTATATCCAGAGCAATAAAACGCATGCGTGACGAAAATATTTAGAAAAAATGGGAACAAAAAAAATTCCGGATCGTCTATATTATGAAAATTAATCGAATATGCTATCGAATCAGTGGTTACAGAATAAGTCTTTTATACAATGGAGATTGTTTCCGACTCAGGAAGACAATCTTTATTGGGAGCAATTTATTAAGGTAAACCCACATCTGACAGATGAGATAGAAGAAGCGATAAGCATCTTAAAATCAATAAAATTGAACACTCAAAAACTTTCTCCGGAAGAGAAACGGAACTTATTTGATTTAATACAGAAAGATATAGAAAACAGGAATAAACGACGTCGATTCCGGATATATCTGACAGTATCAGCAGTAGCCTGTGTCGCCCTGCTTCTGGTTCTGTTGCAACCATTCTTTTCAGGCAAAAATGAAGTTCCACACGAAAACCTGCTTGTTGTAGCAGACAGCAGCTCTGTCAATCAAAAAGATATACAATTAGTGTTGGCCAACAACAGAACTATCACATTCGAGGAAGATGCAGATATTAAATATGACAAGAAAGGAGAAATCACCGCAAACGCAGGAGTTGAACAAATAAAAGTTTCAAAAACAGAAGAAGAAGAAACTGCATTAAACACCTTGATTGTTCCCAAAGGGAAACGATCGAGCCTGACGTTAGCCGACGGTTCAAAAGTTTGGGTTAATTCCGGCTCCACACTTAAATTCCCGACAACATTCAAAATCGATAGAAGAGAAATCTGGGTCGACGGTGAAATATATATTGAAGTTGAGAAAAATAAGGCCAAGCCTTTTTATGTCAACACCTCCCACATGACTATAAATGTCGTGGGAACTCAATTCAATGTCACAGCCTATGATGAAGATACGGATTATTCAGTCGTATTGGTGGAAGGATGTGTGGATGTCAGCATTAATAAGGAAAAAGCTCGCTTAAAGCCCAACCAGATGTTGTCCGTATCAATGGATAAAATATCCGTCCAACAGATAGATGTCAATAATTATATCAGCTGGAAAGAGGGTTACCTTCAGTTTGCAAGCGAACCGTTATCCAATATATTGAAACGTTTGTCCCGCTATTATGATACACCCATCGATTATGATGAAAACATTGCACAACTTAAATGCAACGGGAAATTAGTTTTATTCGATAACCTGGAAGATGTCATGAAAACCATATATAACACGATTCCGATTAAATATTCGCAGAAAGCAGATCGGATATTGGTACAAAAGAAATAGGAATAATCACTATTGCTAACTATAAGTCTAATTTAAATTGAAATGCCTATGAAACATCGATCATGAAAAAAATATGCCGGACAATATTGGCAGTATTACCCGGCATAAGATTCCAAAGTTATTATCACGTACTAAACTTTTAAAATCACTACAAATATATGAAAATAAATCATTATCTCGATAGATCGTGGTTTAACGGTCTACGTTATACCTTACATATTATGAAAATCATAATCATTTTATTGGTCTTAAGCATTGGAAATTCATTTTCTATGACCTATTCTCAAAATACGTTACTTTCGCTCGACGTCAACAAACAGTCGATAAAAGAAGTAATCGGAGTTATTGAGAAAAAGTCGGAGTATGTTTTCTTTTTTTCAGACAATGTCCGTCAAGACTTGGAAAAGAAGGTTGACATAAAAGTCAATTCTAAAACTCTTGATGTTATTTTGAATAATCTTTTTGCCGATACGGACCTGGCGTATACCATAAACGACCGCCAGGTTTCTATCGCCAAATCAAAAAAGGCAAATTCCTCTTTTACGATATTACAGCAAGAGACAAGAACCATTACCGGGACAATTGTCGATAACACAAAAGAACCTTTAATCGGGGTGAATATCGTGGTGAAGGGAACAACTACAGGTACTGTGACCGATATAGATGGCAGATTCTCGTTGTCTGTCGCGGAAACAAATCCGGTACTTGTTATTTCCTATATCGGTTATCAGACACGGGAAATAAAAGTGGGCAGCCAGTCAAACCTGAACATTACATTGGAAGCAGAGACATTGGGACTTGAAGAAATTGTCGTAGTAGGATACGGAACCGTTAAGAAGAAAGACCTCACCGGTTCGGTCTCCTCTGTCAACTCGGAAACAATATCCAAATCGCCCGTTACAAGCGCGACTCAGGCCATCCAAGGGCGTCTTCCCGGCGTATTTGTATCCAATTCGACAACGAAACCCGGTGAAAGCGCTTCTGTTGTCATCAGAGGTAAACGCTCTATCAGCGGTAGCAGCGATCCTCTTTATATCGTGGACGGTATTCCTGTCGTGGGAGGACTCAATGAAATCAGTCCTTCGGACATTGAAACGATAGATATTCTTAAAGATGCATCTGCAACTGCGATCTATGGTGCAAGAGGTTCAAACGGTGTTATCCTGATAACCACTAAAAAAGGGAAAGCCGGAAAAACCCAGGTCGACTATAACGGATACATAGGTTTCCAAACCGTGTTGAACCAGTTGGAATATATGGATGGTGCAGCTTATGCGGAAACCGTTCGCGAATCTTACCGATCCACAGGTAAATATCTCTCGGCAACACCAAGTTGGGAAGAAGACCAGAAGATCGGGTCTTTCGCCAACGATCCTTACACGTTGGAGTCTTTACGAATGGCCTACGATGAAAACGGCAATTACGATCCTTCAAAAGTCCGCTCAGGCAGCAAATGGTGGGATGCCGTACAACGTACCGGTATGGTTACCGATCATCAGCTGAGCGTACGTGGAGGTACTGACAAAACCAGCTTCACATTCAGCGGTTCATACTATGATTACAAGGGGCTTGTTAAAGATGAAGATTTTTCACGCTATTCAATCCGTTTGAATCTCGAGCACTCGGTCAATAAATACATCAAGTTCGGGGCATTTACAGGATATACCCACTCCACACAGGAAAGAGGTTCAACCCTGTTCAACTCCTGGCGTGTCATGCCTATGGGACGTTTTTATGACGACGACGGCAATCTGTTGGAAAAAGTCTCAGGAACGGATGACCAATGGCGTAATCCATTGCTACGGTTAGCTGAAGGAGCAGTCTCGAATCCTTTAAAGATAAACCGATTTATCGGTAGCTATTATGCCGACATCACATTACCGCTGAAGGGACTCCGGTTCCGTACTAATTTGGGTATAGACTATGAGACCAGACAGGATTATAATTTCCAATCGGCTGAAGCACGGGGTAATACCATGAACTATGCCAGAAACGGTACGGAAAACAGATCCATGTTTACCTGGGAGAACTTGTTGTTCTATGACAGAACTTTTGAAGATCATACGATCGGCGTGACCTTACTCCAGTCGATCAATGAATACCTCCGGGAATACAACAAAATACCGGTCCAGGGGATCCCCGCTGACGAATTGCTATACAACGACGTAGGTTCCGCCTCCAATCCCGAAAAAACGGAAAGCGGTAAGACACAGTGGAAGCTGGCCTCCTTCATGGCTCGTTTGAATTACAGTTTTAAAGGGAAATATCTGGCTACTGTCTCAGCCCGATATGACGGGTCTTCACGTCTGGCAGAAGGGCATCAATGGGTAGCTTTTCCGGCTGCGGCATTGGCTTGGCGTATTAATGAAGAGTCATTCATGCAAAATGCGACATTCCTCAGCAACCTGAAATTGCGCATGGGCTACGGTGTTGTTGCCAGCTCGGAAGTAGATCCTTATGAAACAAAAGGGACATTGGCACAAAAGCCTTATAATTACGGTAGCGAATCGATCTTCGGCTATGCTCCTGATAAAATGCCTAATACGACATTGACCTGGGAGACTACAGGCCAATGGAATGCCGGTTTTGATTTCGGATTCTTCGGAAACAGGCTTAACGGAACAATTGATCTGTATTTACAAAATACAAAAGACTTGCTGTTAGACAGACAATTGCCCATTGTTTCCGGTTTTAACCAGATAAAATCGAATGTGGGAAAGACACGTAACAAGGGAGTTGAGCTTACGTTGAACTCACTGAATGTCAACAACAAGAATTTCACGTGGTCGACAGACTTCATGATGTATGCCAATAAAGAAGAGATCGTAGAGTTATATAACGGTAAAGAAGACGACCCCGGTAGCGCTTGGTTCATCGGTGAAGCGATTAACGTATTCTATGATTATAAGAAAGTCGGTATCTGGCAAGATACCCCGGAAGATCGTGCCGAAATGGAGAAGTTCAATAAAAACGGAAGTAACTTTTCTCCGGGAACAATCCGACTGTGGGACAATGGCGATTACAAAATAACTTCTGATGACCGTGTTATCCAGGGACAGCAAAGACCTAAATTCATATTGAGTTTAAATAACACATTCAGATATAAAGATTTTGATTTCAGCTTCTTCTTCGAAGGTAACTTCGGTGCTATGGTTAAAAACAACATCAGTTATCTGAATCAGGCTCACAGAAATGGCAATGTGAAAGTCGATTACTGGACTCCGACAAATCCGACAAACGCATTCCCCCGTCCGATCGAAGGAGTCGATTATCTCCCGTATTATGAAACGTTGCATTACGAAAAGAGCGACTTCATCAAATTGCGTAACGTGACTTTAGGATACACCATTCCAAGTCAGATCACAAAGAAATGGGATATCTCACGCTGCCGCATCTATGTACAGGCACAAAATTCATGGATGTGGACAAACTTTAGCGGAGTTGATCCGGAAAACACACTGAATAAAGATGTCGATGGGACGTATGCCGGCTATACACGCCCAACCCCATCAACCTGGTTGGTCGGTCTTAATATAAGCTTTTAATCAAAAAAATAAGAAACAATGAAAGAATCTAATAATATAAAGAAGATTGTTCTTCTTAGTCTGGCAAGCGCATGCTTCGGACTTACAAGTTGTGATGATTATCTGAAGGAGAAAGACCTTCCCCGTTTAACTCCTGATTATTATGGAACTGTTGCAGGCGTAGAATCTGCCGCAACGGCGACCTACAGCTTTATGCGCTGGGGAGCTGGAAACGAAAGATATAATGTACTGACAGAATACGGAACAGACCTGTTCACGCAGGGAGAGGATCCGGGAAAGCAAGCTGATGCCTTTAACAAATATGGAAGCCAGTTAAACCCGGATGCCAGTGTTTTATATGAATTCTGGGAAAACCATTATAAAGCGATTAATACGGCTAACTTAGTCATTCAGCAAGTAGAAGGGTCTACCTCGATGACGGAAGCCCAAAAGCAAGTAGCTCTCGCCGAAATGTCTTTCCTTCGTGCTTTTTTCTATTTCGAACTGGTACAACAATTCGGAAATATACCTTTGGTATTGGATGTATCTTTCGATGTGAGAACTGATTTCCCGCGTGCATCAGTCGCCGACATTTATAATCAGATCATCAAAGACCTGGAGTATTCGGTAGAATATTCTCCCGAGAAACCGACCAAGACAGGAAAAGCCGCCAAATATGCCGCCGCCCACCTGTTAGCCAAAGTGTATCTTACACGCGGAAGTGCAGTCAGCGACCAACGCGGACAGCAACCTACAGATATGGAAAATGCTTTGAAATATGCAAAAATGGTCATTGAAAGCGGGCAATATGAATTACTGACTGATTTCGCCAGCTTGTGGGACATCAATAATCAAGGCAACAAAGAAGTAATCTTTTCAGTCCAGTTCACCACCGATCCGGTTTACCGGGGAGACGGTAATACCTTCCATTTATATTGGGGTTCCTGGTATGAAGACCAACCGGGCATGACGAGAGACCTTGAAAACGGGCGCCCATACAGAAGGCATCTTCAATCACAAAGAACAATGTTGCAATTGTTTGACCGTAAAAACGACTCCCGTTTCTACAAGAGCTTCAAATGGGTCTATTATGCCAACCGCGAAGGCGCAGGGCTGGAAGTGGGAGATACTGCTATCTATTATAGTATCAACCCGACTACAGAAACGTATCGTTACAAATATTTCGCCTGGGATAGAGAAGATGTTACTAAAAACAACCGCTACTATCCTCCCCTGCTGAAATATTTCGATCCTTTACGCTTATCCGTAAATGACGGACAAGGGGGACGCGAATGGGTCAAAATGCGTTTGGCAGAAACTTATCTGATTGCAGCGGAAGCAGCCGGGCGCAATGGCGATTACCAGACGGCAGCCGACTATATCAATATTGTCCGCAAACGTGCGGCATGGCAGGATGGTGAAACCAAAATGTCCCAATACTGGCGTGAAGAAGGCGGACAAATGGGAGATACCAATAATACTTTTGCAAGTATTCAAGTGACGGCCGCAGAGCTCCAAAGTAATTTCATCGACTTCATGTTGGACGAACGTGGACGTGAATTACTGGGTGAAACCTGCCGTTGGAATGATTTGGTACGGTGTGAGAAATTAGAAGAATACGTTAAGAAATGGAACACCGAAGGAGCCGTAACCTTCAAATCGCACCATAAACTTCGCCCGATTCCTCAAAAGCACATAGACCGCTTGAATCCAAGAGGAACTGATGCCGAAGAACAAAATCCGGGTTACTATTAATTAAACATGTCTATTCGAAGCTGCCCTGATGCGACGGGCAGCTTCCCATTTATCAAAATAATATGAAAACAAAGTTTTTTATTCCGATAATATGTCTATTATCTGTTGTCCAGTACTCGATGAGTTCCGAATCCGATCTCGACAACTTTCCGGCAGGTTATACCCCTAAAGAAATAGGAACATTAATAAGTAAGCGTTTTATCCCCGGCAAGCACATGTTTCATAAAAAGAATGGAAGGGATGGTATTCATTATGCAGAAGTCTGTACCTGGTACGGAGCCTTAAAATATGCAGTTGCAACCAAAAACAACGAACTGTTCAAACAGCTTCAAAACAGGTTTGAACCATTATTTACAACTGAAGCAGACCATCGGCCCTATATGAATCATGTCGATCTGAATATGTTCGGCTGTCTGCCGCTCGAGTTCTACCAGATCACAAAAGACAAACGCTACCTTGATTTGGGTATTCCGTATGCCGATACGCAATGGCAAGTGCCCGACAACGCTACAACAGAGGAAAAAGAGTGGGCTAAAAAAGGCTTCTCCTGGCAGACCCGCCTATGGATCGACGATATGTTTATGATCACAATTATCCAATCACAGGCCTACAAAAGTACAGGAAAAAGGGAATATATAGACCGGGCAGCCCGTGAAATGGTTATGTATCTGGACGAGCTTCAACGCCCTAACGGTCTGTTCTACCATGCGCCAGACGTACCCTTCTATTGGGGACGCGGAAACGGCTGGATGGCAGCCGGCATGACAGAGTTACTCCGTTACCTGCCGGAAGACAATCCGGACCGTCCCCGTATATTGGAAGGATATCTCTTAATGATGAGAAGCCTGAAAGAATATCAAATGCCAGACGGTATGTGGAGTCAACTGGTAGACGATCAGGCTTGCTGGCCGGAAACATCAGGCACAGCGATGTTCACATATGCCATGATCACAGGTGTTAAATTGGGATGGCTGGATAAAAAAGAATATTCGCCGGTAGCACGCAAAGCCTGGATGGCATTAGTCCCTTATATTAATAAAGAAGGAGATGTGACAGAAGTATGCGTCGGGACTAACAAAAAGAATGACAAACAGTATTATTATGACCGTCCAAGAATAACAGGTGACTACCATGGCCAGGCTCCTGTTCTTTGGTGTTGCTTTGCATTAATGGAATAATCTATCATTCAAAAAAAGAGGGGTTGTCTGCAAAGGACAACCTTTTCTTTTGCTATCCTACACCTTAGAGCTATGCAACTTTTTATAAAGTTCAATGCGCACTTCCCTTTCTGCTTGTGATAAGTTTGCCGGAAGTTCGATTGTTGTACGTGGACTGATGGCGACAAGCACGACATCACCGACTCTTTTCTTATGCTCTTTCAGTGCATTTTTCGTCAATTGACTGGACAAATTAACTTCGGATTTCATTGTTTCTCCTTTTTTCATGATTCAATCTTATTTTCATTTGAAGTATTATCTTCAAGGGTAATATTTACAGCATTCATTCCTTTCAATCCCCGTTCAAGGTCAAAGGTAACAATATCATTTTCAGAAATATTGGCAAGTGAATTATTACTTACATGGAAAAAATATTTCTCCGCGCCATCAAGGTCTTTGATAAAACCATAACCTTTTGATTCATTATAATAGTCTATCCGTCCTCGCAAAACTGAAGGGCCCTCTATGTCTTCTTTCTTAGGGACTGATATAAGAATTTCTTCTTGCTTTATTTCTTCTTTGTTTGGATTAAATTCCGGAGGAGTAGATGTTATTACACCATTTTCATCCACATAAGCTATCATATCTTCAAAACTACCGGCTTTCCCAAGCAACTTTCTATCTTCTTTTTTCTTTTGTTTTTCTGCTCTTCGGGCTTGTTTCTTTTTTTCGTTTTCTCGTTTGTTGAATGTTACGGATTTTGCCATATAATCTATATTTATTTTTATTAGTTATCAATCTGTCACGTAAGGATTTTGAGTAGAATGCAAACAATTTCTAACATAGGAAAAAACAGGATTTGAGAGTCCTGATATTGCATTTAAGGGGCAGGGCTAATTAAACTGCAGGAAAAGAATGTGTCAAAAACCTGTTATAGTTTTTGACACATTCCAATATAAAAGGGGACTAATATCTTCTATTATTATAACCTCCTCTGTCACGGTATCCACCGCCGTTTGAAGGTCTTTCTGTCCGGGGACGCGCAACGCTTACTGAAATAACTTTCTGTTCCAGTTCAGTTCCGTTAAGCGTATCGATTGCTTTTTGGCCTTCTGCATCATTTGGCATTTCGACAAAACCAAATCCTCTGGACCGTCCTGTTTCTCTGTCCATAATAACTTTTGCAGAAGTAATTTCTCCATACTCCGCAAACAAATCATTTAAGTCAGCATCATTAATGCGATAATTCAAGCCTGTAATGTAAATGTTCATTTGAAATTTTATTTTTAATAATTACTATTAGGGTATGAGGAGGAAAATTAATGGAGAGACCTACTTTATGAAAAGAAGAACTATACGATAATAATACGTAACTCAAACTCTGACACAAAGATAATACTATAAATCGGATAAGCAAGTTTTATTGCCTCATTTTAGAAGAAAAACATCCCTACACATCCGTTCGGCCAACTTCATTAAAGGACTTACAATCGATATCCGGCGGTCATAACGACCTGAACGCTACCACTCCGATGAATACAAACCTGTCCATAACTAACGCCTCTGCAAAAATCAGGACAGAAAAAGTGTTGTTCATGGTCTATTGTAAACTATACTTTCCGTATATTTGCAACATCTGATCTAATTTTAGATATTATGAAAAAAGATAAATTATGATTGATACTTTAACCTCATTACGATTTATATTTGCCTTAATGGTATTCGGAGCACATTGTTATGTGATAGATTGTTTTTTCGATGCACACTTTTTCAAAGAAGGGTTTGTCGGGGTCAGCTTCTTTTTTATATTGAGTGGTTTTATCATAGCTTACAATTACCAAAAAAGATTGCAAGAAAGCAAGATAACCAAACGCTCCTTTTGGGTAGCACGTATAGCACGAGTTTATCCTCTTCACTGGCTGACACTACTCATTGCCATCATTTTGGGTAACTATGTCACAACATCGGGAAGTATGGATTGGTTCAAACACTTTCTCGCTTCTCTGACATTAACAAACGCTTACATACCCAAAGCCGATTATTTTTTCTCATTCAACAGTCCTTCGTGGAGTTTATGCTGCGAACAGCTTTTCTATATCTGTTTCCCTTTTCTTGTTCCACTGACAAAAAACTATAAACATTTACTTTGTGCTTTTGGAATCATAGCTGTATTGCTTATTGTCGGTATGTATTTCACACCGACCGACGATATAAAAGGATATTGGTACGTCAATCCTGTTACCCGTTTTCCGGATTTCATCGTCGGCATGTTGTTATTCCAATTATATGAACGGTTAAAAAACAAAAATATCACTTCAATGCAAGGAAGCATCATGGAAGTCGCATCTGTAATCTTATTTTGCGTATTCTATTTATATGCTTCCGAAGTTCCCAAAGTATATCGGTATTCCTGTTTTTATTGGCTACCGGTTGCTGTGGTACTGATTAGTTTTTCACTACAAAAGGGCATTCTTTCCCGTATCCTGTCTAATCGCTTTTTAGTAATAGGGGGAGAAATAAGTTACAGTTTTTATCTGATACACCTTTTCATACTCTTGTCCTATGCTGAATGGCAAAAAGAAGCGGGCTTTCATATAGCTTGGTATATTTCTGTTCCGGTTCTGTTTTGCATAATCGTGTTCTTGAGCCTGCTTTCTTACCGCTATTTCGAGAAGCCGATGAATAAACGAGTTAAATTACTGCTAAATAAATAATTCATGGAACAACTGATTAACAAAAATCCTCGTATAGAGGTCGTGGATGCCCTACGGGGATTTGCTGTGATGGCTATTATCTTGGTGCATAATTTGGAACATTTTATTTTCCCTGTCTATCCGACCGATTCGCCGGGTTGGCTGAACATCTTAGACCAAGGCGTATTTAACGGAATTTTCGCCCTCTTTGCCGGAAAAGCCTATGCCATTTTTGCTCTGCTGTTCGGATTTACGTTCTATATCCAAAGTAATAACCAGAAGAAACAAGGCAAGGATTTCGGCTATCGCTTCCTGTGGCGTTTGGTATTATTGGTCGGATTCGCCACTTTAAATGCTGCCTTTTTTCCGGCAGGAGATGTACTGCTACTGTTCGTTGTGGTAGGACTTGTGCTGTTTCTTACACGCAATTGGAGTGACAAGGCTATTATCATAACAGCTGTCATTTTTCTATTGCAACCTGTCGAATGGTATCACTATATCGGCTATCTGATAAATCCGGCACATCAGTTGCCTGACCTTAAAGTAGGCGAAATGTATGCGGAAGTGGCGGAATACACAAAAGCAGGTAACTTTTGGGATTTCATCTTGGGCAACATCACCTTAGGACAAAAAGCGAGCTTGTTATGGGCTGTAAACGCGGGACGTTTCTTCCAAACGGCAGGATTATTCCTGTTAGGTTTATACATCGGCAGAAAGCAGCTATTCGTTTCTTCCGAAAAGAATCTCCGCTTTTGGGTAAAGACATTGATTGTTTCTGCTATCGCATTTGCACCTTTATATACGTTGAAAGAGCTTATTATGCAAAACGATACAATCATACAGCAAACGGCCGGAACGGCATTCGACATGTGGCAGAAATTAGCATTCACATTGGTCTTGATAGCCTCTTTTATACTTCTATACCAAAGCAAGAAGTTCAGCAACGCTGTCGGTAATCTGCGCTTTTACGGCAAAATGAGTCTTACAAACTATATTACCCAATCCATAATAGGAGCATTCATCTATTTCCCATTCGGCTTGTATCTTGCCCCTCATTGCGGATATACGGTTAGCCTACTAATCGGATTTTTCACATTCTTACTGCAAGTGAGATTCTGTAAATGGTGGTTATCCAAACACAAACAAGGCCCGTTAGAACACATCTGGCACAAATGGACTTGGATAGGAACTAATAAAGCATAAGATTAGAATGTCCCTTTTTTACACCTTATATCAATCTAAGAAATCTTACTTTTGCTTGATAGTTAAGGCTAAATGGGGAAAATTCAAGTATAAGCAAAGTTGCCTATGATTGTGGATATTATGATAAATCACATTTAATAAAGGAGTTTAAAAACTTAAAAACATCGCTTTATGAAAATATTGATATACGGTGCTGGCGTAGTGGGTTGTACTTATGGCTGGCAATTATCCAAAGCAGGATGTGACGTTACTGTATTGGTGCGTAAAGGGCAAAAAGAATTTGTACAAAAAGATGGTATTCACATTATCTGTTCTGACTTTAGAGAGAAAGCAAGAAAAGATACAGATATAATCTTTAAACCTACAGTAATAGACGAACTTTCGTCAAACAATGATTTTGAATATATTATTGTCTCCACCAATAAATTGCAATTATCAAGCATATTGCCCATTCTTTCAAAGTCTGCAGGAAAAGCGAATATCGTATTTTTCCAAAATAACTGGGATGTTTTTACAGAAATAGATAAATATCTAAAACCTGAACAATACTTTTTTGCCTTTCCCTTTATGGTCGGAGGCGGAAAAGAAGATAAAAGCATACATTGTGCTATTTCTGGTTTAAAATATTCCAATACTCCATTAGGAGAAAAAGACGGGCGGATAACTCCACGGGTAGAAAAACTTTCTAAAGTACTGGATAATGCAAACTTAAAACCTGCCATTTCTAATCAAATATTAGTATGGTTAATCACACATTATGCTGTTGCTGCTGGTCTTTCAGCCGGAATAATGAGTGCCGGAAGTGCCCCCCGATTTATAGAGAACACACCTATTATAAAAACTACAATGAAAGCTATTCGGGAAGGTTTAGCTATTTGCAAAAAAATGGGTATCAATCCTAAAAGAGAAAAAGCAAACAAACTATACCATTTACCCTTATTTATCTGTGTGCCAATAGCTAAGAAAATTTATAGTAATGATGCTTTGCAACTTATGTTTGAAGGACATATAAATCATTCTCCTGCTGAAATAAGGCAAATGATAGACGACATAATAGATAGTGGTGTAAAATATGGTGTTGCAACTCCTAATTTAATTCAATTAAAAAGTTATATATCTTCTTGAGTAGAGAAAAAGAAAAAGCTCTGAAATCCAAGAATTTCAGAGCTTTACTTTAATTTGCTATTTGCTTTCGCGGTGCGTACGGAAGATGAACCTTAGATTTATTCCTCACATACTCAATATCTTAGCAAGCTCTTAATTCTTTCTCCCACTAATAACCCCACGTGTGCAATTCTTTAGATTGCTTGGCGTTGCGGTGGTTGTTTGAGTTGGGTCAAAGATACAATTAAATTATGAGGCTTACTATACAGTTGATACAAAATTATGAAGATAATTGCGAAAAGCTATTATAGGCCACAACTATAATATTACATCATATGTCATTATTAATTAGTTGGTTATAATGAAATTATTAAAAAATGGCAACGCCTTAGCAACGTGTTATCCATCTTCGTTTGCATAAAAAATCCAGTATTTCAAATGACCTGTAACAAATATACCATATTATTTTAGTTTATCAAGAATTTACTGTCTTTTTAAATAATCCAAAAACATTAACCCATAACACACCTATAGTAAGATACATAAAGTTCAACAATGTGAAATATCATTATATCTATATAGAATACAATCTCCTATTTTTCTGCGTTTTTATAAGCAGAAGGATTAATACCTTCATGCCTTTTAAAGAATTTGGATAAATGACTTACATCTGTAAAACCAAATTCATCCGCAATTTCTTTCAACTTAATTTCTCCGGTTTCTAATCTGCGCTTGATGAGTTGTAATTGCATCTTTTCGATATATTCTTTGTAACTTATCTCGAAATTCCGCTTGAAATAAGTACTGAAATAAGATGGAGAAATATTAAAATGATTAGCAATCATATGGATTGAAATACAGTCACGGTTAGATATATTCTCTTGAATGTATGCTGCTATATGAGCGTTAGTTGGAGTTTTCTTCTTTAATTCAATATTCCGGCTCTCAATGTATTCTTTTATCATTCCGAAAATGGAAAGAATATGATAATACACAATAGACGAACGAAGTACGTTAATCGTTGAATTATATAGAATAATATTCTCAAAAATATTCTTCAATATAGTCTGGCAAGGTTCACTCACCGTTATCTTGTCCTCTTTCAGCCATTGAATTTCCATGATGGAAGTTGGAGTTATTTCTCGTGAAAAGGACTTATAGGAGCGGTCATAAGTCTCAAAATAGCTTGAAGTAAATTTAATATAGGTAAAGCGCGTTACAGTTTTTACTGTGAAATAATGGCGGTCACCGGGTGCAAGCAGAAATAAATCCCCTTTTTCATATGGAATTGTAACTTCATTAAAGACATGAACCCCACACCCATAATGAATATAGATGATTTCAAAATGGTCTTGGGCATGTAATTCGCAAGAATATTCTTCCTCAATTACATCTATAATCTTTAATGATTCAAACTGGCTGCACTTTCTCATAGCGCAAATATACAAAATAATGTAATGCGAATACAAGTATTTCAATCCTATTTCCGTCTACCTTTGCAAAATAATCATTAATTAAATAACAGAAAATGAAAAAAGATAACATTATTTTCAATGATTTTAGGTACCTTTTTAATTACTTCATGTATGGAAAATAGTAAAAAATCAGACAAAGTAGTCTTCACTCAGAATGAAGACAGCACGAGTACCACAGGTTGGCAATCTCGTTACGACCGGATGGAAGCAACCGACCTTCCTGATAACGTAATAGACTTAATAGGTAAGCAATGGATGCTGGTGACAGCAGGAAATAAAAGTTCTTATAACACAATGACAGCAGCGTGGGGAGCGGTTGGCTATATGTGGAGCAGACCATCTACTTTTATTGTAGTTCGTGATTCAAGGCATACTTATCAATTTTTGCAACGAGAAGAAAGTTTTACACTAAGTTTTTTTACAGAAGAATATCGGGGAGCACTTAGAATTTGTGGAACAAAATCGGGACGAGATACTGATAAAGTGTCAGAAGCAGGGTTGACCCCATTGGAAACCCCTTCCGGACTAATGAGTTTTGAAGAAGCTCGAATGATTATAGAATGTAAGAAAATGTTCGTTCAAGAGATGGACTATACAAATTTGACTCAACCTTATAAAGAGAAAATCATGGAAGAATCTTATAACAACGAGCCTTCTAAACACCAACTCTTTATTTCAGAAATAACCAATATATGGATAAAGAAATAAAAAATAAATTAGTTACACGTAATTCGTTCCGACGGTATTGCAGGACGGTTCATTTTCATCTATCCTTTTTCTTTATGGGAGTGATTCTTATTTATGCAGTATCGGGCATAACGATGAATCATTTAAAGGATTTTAATCCGAAATACTATATAACTGTAAACAATTATACGGTGAAGGGGACATTCCCTACCTCCCATAAATATAATAAAAATGAAATAATACAGCTGTTAGAAGAGGTAGGCGAACAGGATAATTATATCAAACATTTTTATCCGAATAGCTCAACGGTAAAAGTTTTCTTGAAAAGTGGTTCATCCTATATTCTTGATACTCAAACAGGAAACGTTGCTTATGAAGGAATAAAGAAAAGACCAGTTTTTTATCAACTCTCATTTCTCCATTATAACCCGGGAACATGGTGGACATATTTTTCAGACCTATTTGCGGTATGCCTTATATTGATATGTATAAGTGGTATTCTAATGAATAAAGGTAAACGAGGTTTGTTCGGGATAGGGGGAATTGAATTATTAGCAGGTATATTAATCCCTGCACTGGCTTTAATTTTATAGATAAATTACATAATAAAATGGATGCTAAATTTAAAGGTTCAATTTATGGGATTATTGCAGCAATCAGCTATGGTACAAATCCACTTGGGGCATTATCTCTTTATGAAGCTGGAATAAACGCTAACTCTGTATTATTTTACCGCTTCTTACTTGCGGCTTTTTTTCTCGGTGGGCTAATGTTTATACAAGATAAATCGTTCAGGGTTACACGAAAAGAATTAGGGATTTTGGCAGGGTTAGGGATTTTGTTTGCGGCATCTTCGCTGACCCTGTTTCTCAGTTTCCACTACATGGATGCAGGAATAGCGTCTACAATTCTGTTCGTATATCCTGTTATTGTAACTGTCATCATGGCTATTTTCTTTAAAGAAAAAACATCTTTAATTACGGTTTTATCTATTCTTTTGGCTATTGGGGGCATAGGACTGTTATACAAGGGGAATAATGGTAGCGTGTTGAATGCAACGGGAGTATTGCTTGTTATGCTATCCTCCCTTTCTTATGCACTTTATATCGTTGCTGTAAATAAATCCTCTTTAAGAATGTCATCTATAAAGTTAACGTTTTATGTGCTGCTATTTTGTACATTAACTATCATGGTTCAATCATTTTTTGACAGAAACAACCATTTACAGTTACTTACAACCTCTTCTATGTGGATGTTTGCTATAATGCTTGCATTGGTTCCTACTGTTATATCCTTAGTATTTATGGTAATTGCAGTACGCCAAATAGGTTCAACACCTCCTGCTATCATGGGTGCATTGGAACCACTCACTGCGGTGGTTATCGGTATTACTATATTCAATGAAATATTCACTCTACGATTGGCTATTGGCATTATGATGATACTAATAGCTGTAATTCTAATAATAATTGGTAAATCAACTCAAATTAGAACATTAACCGTTGCTATTATTTATATAGGACAAATACTTCATAAACCTTGGCAACCGAAATGAAATTATCTAAATCGTAAATTGATTAAAAGTTTCTATTTTCTATATACGATAGTACTCTATCACAACTTTAAAATAGCAAAAAACGAATGTGTGATTATTTAAATGTAATTCTTATTATAACGCAAAACATGTTAGAAGAAATGTCAAAGCAGAGATTTTTCCGTTTATTATCGGAATACTCGCAACGCAAAGTTTCCGCATCTGAATTTGCAGAAGCTATTGAAGAATTGGCTAATCACTTAGTCGATTTTAGTATCAACGAACAGGATTATAGCGTTTTACTACGCTATTTTTCTTTCGGATTACATAGGCTTAAATCGTATCGTATGCGGTTTGAGCAAGAAAAAAATGCCCTATTTGTATTTGATTGATGAAGCAATAGGACTATTAAACATTGAAATGCGTATTGTTAAATGGCGCATTAAATATCCTGAACAATTCCAGCAACACGCAAACAAGCTGTTTCTTTCCCCTCTCCATTTGGCTGACAAAACGAGCCTTGTCAATATCATGGAAATAGTTAGCGGTTTATTTCTTTCTAAACGCATTGTATATCAGAATGGTAAACCCGTTCACTTGACGGACTTAGGCAAAGCCTTTGAATGGCTCTTTAATATAAAATTGGGGGACTATTACCAAAAGCATGAAGATGTTATAAAACGGAAATCTACAAAACTAACGGAATTTCTTAATGGACTAATAGCCCTTATCCGCAAGGAACATGAAAATAAAGGGTATAGATAATCAATAACTTAGCATCAATTTATACGGGGTAGCACATACTACCCTGTAAATTCTTAGCTTCCATTTTCTGAACTTTGCTTCATCAATCGATTGGTAATCATTTATGTGTAACCTGAAAAATGAAGCAAATATGTATGTAGATAATTACGAGTTCAAAGACTGGATGCAAAAACTACTTGATAAACTGGAAGAAGTAGGAAAAGATGTAAAGAGTTTGCAAACCAATCCCGAAGTAATGCCGGGTGACAAGCTATTGGATAATCAGGACTTGTGCCTGTTGTTCAAAGTGAGTACCCGAACATTACAGCGATTGCGAAGCAAGAAACTACTGCCCTTTATGATGATTAGCGGAAAAGCCTATTATCGGGCTTCCGATGTGCGTG
>URZO01000051.1 GCA_900552465.1 uncultured Parabacteroides sp. | reverse complement strand
TCTTCTGCACGTTGGCATGCTGACGTTCCACATCCGTCTTGCCCATGTAAACGATACATTCCATGTTCATCAGCGCGCAAACGGTAGCCGTCGCAACGCCGTGCTGCCCGGCTCCAGTCTCGGCGATGATACGTGTTTTTCCCATCCGGCGTGCCAGCAGGATCTGTCCGATCGTGTTATTGATCTTATGGGCGCCGGTATGGTTCAGATCTTCCCGTTTCAGGTAAATCTTGCAGCCGTACTTCTCACTTAGCCGTTTGGCCAGATAAAGAGGAGAGGGGCGGCCCACATAATCGCGGAGCAACAGGTTAAACTCCTGCTTGAAGCTGTCGCTTTCCAGCACTTCCAGATACTTCTTTTGCAGGTCTTCCACACACTGGTGAAGTATCTCGGGGATGTATGCCCCGCCGAACTCACCATAATAACCGTTTTCATCAACTTGATACGTCTTCATTGTCTTGATATTAATTTACTTTTTCTTGTTCAAATTTGCCTGTCGACAACTGTCAGCAGGCTTGCCCACAATTGTCAGCAGGCTTGTCGACGGTTGTCAGCAGGCTTGCCGACAATTGTCGGCAGGCAAATAGTCCTGGGACAAAATCTGCTTTCCGCCTGATGTAATCCTCATTTCACCGCCTTAAATTAAAAAAGGCCTGCCGCAAGTGCGACAGACCTTTTATTATATCTCGGTAGTATATACATGAGGACTGGTTCCTTACGACCTTGTGAGTTGTACGGAGTGCCACCACCAATATGTATTTACTAAAATAGTTCTCATTACTTCTTTTGTTATTACGGCAGCAAATATAGATATTCTCTAACAAACTGCAAATGATTTAGTGGATTTTTTGAAAAAAATACTATTAACATTCTTTTAGCCAAACCCAATAGTGAGTATCCTCGCTTTCCCTGTCTTTATCTTTGAAATCAATCGTAAAAAGGGAAAGCATGGCAGCAGAACACGATCATATAGATAAGACATTGGATAAACTTGTCGCCTCGACACGTTCACCCAGGGGGCGTTATTCCGCTTCGGAGAGCTGGAAGGTGTTGGAAAAACGTATTTCTCCTCCGGCGAGGAAGTTCAGGTTCTATCGGTTGGCGGGGGCTGTTGCGGCTTCGGTGCTTCTTTGCCTGGGCGGTTGGTTCGGGTATGATTATCTGCGACCGGTGTCTATGCAGACCGCTTCGGCCGGTGCGGGAATATCGGTCGTAACGCTGCCGGACCGGACGAAAGTGACATTGAACCGCTATTCATCTTTGACCTATCCCGACCGCTTTAAAGGGGAAAAGAGGGAAGTCCGATTGCAGGGTGAAGCCTATTTTGAAGTGGAAAAAGACGCCCGGCATCCATTTATAGTAAAGGCGGAGCCTGTCGATGTGCAGGTTTTGGGGACGCACTTCAATGTGGAAGCCTATCCCGGGGATGCAGATGTAAAAACGACTTTGCTGGAAGGTTCCGTTGCCGTCAGCGTGCCGGAAACAGAGAGCAGGATTGTGTTGTCGCCGGGTGAAAGTGCGGTCTATAACCGCGAAAGCCGGACATTGCAGGAGATGAAACCGGAAGAAAATGATATCTCGGTCGACTGGCGCGACGGCCATTTCCGGTTCGATTACCTCCCTTTGCTGGAGATTGCGCGGGAGCTTTCGAATGCCTTTCATGTGAAAATCAGGATTACAGATGAAGCGATAAAGAATTTCCGTATCAGAGCCCATTTTACGGAAGGCGAGAGCCTGGACCAGATGCTCGATCTGCTTCAGTCCGCCGGTAATTTCAGTTATACAAAAACAAACGATACGATCTTGATTCGTTCTAAACTTAACTAAGTTATGCATTATTACCTATATTGTCTCCGCCGGTTTACCCGGTTTATTCTTCTATTATGGATAGTCATCCGGATCGCGCCGCTTGCCGCACAAGACAAGGCGGCGCGTCTGGACTTCCAGATCCGGGAAGCGACGTTGGAAACCTTTGTCGGCCAACTGGAAAAAGCCACCGGCTTTTCTTTTATCTATGGCGAAAAGATACAACTAAGGCAGCCTGTCACGCTCGATGTCCGGCAGCAAACTGTCGGGGAAATCCTGCAGAAGGCATTTGAGCATGAACCGGTCACATTTAAAGTCTCAGGCACTCATATTCTGCTTCACGAACGTCCGGAATCCCGGAAATATACGATCAGTGGATATGTGACCGATGCCGTGTCGTCCGAGACATTGATCGGGTCTAATATTCTGGAATCCCGCCGGCGCGTGGGAACGACCACTAACCCGTTCGGATTCTACAGCATCACCTTGCCGGAAGGGGAAACGGAACTTTTCTTCTCTTATTTAGGATATGAGACGAAGCATGAACATTTCTTTCTCGGAAGTGATACGTTGATGAATGTACGGCTGGCAACGAACAACCAGTTGGCGGAAGTGGTCGTCTTGTCCGACAAGAAGGAGACGGGTATTCATGCTACGGCCATGAGTGCGCTGGAAATCCCGATGACGCAGATCCGGAATACACCTGCGATCCTGGGAGAAGCCGATATTCTGAAAACAATCCAGCTGATGCCCGGTGTCCAGGCCGGGACGGAAGGTTTCAGCGGACTTTATGTGCGTGGAGGCGGACCGGACCAGAACTTGATCCTGCTGGATGGCATTCCGATCTATAATGCCGACCACATGCTGGGCGTCTTCTCTATCTTTACACCGGAAGCCATGAAAAAGGTGACGCTTTTCAAAGGCTCTTTCCCGGCGCGTTACGGCGGACGCCTGTCTTCTATCGTGGATATCCGGACGAACGACGGCGATATGCAGAATTACCACGGAACGGTCAGTGTCGGACTGCTGACCAGCAAACTGCATCTGGAAGGACCGATCATAAAAGACAAAACCTCGTTCTGCCTGACCGGACGGCGCACTTATCTCGACCTGGTGGCAAGGCCTTTCCTGCCGGACGATAAGAAGTACAATTACTATTTCTATGATATCAATGCCAAGGTGAACCATAAATTCTCCGACCGCAGCCGCCTGTTTCTCAGTTTCTATAAAGGGAAAGATCATTACGACTACAAGCAAGATAAGGAATTCGATGGCTACGACAGGGAGCCGCGCATGTATTTCTACAACAGCCGGATCGATTTCAACTGGGGAAATACGATTGCTGCCGGACGCTGGAATTATGTCTTCAACAACAAACTGTTCAGCAATACAACTGTAGCCTATAACCATTACCAGATGGCGATGGCCGACAGCTACCGGAAAGAGATTACCGGCGCGGATAAAGACGGCAACGTGACGTCGGACTACAATGAGTCGTATGTCTATAACTCCGATTACCGTTCAGGCATACACGATTGGAGTTTCCAGACGGATTTTGATTACACGCCGGCTCCGAACCACCATATCAAGTTCGGAGGCTCTTACCTCTTTCATACGTTCCGTCCGGAAATCACGACCTCCCGTGTGCGGGAAAATGAAAACGGACAGGCGGCACAGGACACGGTCTACAACGACTCGTCGAACAGTTTCCTGCACGGCCATGAGTGTGCGCTCTATGCCGAAGACAATATCGACATCGCCGATCGTCTGAGCCTGAACGCCGGCGTTCATCTCTCGCTGTTCTATACACAGGGGAAGGGTTATCTTTCGGCGCAGCCCCGCCTCTCGGCCCGTTATCGTTTCGAGCACGGTTTTGCGGCGAAGGCCTCTTTTACACAGATGGAACAATATGTGCATCTGCTGTCTTCTTCGCCCATTGCCCTGCCGACCGACCTGTGGGTGCCGGTCACCAAGAATATCCGTCCGATGCGCTCTTACCAGTACGCCGCCGGTGGATATTATACCGGTTTGAAAGGCTGGGAGTTCTCGCTCGAAGGTTATTATAAGGATATGCATAATGTGTTGGAATACCAGGATGGCGCCTCCTTTTTCGGGACATCCGGCGGATGGCAGGAGAAGGTCGAGATGGGACGCGGACGTTCTTTCGGACTGGAAATACTGGCACAGAAAACCGTTGGTAAAACGACCGGATGGTTGGGGTATACGATCGCTAAAAGCGACCGCCGGTTCAAGGATGGGACGGTCAACAACGGCGAGCGTTTCCCGTATAAATACGACCGCCGCCACAATATCAATTTCTGCCTGAACTATGCGTTCAGCAAGAAGACCGATGTCGGCATTACCTGGATCTTCAATACCGGAGGGACGGCAACGATTGCCGAAAAGCAGACCGGGACGGAATGGGGCAATTTGGTTGATTACGTCTCCCACCGCAACAACTACCGCCTTCCCGTCAGCCACAGGCTGAACCTGAGTATCAATTTCCATAAGAAACTACGCCGGGGTACGCAAACCTGGAACATCTCGATCTATAACGCCTATAATGCCATGACCCCGAGCCTTGTCTATAAAGAAGAAGAATATATCGGGCAACAACATATCGGGCCGAATGGAAACCCTGAAACTGTCTGGGTGCGTAAAACGAGGCTGATAAAGCAAACTTTATTACCTTGCGTCCCTTCGGTTACCTATACATTCAGATTTTGAGCAAAGAATATAGTATGAGAAAGTATCTGTTTATATTATTCATCGTTCTGCCGGCTTTATTCTCTGCCTGTGAGAATGAGCTTCCCTATCGGGACCGGCCGCAGGAGCCGGAACTGTTGATGAGCGCCTTTTTAGAAGCAGGAAAAGAAGAAAATGAAGTTAAACTATATGTGGTGAACCCAGGCATAAACGGCATTGAACCCGTAACAGATGCTTCCGTCAGCGTATATCTCAACGGGGAAAAGACGGAAACGGTCGAATCGGAGAGGTTTTCCAGCTGGAACATTTGCACGCTGAAAACCCGGTTTCATCCCGGCGATCGTGTGCGGTTGGAGGCTACGGCGGAAGACGGTAAATATCAGGTCAGCGCCGAAACAGAGTTCCCTTTTCCGATGGAGGAAACGATCCGGGTGGATACTTTGCACACGCAGGTGAAAGAGCTATATGGTATGCGGGATTGTTTGCGATACAGAATAGCCATTCAGGACCGTCCGGGAGAGAAAAACTATTATCGTCTCCTGATCCAGGAAAATTATTATCGGATCTCTTCGGAAGACGGTGTGAAATATGGCCCGTTTGTCACTGATTTTGATATTATCAACCAGGAAGATATTGTTTTGACCGATGGGCATCTCACGACTGCCGACGACGATGAGTTCGGCATTCTCGACATGACGATCCGGAATGTCCGGAATGTATTTACCGACAGTCGTTTCACGGATGGTTCTTATACGCTTAATGTATATACAGACGATCGCAACTATCAGAATGACAACTCGCGGGATCATGTGATTGTCGATATCGCGGTCCGTCTCCAAAGCATAACCCAAGCGCAATATCGGTATATGCGTGCTATGAACTGCCTGGACTCGGATGACTATAACGAAACTTTTATGGAGCCGGTCATCGTCCCCCAAAATGTTTCGGGTGGCCTGGGTTTCGTCGGAGCCTCTTCCGAACAGCAGGTGACATTGCGGATAATCGACCGACCACCTTTATGGTAAATAGCATTTGTAATAATTTTATCTTCAAAAACTGTATGATAAGCAAGTCCTTTTTTGTACATTTGTAAGAATTCTTAGAGTAACAACCTTTTATATATCAAAGCATGAAACAAATATCCTGTCTTTACTATACTTTGGCATGCATCCTGTTTCTGTCTATTACTGCATGTGAAAAGGACAATCAGGTAATTGAAGATGAAATACCTGTGGGAATCAAGAGTGATTTTACGGAAAGATGCCCTTCTGCAGAAATCTTGACTTATCAGGGTTATTCAGGTGGTATTAGCCAAATAGATTTTGTAGACAAAGAACGAAATGAGGCTTCTATTTGGTATATAAATGAAAACTGGAAGATGACTCATACCAAAATTGCAGATTTTTTTCAGCTCCCGGCGGAAGCGCAAGAGTCTTTTATTAATGCCAGATATAATGGTGCCAAAATCGAAGATATTTACAAAACAGAACGTGCCGGAATGGATAAAAGCCTTTACACATTACATTTCAAGTATCGCTGGAAAAAAGTAGAAAATATGGAACATTATGTTTTTATCAATGACGACGGAATGTATTTAGCAACACTTATGTCAAGACCGAATGATCCATCCCAATTTGTGAATCTGCCTGAAGACCATTTTAATTTTATTGCGGAAAAGTATAGTGGAGCTGAAATTAGAGGATATGTAAATAATGGGGGATACCATGTCTATTTTATTTCTCATAAAGATACTCTTAAATACGTTTCTTTGAGAGGATTGGAGATGGCGGATCGTGATTTCTGGAGGGAAACAAGATATGAAATCAGCTTGGATACAGAAATTCCGGATAATGTAGCTGAAGTTCTGGAACGTAACCATCCGGATTTTGTTTATACAAATCTCTATTACATAGAATCACCCGAGGGAAATGCTTATCTTTTCCAGGATAAAAATAGTGATTGCGACTTGGGGTATATTATCGATGAAGATATAAAGCCTTAATTTTATGTTTCTTTCTGTTTTCAGACTGTTTTAATCTTCTTTGATAAATCTCATTTACAGGTCAGTTTTTCTTATATCTGTACCTGCGGTATGGTTTTGTCAGGTCATAGTTATGATTTGCCAAAACCATTACTATGAGGTAAAAAAGGGGAAGGCTTCTACTTGCCCGTATGCTTTTGTAAACTTTTTCCTGTACCGCTTTGTTCTTTTCCCGAAACATGTAAAAAACGCCGTGTATGTTTTTTTTGGGTTCATGTCAAAATGGCATGATTTGCTTCTGGTATCTATTTTGTAGGAATATAGGTGAAGGTTAGAAATAAAAAGAAGAAAGAAAGGAGTATAACTATATGAATTTAAATAATTTTACAATTAAAGCACAGGAGGCCGTTCAGCAGGCTGTACAGCTGACTACCCAAAATGGGCAGCAAGCTATCGAAGCCGTTCATTTGCTGAAAGGTGTCATTATGACGGGCGAGAGTGTGACCAATTTCATCTTTCAGAAACTGGGTGTGAATATCCAAAATCTGAACCGCGTGTTGGATGCACAGATCAGTTCGCTACCGAAAGTTTCGGGCGGGGAACCTTACCTGTCGAGTGAAGCAAATGCCGTTTTGCAGAAAGCAATCGACTATTCATCCAAGATGGGGGACCAGTATGTTTCGCTGGAACCGATCATTTTGGCCTTGTTTACGGAAAAGAGTACCGCTTCGCAGATACTGAAAGATGCCGGTGTAACGGAAAACGAATTGCGCCAGGCTATCGAGGAACTGCGGAAAGGCAATAAAGTGACCAGCCAGTCGGCCGAAGATACCTACGATGCGTTGGGCAAATATGCAATCAACTTGAACGAACGTGCCCGTAGCGGCAAGTTAGACCCGGTGATCGGACGTGACGACGAGATCCGCCGTGTGCTCCAGATCCTGAGTCGCCGTACCAAAAACAACCCGATCCTGATCGGTGAACCGGGTGTCGGTAAAACGGCGATTGCCGAAGGGCTTGCACACCGTATTGTGCGTGGCGACGTACCTGAAAACCTGAAATCTAAACAGATTTTCTCGTTGGATATGGGTGCGCTGATTGCCGGCGCCAAATATAAAGGCGAGTTTGAGGAACGTCTGAAAGCCGTAGTCAACGAGGTGACCAAATCGGATGGTGAGATCATTCTGTTCATAGATGAGATCCATACGCTGGTAGGCGCCGGGAAAGGCGAGGGTGCAATGGACGCCGCCAATATCCTGAAACCGGCTTTGGCCCGTGGTGAACTGCGTTCGATCGGTGCGACGACGCTCGACGAATATCAGAAGTATTTTGAAAAGGATAAGGCGCTCGAACGTCGTTTCCAGATTGTCCTGGTGGACGAACCGAACGATCTGGATGCCATTTCCATCCTGCGTGGTTTGAAAGAGAAATATGAGAACCATCATAAGGTGCGTATCAAAGATGATGCGATCATCGCAGCCGTCCAGTTGTCGACGCGCTACATCACCGACCGTTTCCTGCCGGACAAGGCGATCGACCTGATGGATGAAGCCGCCGCCCGTCTGCGTTTGCAGATCGACTCGGTGCCGGAATCCTTAGATGAAGTTTCCCGCCGCATCAAACAGCTGGAAATCGAGCGTGAAGCGATCAAGCGTGAAAACGATAAAGGAAAGCTGGAACAGCTCAATAAGGAGATTGCCGACCTGAAGGACGAAGAAACGAAACAGAAGGCCCAATGGCAAAGCGAAAAAGAGCAGATCAATAAGATTCAGCAGAACAAGATAGACATCGAGAACCTGAAGTTTGAAGCCGATAAGGCCGAACGCGAAGGCGACTACGGTAAAGTGGCCGAAATCCGTTACGGGAAGATCAAACAGAAGGAAGAAGAGATCAACGAAGTTCAGGAAAAGCTGAAGACGATGCAGGGGGCTGCCGCCATGATCAAGGAGGAGGTCGACAGCGAGGATATTGCCGATGTGGTGTCCCGGTGGACCGGAATCCCTGTCAGCAAGATGATGCAGAGCGAAAAGGAAAAACTGCTTCATCTGGAATCCGAACTGCATACACGTGTGATCGGACAGGAAGAGGCGATCAGCGCCATTGCCGATGCTGTGCGCCGAAGCCGTGCCGGATTGCAGGACCCGAAGCGGCCGATCGGTTCGTTTATCTTCCTCGGTACGACCGGTGTGGGTAAGACGGAGCTTGCCAAGGCGTTGGCGGAATATCTGTTCGATGATGAGAATATGATGACCCGTATCGATATGAGCGAGTATCAGGAGAAATTCAGCGCGACCCGTCTGATCGGTGCGCCTCCGGGATATGTCGGTTACGATGAGGGCGGCCAGCTGACGGAAGCGATCCGTCGTAAACCGTATTCCGTTGTCCTGTTCGACGAGATCGAAAAGGCTCACCCGGATGTCTTCAATATCCTTTTGCAGGTATTGGACGATGGCCGTCTGACCGACAACAAAGGGCGTGTCGTCAACTTCAAGAACACGATCATCATTATGACCAGCAATATGGGTTCATCCCTGATCCGTGAAAACTTTGAGAAGATGACGCCGGAAACACACGACCGGGTGGTGGACGAAACGAAGATCCAGGTGTTGGAATTGTTGAAAAAGACAATCCGTCCCGAATTTCTGAACCGTATCGACGACATCATCATGTTTACGCCGCTTAACGAAGAAGAGATCCGCCGGATCGTGACTTTACAGTTGAATGGTGTGAAGAAGATGCTGGCCCAGAACGGTATCGCTCTGGACTTTACAGATGCTGCCTTAGCCTTCATCTCCGATAAAGGCTTCGACCCGCAGTTTGGCGCCCGTCCTGTGAAGCGTGTGATCCAGAAGTATGTGTTGAATGAACTGTCTAAAGAACTGTTGGGCGGAAAGGTCAATAAAGACCACGCGATCACAATAGACAGCGACGGCAACGGCCTGGTATTTAAAAACTGATCAGGTATTGGTTTGATTGATATATATGCAAGAGGCTCTGCTCCTTAATTGGGGCGGGGCTTTTTTCATGATAAAAAGCTGTCTCTTTTTTGGCAGGTAATGACCTTTTTATACTTTTGCACCTTGAAGTTCATCGAAAAACGAATACAAAGAAAACGTGAAGGATAAAATAGTTGTACTTGTTATTTTAGGGAGTTTAATCGTGTCGATGTTTATAGGATGTCAGCAGTCTCCTCCCCAATATATTCCCCAGGTAGTAGATTCGGTCAATAACGATAAAGATCGGATGGGGTTGAATGGGAAAGTCAAAACGTTGGATATTTATTATTATCGTCCGGAAAAAGCCTCATCTATCTTCTCGGTGAAATTCAAAAAGGGAGGGAAATGGGAAGAGGACGGAATACATCACTGCCATTTACGCTTCAATATTGACGGCAATCTTGTTCAATATAACGAATACGATAAGCAAGAAAATGCTGTTCGAAAGACCGATTATACCTATGAGGCTTGGGGATATACACATACACTCAGTTTTCCGGGAACTAACGGTACGATTGTCCGCAAATATAATACTGACGGGAAGCTGCTGGAAGTTGTGTATGATAATCTTTATGGGGAGATAAATACTTATGACGACAGAGGAAATCTTATCCGGACGAAACAGATCGACGGAACGATTCACAAACCGGCGATGATCGAATATGATTACAACGAACACGATTTATTGGTCGAGAAGAGAGAGTTTTATAATATAGGAGAGTTATCGGGCAAGACTGTCTATGAGTACGATGCAAATGATTTGTTGGTTCAGACTCAGGTATATGATTTGTTGAGTCGTGATATGCCGGAAACGCATTTCATCTATGAATACAGCGACAGTAATCGTGTTGTAGAAGAATATAGGGTTGACGGTGAAGGTAATAAAGAATTGGAGTCTTGGTGTAAACGTGAATACTATCCAAATGGTAAACTGAAAGCTGTTGTCCGCAATGGTTTCTTGGAGGAAAAATATGACGAACAGGGTCGGCCGATTGATGAGCGGCCTGGATTTGAAATACTCTACAAAAACTTTCAGGACTATGACTATGATACGCATGGCAACTGGATTGAAACAAAGAACTTCAACGATTATGTTGATTTTGGTACAGGACTCGGTCGTATACTGAAACCTTATGTTGAGCGTGTCTTTACTTATTATGAAGAATAAAAAGTTAAAATAAAACAATATGCGCACACAAAAATTCAGCCACATGACAGGAGGTAAAGTTCTCGAAACCATTCTGATAATTTTGGCTATTACCTTATTTGTTCTGTTTCTTATACTTCTTTTCGCTAATGCACTCAATATTATATCCATGCTTTTGTTGCTGGTATCGGTTATGAGCGTGCTTTGGTTTACCTACAAATCTTATAAACCGACATTTACCGATGTTATATTTTCGGATGAAGGCATTATTAGTAAAACTCATTTTGAGCAGGAGGAGTTACCGATAGATACCATAAAGGGTATTTGGTATTACAAAAACAGACATGAAACAGAAATTAAACCGTATTCTGATAAAGATAAATTGAAAAATTGCATCATTATCATAGGAGATATTGACTGTTTCACAGATGTTGAATATATAGGTTTTAACGGTTCCACCACGTTGCGTGATTCATTTAAGAAAGGATATACCACTTTGGTCTATAGAAAAAGATTGGATGGGGTCTTGAAAGAGTATGACTATAAGATACGACATAACGCACTGCATAACAAGCAGGATTTACATTTTGGGTAACAGTGAAAGTCTTCGAGACCTCATTGTTGCTACTGTACCACACCTTATCTTTAGTGGAAAAGATATATCTTTGTACAAGATACGAGAGAAACAATGTACAAATCGATACAGGTATTAAAGCAATTTTGGGGTTATGACGGTTTCCGGCAGGGACAGGCGGAGGTCATCGACAGTATTTTGTCGGGACACGACACGCTTGCCTTGATGCCGACCGGTGGGGGTAAATCGATTACTTTCCAGGTCCCGGCTCTCTCTAAGCCGGGCATTTGCCTTGTGATCAGTCCCCTTGTCGCCTTGATGAAGGATCAGGTAAAGAACCTTCAGAAGCGCGGGATATTGTCGGCTTTTATCAGTTCCGAAATGCCGCGTTGGGAGATTTTGCAACAGCTGGATAATTGTATCTTGGGTGATTATAAGTTCCTGTATATTTCCCCCGAACGTATCTCTTCCGATCTGTTTCAGGAAAAGCTGAAACCGTTATCCGCAAAGGTGAATTTGCTGGTTGTGGATGAGGCGCATTGTATCTCGCAATGGGGAAATGATTTTCGTCGGGACTATCGTCTGATTGCCGATATCCGTGATGCTATCCCCTCCGTCCCCGTGATTGCCGTTACTGCATCGGCTACGGCTGCGGTAGTTGCCGATATCTGTGAGCAGCTTCATTTTCGCAAAGGATACCAGATATTTAAGACCTCTTTTGAACGGAAGAATCTTTCTTTTGTTGTTCGCAAGACGGATAATAAGCTGAATGAACTTTGTCATATCCTGTCGTCCGTGCCCGGTTCGGCTGTTGTCTATAGCCGGACTCGCAGGGGGGTGGAAGAATATGCCGGCAAATTGCGGGCGGCAGGCATCTCGGCCGAATACTTCCACGCCGGGTTGGATCCTGTTATCAAGACGGAACGGCAGGCCGACTGGCTGAAAGGGAATACCCGCGTGCTGGTGGCCACCAATGCTTTTGGAATGGGTATTGATAAGGGAGACGTGCGCCTGGTGATCCATACCGAATTTCCGGATTCGATGGAAGCCTATTACCAGGAGGCCGGACGAGCCGGACGTGACGGAGGCAGGGCGTATGCAGTGGCCTTGTTAGGTCCGCAGGATATTACGGATATAAAAAGGCGTCCCTCCAATGCCTTTCCTACCATTGAATATATCAAAAGGGTTTATGAGGCCTTATGCAACCGTTTTCAGATTGCGGAAGGTGACGGGGAAGGCGTGTCCGTCTATCTGGATGAACCTGAATTTCTGCGTGACTGGCATTTTGATAAAGGCCGCCTGCGCTCTTCACTTGAAATATTGTCTTTGTCCGGTTATCTCGATTTCGAGCCATATCCGAATACGCATCCTTATCTCAGGTATGACCAACCGCGTTGGACAATGGATCGTTTCCTGAATGAAGACTCTCCGGCTGCCAAGATAGCTGTTGAAGTTTTGCGCAATTACGAGGGGCTTTTCTCGGCCGGTGTATTCGTCAGTGTGGATATGCTGGCCAGAAAGACAGGCTTTCAGCCCCGGGAGGTAGCCAAGATATTAGGCTATCTGCGGAATATCGGTTTTTATTATCTTCCATCCAGGAAAGAACCCCGCGTTACTTTCAAGATGATCCGTGTCCCGCTAGAACGCTTGGTGATCACAACCGCATCCTACGAGAACCGCCTTTCCGCATTCAAAATGCGAATTGAAAAAGTAGCGGAATATCTGCAAACGACCGGTTGCCGCCAGGAGTTTATATCCGAATACTTCGGCATGGAAGGGACGCGGTGCGGGTGCTGCGATAATTGTTTACGGAAGGGGTAAAACATTACTGCCTTCCTTGCTATTTGTCATGGGTTTCTATGATAATATCAGCAGGTAAAATATGTGTCCAGATACCGCTTACTTCAAATTGAGTTCTGGAAATTGAGTTTTCAATAGTAAAGGTATACTTGCATTTACGTTTGTAATATTTAATTTTACCTATAAACTTGATCGATTTATTGGGTTTCAAGGTAGTACTGATCTTTCCCTCAGCATGGCTTTGATGGGGCCTTGTCACGGTTCCATTCATATAAGTAATCTTGTTATCCCAGCCCCAAACACGATTATCGTCAAGTTTGAGTTCTGGTCCGTATATTTGTATGCCTTCTTCCGGTATCCAGCTAAACGCACCATAATCATCACTTTCGAATTCTGAAGATTCTATCACATTTTTGAAAAGATCTTTATCATAAATTTGCACAAACATGTCTTCATTAGAAGGGTTAAACCGGGTTATACTATCTATTGCCTGAATATAAGTTTCCCGCTCTTCTTGGATCTCTTCAAATTTGGTTTTGACCAACTTATATGCTTTTCCGCTTTTCTGGATGATCGTGACATAATCATTCTCTCCATTACTGTTTATGCAGATTCTCAGTTTTCGTTCCTGTTCCGGATCGAAGTTCTCTTTTAGTTTTATCGTGAATCCGTTTTCGTCCTTGCGGCTTAATGCCAACCATCCGTTTTTGGCTTCGACTTCATCGTTCCCTTCCAATGTCAATGGATTGTTATTTTTATCCTGTAGCATTATACCGCTTGAAACTTCTTCTACGGATTCGATCGTCCAGTTATCAGCCAATACCGGAATCTCAAAATCGATGCCGCAGGATATTTCAATTGATTTATATGAAGGGTCTATCAGCTTAGGATCATTTTCATTGTCGCATGACGTGCATCCTAAAATGCAGGAAAACAAAAACAGTATTCCAAACAGGTTTTTATTTGTTTTCATAAATGTGGCTATTTTATGTAGTTCAACGGATGATTACAAAGCTAAGAGTTTAATTTGAATAAAACAATGAATTGGTCTGTAAAAGGCCTCTTTTGTAGGATAGCATTGATTTATGGAGGAAAATAATGGGTGAAATTCGATTATTCCAATATCTTTGCAGTATCTATTAACCAATAAATAAAAATAGTTATGAGTGACAAGGATGATTTGATTTATGACGAAGACGATTCTGTAGCATTTATCCAGAACTATCTTCCACAGGAATTGAAAGGTAAATTCAGCAATGACGATATTAATTACATTGTAGACTTGATTTATGAATTTTATGAATCTAAGGGCTTTCTGGATGAAAATACCGATGATAATGCGGAAATTGATATTGATGAAGATGAATTGATCGGGTTTGTTGTAAAGAATGCGCAAAAAGACGGTGTCGGCAAGTTTGCAGAAGAAGATATTACTTTTATTGTACAAGGAGAACTTGAATATTGCGATTCCATCAACATGTTCGATTAATAGACTGTTGTATAAATACAAGATAGTTTATAAAAGAATAAGAAGATGAGAAATTTTAAATTGTTATCAGTTTTGCTGCTTTGTATGGCAGTTGTTTTTACGAGTTGTGGAACCTGGAACAATACGGCTAAGGGAACAGCTATCGGAGTAGGTGGAGGCGCCGCAGTTGGTGCCGGTGTCGGCGCTTTGGCAGGTAATACAGCGCTGGGATCGATTATTGGCGCAGCAGTTGGCGGTACAGCCGGTGCTTTGATCGGTAAGAAGATGGATAAACAGAAGAAGGAACTGGAAGCTACGCTGCCGGAAGAAGCAACTGTCGAAACTATCAATGGCGGTGAAGCTCTGAAGGTGACATTCGATTCCGGCATTCTGTTTGCTACTAATTCGAGTACGGTCAGCGCTGCCTCTAAAAGTGCATTGCGTAATCTGGCTACCAGCCTGAATGCAAACCCGGACACGGATATCAAGATTATCGGTCATACGGACAACACGGGAAAGGTTGATTATAACCAGACACTGTCGGAAAAACGTGCAAAGAGCGTATTCGATTATCTGATGGAAGACCAGGGAGTAAGCAGTAAGCGTATGACATACGAAGGTAAAGGCATCCACGAACCGGTCGCCGATAACAGTACCCCTGAAGGACGTGCCTTGAACCGCCGTGTCGAAATACTCATACTTCCGAACCAGAAGATGGTAGAGGAAGCACAGCAGGGAACGCTGAGATAAGGAGTTATAATTTATGAATGATATAAGGGATGTCCGTTTATTCGGGTATCCCTTAGTTTTTGTCCTCCCCAAACCTATTTGAATGTAAGTAGATGAATTTATTATTCCAAAGTAAATTTTAAATAGAAAAATATATCTATCTTTGTCAGTGTATAGGTTGATAAACAATCTTTTCAGTGATAAAGACGCCCTCCCTTGGTATGACCTGTCATATCCCCGGTGACAGACTTATCTGAGAAGATAATACTATGTACATGTTAAACCATAAATAAAGAGAGTATGAATAAATTTTCACACATTGGAGTAGGATATAAAATGAATGTTCTACTGGTATTGGCGGGGTTATTTTTGTCATCGTCAGAAGTAATAGGGAGTAACGGATTCGCATCTGAGCAATCAGATGCCAGTGATGCCACCTTGAAATCGCTATCCTATAAAATAGAAGAAGATGGCCTTAGTATACCTATCAGCAATTTTAAACCGGATACTTATAATTACGAAGTCCCTTATATGAGCAATGATGATGCAATCAGCCAAGGAAGGCCTCCTTACTATACTGGAGAGCAAATGGATATGTATCGGATTTACCCGGTTCCCGAATCGAATGACCCGGATGCGACGATGGTCATTACGGATGTTCCGTTGAAACAAGGCGGTTTGGCAAAAGTACAGGTTACATCGGCCGATAAGTCGAAAACGAATACTTATACCTTCTTTTTAATCAGCATGATGGATGCTGGCAAAAAATATTATGTCGCTTCCGAATTAGAGCATTTAACATTGGAGGCGGAGTCGTTTAAGGTAGATCGGGATGGGCAGTTTGTCGGTAAATTAGTTCCTGAAAGCGGCTATAAACTACCCAAAGATATCACAATTGAATATGGAAATGATGTTCAAAAGGTTTCCGGCAGTTTGTATTCTTCTTCAACAGGCGAGATTGATCTGAAGGCATCCTGGCATATGTTGATTCGGGCTAAAGGAGTAAAAGATTCAGAATCCTTTGTCGTCGATCATCTGAAATATCAGATGACAAGTCCGGACAATGTCGCTGTTGTGGGAACGGATGTTGAAGATAATGCAACCTGGAATGTAACGGATTGCATTATTCCGGAAACCGTTTCGATTGAAGGTAAAAGCTATCAGGTGACGGAGCTTGGCGAAGAAGCTTTTGTCGATTGTAAGAAACTGAAGTCGATCACGCTTCCTGCCGGTTTGACAACGATAGGAGAACGTTGTTTTGCAGGATGTGTTAATACGCTGACGGAAATGCACTGCCTGAATCCGGTCCCTGCTGCTTTCCCGTCGTTGTTTTTCCATGCAACGATGGAAGAGTTGTTTAACTTCCCAAAAATATATGATTGTGTTTTATATGTTCCTGCAGGTTCTAAGGCGCAATATGTCCAGGCAGAAGGCTGGAATAATTTCGGAGGAATTTTAGAGGATGGTGAAATTATCGAACCGGTAGCGGGCGAGGCAACTGATAGTACTATGACTGTTACCTGCAATACTTTTGAACAGGCGACCGGTTATCTCGTAAATGTATATGAAGATGCAGAAAAGACGAAGCTGAAAGCTGAATATGAATTTGATGCCGATGGTAATCTACGTTCGTCTTCATTCTCTTTTACCATTAAAGGATTGTCTGCCGGACAAACCTATTATATAGAAACAATGGCTGTCCGGGAAGGATATTATCCGACTCCGATTATCCTTTCGCAGAATACAATCGAAGTGAAAACAACAGGTACGGCAACAGCTAACGAGTTAATAAAAGTCGGCGAATCGGCTGTTTGCGTGCAAGGCGGTCAAGTCGTAATCCGTTCTTCCAGTGAGATTGCAGTCCGGATTTATGACCTGTCCGGACAATGTGTCGTTGCCGATAAGGTTGCCGGATACGCATCTTTCCGACTTGCCAAAGGATTGTATATTGTGGTAGCCGGTGACGAAAGTTGTAAGGTTATCGTGCGGTGAGAACAGCAAAATGGCTTCTCACGGAGTAGCCTTGGCTAAATTTATAGATATAAAGCTGTGTCGTTTTGGCGGCACAGCTTTTTCTTTTCAGCTATCAGGCGAAAAGCAATATATATTATGCCCTACCAGCAGGTAACCTTTCCCTTTGATTGTGAATCCCAAGTTAGGCGTCAGGTAGTCAGGATAACCGAGGATTTCTGTCCATTCTCCCTTTTCAGGATCGTATGACCACCAGTCGCACACCTCTTTACTCTGGTCATTGCCAGCTATAGGGCTCAATCCTCCTCCGATATATATTTTCTCTCCTAAAACAATCGCTACCATATAGTAGCGGGGGCCTCCGGGAAAGTCTGAAATAGCAGACCATTGGTTATCTTTTATTGAGTATTTCCAACAGTTAGCTATGGCAGTGGAACTTTCTCCTGAATATATTCCGCCAAAAGCGTATACGTCGTTGCCGTATGAAACGGTACAACTGTTTCGAAGTATTTTATCTCCGGGATATCCCTTCAGTCTTTCCCAAATATCCGTATCCGGATCATAACGCAGGATCTCTTTGTGTGAATTGAACTCCGGGACATAGCCATACGTATCTGAATGGAAATAGAAAAAAGAGTTAGTAATCTCTACCGGTATATCCTTCTTCTTGTCCCACATGTCTTCTGTTGGGTCGTATATCCACCAGTCATACAATTGGTGGGCAGATCCGGCGACATCCTTGTCGTATTCGTAGCCTCCTCCGAAATATCCTTTCCCTTTCAATGAAAAAGCAACTCCGCCTGAACGCAATGCTCCCGGAAAGTCGGCTTTCCGGCTCCAGGTATAAGTAGCCGGATTAAATTCCCACAAGGCTTTTCCGCCGGCTTCGAGTATTTCGTCGTAGTTCGACAGGAAATAGACTTTATCATTCAAAACGAATCGGTTACTGAACGTATAGTAGGATGTCAGCGGCGTTTCTGCCACTTGGGTCCACATTGCATCATCGGTTTGGGGAGACATGTGGAAGGTGAATTTATCAGAATAAGCAGACGCAGTCCGTATGGCTACATACAAGCGAAAGTAATAGGTCGTGCCGAAATAGAGTTTATCGATGACAATCGATTGCTTACCCTCACGCAATAGGGGCAGAAGATCCATTGTGCGCCCCATTGTCGTGTCTGGTTCGACATTGTTTTGGCTCAGACAAGCATACAGGTGGGTTATGGCTGCCGGCTTATCTGCCGTCACGCTGAAAAAGAGCGTGGCTGTCTGTCCGGATCGAGGGACGATGCTGTCGATTTCGATTGTCGGGAGTGTGTCGCTTTCATACGATGGCGGAGCGTCCGGTTCCGGATCCAGCATATTGCACGACACGGCCGTGAATAATAGTATGATACAGGTATAGATCGCTTGCTTTTTAATATCCATTTGTGTGTGTATTCAATAATTTGGTACAAATGTATTCATGTTTTCCGATGAATACGTCAAGTCTTGTTCTATATTAATATTTAATAATGATGGATAATATAGATTTGCAGAATCAATAGGGAATGTCCGCCTAACCAACGGATGACAAAATAAACAAATTATGGCAACAGAAAAAACCATTTTGACTGTCGACTTGTACGACAATGTGTTAACCGAGAAACCGGGCGACTATGCCGGTAAAGTGCGTATAACAGGAACAATCCACAACAAGGAAATTGCCGCCCGTATTGTGGCGAAACGGACGGAATACCGTCAGGAAACCATTGAAAATATCCTGGGCATGGCTGACGAGGAGAAACGGGGAGCCATTGCCGAAGGCAAGAGCGTAGTGGATGGCGTGGGGCAGTATCTTCTAAACATCGGCGGCTCGTTCGACGGTAAAAAAAGCGATTATAAATCTCAGGACAATAAATTAGGCGTAACCTTTACCCCCGGTGCTGCCTTGTGGAAAGTCTTGGACAACATTTACGTCAATGCCGATGTCGCCACTGTAGGCCCGATGATCGAAAGCATCACCGACTCCACTACCGGCGAAAAGAACGGCCAGTTGACACCCGGCGCTCCTGCGATCATTACCGGAAGCAATGTCTTGGTGAAAGGTGACGATTCTTCAGTTGGTATTTATTTCACTCCCGAAGCAGGAGGCGAGCCAGTCAAAGTCCCTTTGATCGTGACAAATACAAAATCCCAGATCATCATCTCCCTCCCGCAACTGGCAGACGGCCAATACTATCTGAGCATGACGACACAGGCCGGTCCGAACTACACCCTTGTGAAGTCTCCGCGTACATACCAGTTTCCGATCCTCCTGACAGTCGGTGATTCGGGAGGCGAAGAACGTCCGGGCGAACTCTGAGAAAGTCTTTATGCCTATTGCCGGTGATATGGGTCTTGATATCATTCCGGATATCACCCCTCATATCCCCGGTGATAGCACACGTCCTATCCGAGGTGATTATACCGGTCCTATCCCCGGTGATATGAGGATACCATAGAAAAAATGTTAAACAGGGACAGCTCGTATCAAATTAATATCAACATAACAAACAGTACATCATGAGAACATTAGGAAACATTATTTGGCACATCCCGTTTCTGGGATTTTTATTTGCCCTCACATATGCCCTGGGAGGCTTATTTTTCTGTATTACGGTTATTGGCATCCCGGTAGGGCTTGGTTGGTTGCAGTTCAGTTTATTCCTGCTTTCTCCTTTCAACAAGGCTATGGTAAGCCGCGAAGATCTTGAATTACTCACCGGGAAACAGCAGGGAGACGCCATGCAAGCTTTCTCTTTTATCGTTCGCATACTTTATTTTCCATTTGGGCTATTTGCAGCAATTGGAGCTATTTGTACCATCGTTTGCGAATTTATATCATTGATCGGTATTCCTTTCGGAATCGTTTGGGCTAAATCATTATCTACTATTTTCAATCCGGTAAATAAAGTCTGTGTGCCACGGGCAGTAGCCATGGAGATAGAAAGAAGAAAGAACGAAGGAACGCTGAATAGGTACGCTTCCGGGAATGTCTTCTCCATGTTAAAAGGGGAGACACTGGTTATCATAGGGGTATTGTTGCCTCTTTGTCTTGGTTTTATCTCTTGGATAATATTCTCTTATCTTCAAGCAAGATCTATTATTATAGGAAATGAGACAGTTGTTCATTCCCGAAATATATTTCAACTTCTTTTTTACGTAGTCGGAGTTTATTTTATCCTTGAAGGAAGAATAAAGATAAAAGAAGATAAAACGGAAGGAAGAAACGCTGGGGTTACCCTCATATTGATAGGCTGTTGTATAAAACCATTAATACTATTGTGTGACAGGCTATTCTCTTCTCTGCCCTCATACAGTTATATGTTTTCTTCTGGTATAGGAAATTATTTATCTTTTGCACTTGGTATTTTATCGACAATAGTAATCATTGCCGGAGTTATCTTCTGGAAATGTTCTGACAAAGAGAGCGGCACAATAGGATTATCTATCATTTGCTTGGCAACAATCCTAAATTTTATTTTCTACTTTTTCGGGAATGTCATAGCCGAATACCTATGTTCATGTTTGAACGGATTGATGGCAATGATATGTTATGGCTCATGCGGTCGTATTCCCTACGTTGCTAACAGTTGATGAGTTTAAGCAAAATGTTAAACAGTAAATATATGAATATGAAAAAAAGTATTTCTTTGTCAATAGTTTTATTGACGTTGTTATTATTCGGTGTTTTTATGTCCTGTGATAATCAGCGGAATCTAACGCCTCAAAAAGTAGAAGCAATCTTTAATAATGAAGTTCGACCTTACTCCTGTTTTTATCTGACATTGGGTGTACACAAGATTCCTAACCAGAGTCCACAATATAAACATGTCATATTACATCTTACAAGTTACAATAATGGAGCGAAGGATGTAAATGGAAAAAATATTGAGATACTAAATGGATTATGCAATGGTTGTTTTGATTGTTTGAGCAAATATAAGGAAGCAGGGCTGATTACCTTGGAAGTTTTAGAAGATAAAGGCGATACAAAGGTCGTGAATGTTCAGTTAACCGAAAAAGGGGCACAATATGCATCTCGTATAACGCCTAAGAATGCTCTTATTCAAGTTGCTAAGGATAAGGCAATAAATGCACGTAATATTCAGATCAATAATAACTCGAACACTGCTCAGGCGGAGGTCACCTGGTGCTATAGTGATTTAACCCCTTTCCCACTTGCCATTGGCTTAAAAAATGACGAACCGATGGTGTATAATTTAGATAAATTGGATGAAAAACGGACAAGTACTGTTTCATTGCAATATTTCGAAGATAAAGGTTGGCAAAAATATCAGTAGGAATACACCCAAGGAACACAGGTACGCTGAATATTATGTTTGTGTTGCCTGTTGTAGCGGCATTTGTTTGTCTTTTTGTTATTTTTACTGATCGAAGCGAAGATAGGGTGAAAAACGCCTTGCATAAGCAACAGGCAGCTGCTGACGTGGTAACAGGCAAGCAAGCCTTTCAGGGGGGTGACCTTGTTGTGGATAGGCAAGGAAATCAGATGAGAGTTAAAGGATATGCTGACGGTTTTTATTCTTGTTCGAAAGGGAATGTACTTATAGGAGATTTCTTGGAAGAAGAACTGCAAAAGTTCGATGATTATGTGAACTCATCAAACCGGAAATAATAGGATTTATAAGATTGTGATACGAAAGTTATGCATTATAAATAGAAAAGGATAGATTTCCGCTATAGGAACTCTATCCTTTCCTGCGTTTTAACGGTCGTTTATAACCGTTCCTAAATCTTCAGACAAGTTAATTAACACTCTCCGGTCGGGAGGATAGCAAACCTTTTTTAGTTGATGTTGTTTAAATAGTAACTTATATATAAGTGCACAAATAATAGTATAAACTGTTTTAAACGTTGAATGAGATGAAAAAGATTCTTCCTTTTTTCTTATTGGTTCTTTTGCTGGCGTCTTGCCAGAAAGACCCGGACATGTCTAAACTAAGCGATGATTTCGTAGTATTTACTGATCACAGTAAGGATGCTAATTTCGGATCGTTTACCTCCTTCTACATTCCGGATAGTGTAATGGTAATCGGTAGCAGTGAAACACCTGAATTCTGGAGTGCTACTGAGGCAGACGATATCGTCACTACTTTAGTCAATGGCATGGAAGGTCGTGGTTTCACACGTGCCGCAGATAAAGAATCTGCAGACCTGGGGTTGCAGGTCTCTTTCGTGAAAAATGTAAATTATTTTACTAACTATCATGACAATCCTTATTGGTGGTGGGGATATCCCGGATATAACTGGTGGTATGGTTACTGGGGTAACTGGACAGGCGCATGGAATGGATGGTATTATCCGTATCCTATTGTCTACAGCTATAGTGTAGGTTCCCTGTTGGTTGAACTGGTTGATCTGAAGGCTCCGACTCCAAAGGCAACCGATGCAAAACTGCCGGTTCTCTGGACTGCTTATATGACTGGTTTGCTGTCTGGTTCCGACAAAGTAAATATCGCACTTTCAACCCGTGCTATCGAGCAGGCTTTTGTACAGTCACCGTACTTAAAGAAATAATTAAACGCGAATTAAAAGAAAATTTGAGTCTTATGAAAAAGATAACTAAATCAATAAAATTAATCGCTTTACTTGTCGCCTGTTTAGCGATTCCATCTCTGGCTGGCGCCCAGGTTGTAAAGAATATGTATTTTAATGTCGACTGGCAGCTTAATTCTCCGTTCAGCCAGACATTCTCTGATAAGACAAGTGGTTGGGGTGCACATGCTGAAGCCGGTTATTATGTCGTTCCTAATTTCTCGGTAGGTGCATTTATCTCTTATCACACTAACAATAAGTATATCGATCGTCAGACATTGCCGGTAAGTTCGACTTCTGCCATCACTTCCGATCAACAGCATTCTATCTTCCAGTTGCCTTTTGGTGCAGCTTTCCGTTATAACGTTGCCCCCGAAAGCCAGTTCCAGCCTTATGCAGGCGTACAGTTAGGAGCAAGCTACAGTGAAATGTCGACTTATATGAATGTAATGAAAGTATACGACCGTAACTGGGGTTTTTATGTATCTCCCGAAATCGGTATGAATATGTATTTCACTCCTCAGAAGCAGATCGGTTTACATATTGCTGCCTACTATAATTATGCAACCAATAAAGGAGATGTCCTGAGCTATTCGATCGACGGGTTGAATAACTGGGGTATCCGCTTAGGTCTTGCATTTTAATAAGAAGAGTTGTTCTTTTAAGTGTTTTATGTAGTTTATGGGGAACGGGAGGCTGTCATTTGTGACGCCTTCCGTTTTTTTGTATTATAGAATCTGTAGTTTGAGGCCAAACGAGAGACTCATGTAGTCTTTGGGTTTCAGGCTTTTGTTGCCGATCTTGTTTATCAGATACAGATCACAGGTACTAAGTTCGTAAAAGAAGGAGATGGATTTGTGCCAGCTTTTGTTTTCATTCAGTTTTAGTGTGAACCGCTCGCCTACGAAGATATGCGTACGGATGCGGGTTGAAAACCAGTAATAGCCTTTTGGATATTTATCCGGTTGCCTTCCCCAGAAGTCACGGTCGAACAATGTATTGATATAGAACCCACAGGCGAGGGGTTCGAAAGAGAACTTGCCGGAAAGAGGAACATTCCAGGGATAATAGTTCTGTTTGAGTGTCATTGTTACCATTGCGTGGCGGTCCGAATAGCGGGGAACAAGTCCCAAAAGGACATCCGTTTCCCAATGGTTACGATAATAATTCCAACCTGTACCAAGTGAGATCAATCCCATTGAACCGGCATATTGAATCTTACTGTAATGGGGGATAAGTTTTTCCCACCTGGATATATATTTCTCGACACGCTTTTTGTAGCGTGCTTCATCTTCGCCGTTTTCCTGTGCCTGTAGTGTCCCGGTAAGGAGAAGGAATAGCATCATCCATTTAAAAATCGATAACTTCATACGTGTAGTTGTCTGGTGTCAAGGTGAATAATAGGTAGTTGCGTTTGGCTATATTGCTACAACCGTAATAGATGATACCGTCATCAAACAGATCATCCATCTGTAGCTGATGGTTGTGGGCATTTAGGCAAAACATCAGGGAAGGGAACTGCCGGATGTAAAGCTGGAATACGTCTTTTATATTGTTGTCGAACTGGTCGCTTCCGGGGCGGGCATGCATGGCTACGACCGTACGGCTGTATTGGCGGGTACTGTCTTCCAACTCCTCTTTCAGGAAACCGAAATCAGGAACAGGATGCGAGTAGTCATATTCGATTGCATTGGTGTTGAGGCAGACAAACTTGACATCCCGGGCGATAAAAGAGAAGTTCTCATTTCCGAAGAGCTTTTCATAAACCAGGTCTCCATTACCGATTATATCATGGTTCCCGATCAATCCTACATACGGAATATCGAGTTTGGAAAGGATATCGACGGCCCATTCGTACTCCTTTTTCATCCCGAACTCGGTATAATCTCCTCCGTGGATGATGAAGTCTATGCGGTCTTTTTTCCTGTTGATATGTTTTACAAAATCTTCTGTCTCGTCGTAACTGCGCTGTGTGTCGCCCATCAGGACGAACCGGATCGTGTCCTTATCTTTTGTGGCAGCTTCAATAAGCGGGATATTTTGTTTGTTGATATTACGCTCGGAGATTGTAAGTCGTCCGTCATATGGGTGATAGTCGATCAGGTCACATGCAGACAATAATATGCAAAGGCATAATGGAAAAACTTGTTTAAACATGGCATCATTGCTTTTAGATATAAGCAAAGTTAGGCTGTTCCGTCACGAGAAAAAAGGTCAAGATGTAATGGATGCTGGTTTATAATGTGCCAATCATAAGAAAAACTGAACCTGTAAATGATGATTTATAATTCACAATTGGCAAGAACTGAATATTTTTAATTATTTACGAGAAATCGTCAAAACAACTAACACCTAACACCTTTTCGTGCATATTGTTGATAATTATATAATTATCGGGTGTTAGTTGGGTGTTAGGTAGCCTTTTTACCGACACCTTCTGACACTTGCTAATATGTAATCGTTTACTCCCCTTATCGGAAACTAATCCGTCTCTTACTATAAACTAAGTCAAAACATATTAGAAACTATTATACAAGATATAGTAAACTGTTTATATATAGTACGACCTGTTACGCATACGTAGTACTATGTATCGGCAATAGGTAGTACAACGTATCGTCTATAAGTAGTTACTATCTATTATTAATATCTGATATGCTGTGGCTTAGTTTACTACTACTTTCGGATTAGTTTAACACTTACTTCGAGTTAATTTGTGGGTAGGGATAAAAGGAATGTATACGTCTGTTGATCGGGTGTCAGGTGGTGTCGGTTAGAAATGCGAACTAACACCTAACTGACACTCAATAACCATATAATTATCAGTAATATATACAAAAAGGTGTCGGGTGTCAGATGTTTAATTGAATTTCTATATAAAAATGACATTTGACAAAGCTGGAAAGAGCAAGTAGAGGTGGAGATAGCTTGGTTATAAAAATAATGAGCCAATGAGGGAATGTGCCAATGATAAGAATATTTGAGCTATCCCGTTCCCGCGCTTCGACGCGGGATCGCACAATAGCCTGCTGTATCCTGAATCATAAATGAGGATTTACCGGTGTATTTCGTATTTGTGACATAGCGTCGGGAGTATCTGTATCCCCTCTTGAGAGGGGATAAGGGGTGTGTTATCTTTCTGTCTATCAAAGAAAATTCACACACCCCCTGCCCCCTCTCAAGAGGGGAAAGAGTTACCATCGGTCGATATAAACACATCCATAAATCATCATTTATAGTTCAAGATAAAACCTGTTCTCTTGCGATCCCGCGTCGGAGCGCGGGAACGGGATAGCTCAAATCTGCAAAATAATGAGCCCTTGATAGTATAGGGATGCTATTTGATGTAGTTGTAATACCGGTTGAAGAAGTTTTTGAACCAACTGGTTTTCATCAAGCCTTTTTCAAAAATCAGGATACCCAGGATCGCACAACAGATACCTAATGTTACATCTATAATATAATGGTGAGATGAATAGACAGCTGTACCCCAAATGCCCAGCATGATAATGGCAAAGAGGGCGATCAGGAATTTATTGCATTTGTTGATAACCGCATAGCAAAGTGCTACTACCATGTAGGCGGCATGCAACGACGGAACAGCAGCAAAAACATTTGCATTACGGCCATAGATAGAGTCAAAGATCGACAATCCGGTCAATGCATCGAACCTCCCGAGTCCGGCAACATTACCGGGTGTATTCAGAATCGGTTCAAAACCATAGTTTATAGCATACCAAGGCGGCGCAGCCGGGTGGATATAATATCCTGCAAAACCGATCAGATTGACGAAAAGGAATACCATCGAGTAGCGCAGATACAAGCTGCGGTCGCCTTTCAGATAAAGCCACAGGCCGAATGCGATCGGAACCGGAACCCAGCAGAGATAGAAAATACCGGCGAAGAAGTCGGCTATCTGGCAATTATGGATCGCAAAATATTCACAGGGAATCAATATGTTTCCGTTGTCGTTTATACCGAAGAGGCTTTTTTCCAGATTATATAAACCTTCCACATCGATTGGATTCGCCTCGTAGTTCGGGAAGACGCGCATCCAGTCGTACGAAATACCAAACAGGGCAAACGGCAGCAAAGCAACAGCCAGTTTACGGGTGGTCTTACCTGCAAAAAACAGGATCAGATACAAACCGGCTATGAATATATGTTCCGAGCGTAGTCCGATACATACGGCAGTCAGCAGGAGGAACAGGACCATCAAACCAATAACAGTTGCGGTCTCCTTCTTAGACGGGAGTATAATAGCGTTTTTCATTCGTTTTCTTTGTTAATCAGGAGTTTGCGACAGTGATTAAGGCGTGCGAATGCCGTCAGGTTTGAGAATACCGCAACGATCAACAAGGGGATGACAAATATCATGATTGGTTCGAATGTTTCGTTGTTTTCCATCATGGGAGCGAAAATCCCACAACAGAGTGCCCCTAATCCGGTCAGCACCACACGTTCGGGCCGCTGCATGAATCCCACTTTGCAATCAAGTCCCAACCCTTCGGCGCGAGCGCGGACATAACTCACCATCAGTGAGCCGATCAGGGCGATAAAGGCAACGATCGAACTGATCACATATCCCTGGTTGATCAGGTAGAAACAGATACCGAAGAAAACAGTCAGCTCGCTGTACCGGTCCAGAACAGAGTCATATAAAGCTCCGAAGGTAGAACTCATTTTCCCGATGCGTGCCACCTGTCCGTCCATCATGTCGAACAGCCCGGCAAACAGGATGATTCCGCCACCCCAGCCGATATAATAGAAATCTCCTCGCTCCCCCTTCATTCCAGCATAAAGGAATATACAAGCTGCGACAATATTCAGGATTAATCCTGTCGTCGTAATAAAATTGGGGGTTATCCCAATTTTAATCATACCGTGCACAAGCGGGTTGATGATCTTATAGATCATCTGCTGTAGCCAATCTCTTAAAACTTTGAATTTCATATCTTAATTATTTTGTTTTTATTTTGAATCCGCTCTTTGAAACCTGTCTTTGATTCTACAATTCTTATAAACAAAGATACGTTGCATATTGTAATTCCAAAGAAATCCGACAAGCAGGGAAACTACCGCTTTTGAAAAGACGAACAAATCGTCGATATAATGTTTCAGAGTTTCTCTGACCCAGGGATTCTTGCTGATCGTCTCTGTCATTAAATAGATACCCCAGGTATTCAGTAAAATACTGCCGATCCAGACCAGTATGTATTTGATCATGATATGCCATTTCTTGCATTCTTTGGATTTAAATGTCCACCTATAATTGATTATGCAATTCACGATTCCGCCACAAACAGAGCCGATGAAAGTTGCATATACATAATAGACGCCGAATAATTTGACTAACAATATGGTGACCAGAAAGTCTGTCGCACTGGCAATCTGCGAAGAAAATTGGGCCCGTATGAACATAAATATCCCGCCTTTCTCCGAAAAAGCTTTTGCCCCCTTTTTTATCCAATCAACCATCTTGCACCGATTAGCAGGATGAGGCTGTAAATTCCGGCCAGAATATCATCCATCATTACTCCAACTCCCCCCTTGAGACTTTCCATTTTACGTATGCCTAACGGTTTGAAAATGTCGAACAGGCGGAATAGTACAAAAGCTGCAAGCGCATACCACAGATTTCCCGCCGGTGCAACCAATAACGGAATCCATACACCTACCATCTCATCTACTACGACCCGCGAGGGATCTTCTCCCCAGATCGGTTCAACCGCGTTTGCCGAACAAATCCCGGCAACTGTAAAGACAATAATCAGTAAAGCCGTTATGATAATCAGCCAAGTCGGAGAGAGGGTGCAAGACAATGCCAGCCAGATTAGAGTGGCCAACAATGCACCCGCCGTACCAGGGGCAAACGGAGAAAAACCGGAACCAAAGCCTGTTGCTATGATAATATGAATAAGAGGGACTTTCTTCATCCTGTCTGTAAAATATGTGCAAAGTTATAAAAATAATAAAACTTTCCCCCTTATCCGAGAGAAAGTTGTAGCGGAAATTCCATACGATGGAATTTTAGTTTCATAGGCATGGAACAAAAGTTTCATAGGCATGGAACAAAAGTTTCATAGGCATGGAACAAAAGTTTCATCCCTATGAAACTGAATTTGTATTACCTTGAATTTTTAATCCAGATAGCTGGGAGCCTTTTCGCCGATCATGTCGCGCAACGTCTGTTTAACCATTCTCCACTGCTGGAAGAGGTCGTGTACAGGCTGGTG
>URZO01000050.1 GCA_900552465.1 uncultured Parabacteroides sp. | reverse complement strand
CCTTTCAAGAATGAAAATCTTGCGTCCTAACCGATAGACGAACGGGCCATCCTGTCAAAGTTCTCACTTTCAGCTCTCTGGGATTGTTGATTTCCCGATTGCGAGTGCAAAGATAGATGTTCTCTTTAAACTGGCAAAATATTTGAAAGGAAAATATATGGAATCTTTCGCATTTAACATCTATTTTGAACTCATGTCTTGCAGATGTATTTCCAACGCATTGACCGAAATGTTTATTTCCCAGATACATACGCATAGCGAGGCGGCCAATAGTAACAGCCCGACCCCGAAGATCCAGGCGGCGATGATCTGCCAGGAGATGTAGATGAAAAACATCGAGATCACACAAAAGAGCAGGCTGAGCAGTCCCAGAATTTGCATGGAACGCGTCAGATACAACCGTTTCCGGAGATTGGCTATCTGTGCGACATTTTTCGGATCGTGTGTCTGCTGGTGCTTTTCTTTTAATGTACGCACGAGGCTCGCATACGAAATGAACCGGTTTGTGTAAGCCAGAAGGATCAGCGAGACTGCCGAGAAGAGCAATGACGGAGTGGTAAGCGTAAGTTCCTGCATATTTATATGTACTTTATAATTTAGTAGTTTGTTATGTAATAAAACAAAGCGGAAAAGGAAAATGTTGTAACTTTGTTATCCAAATAACGGTGATATGTTGTGTAAAACGCGTGGGGTTGTCCTGCATTCCATTCCGTATAACGATAAGTACTCTATTATATATATGTATACGGAGGCTTTCGGACGTGCTTCCTATCTGGTTGCCCGTAGCCGGGGAAAGAAGTCGTCTGTCTCGAAAGCGCTCTTTATGCCTCTTTCGGTTGTGGAAATGGAGGTCGAGCATCTGAATAAGCGCGATTTGCACCGCATCCGTGAAACGAAACTTTGCTATCCGCTTACGGAGGTGTTCTGTAATCCGGTCAAGAACGTGCTTGCGCTTTTCCTGTCCGAAGTCCTTTTCCGGGTGGTGAAGGAGACAGAACCGGATTCGCGACTTTTTGAATATCTGTATGAGTCGATACAGTTGCTGGAGCTGTCGGATAAGGGGGTGGCGAATTTCCATTTGGTGTTCTTATTGCGGCTTTTGTACTATATGGGGATATATCCGAATGTTGATTCGTACGTGGCAGGTTCTTGCTTCGATATGCTGAACGGCGTGTTTGTTGAACACATTCCGATGCACCGTCATTATCTGAACCGGGAGGAAAGCGTGGTCTTTGCCCGGTTACTGAAGATTAGTTTTGAAAATATGTCCTTATATTCCTTTTCCCGTCAGGACCGCGTGAACGTCATCAGCCGTATTCTTGAATATTATCGTTTGCACCTGCCGGATTTCCCCGAAATAAAGTCCCTGTCAGTCATGCAAAGTCTGTTTGATTAACAGATTGCTTCTTCAAATACTTGCCAGTTTGCAGAAAAGGTTATACTTTTGCCCGCACTTATGGTAAAAAAGGGCTCTGTAGTTCAACGGATAGAATAGAAGTTTCCTAAACTTTAGATAGGGGTTCGATTCCCCTCGGAGCTACAAAAAAGGCAATCGACTATACGATTGCCTTTTTTGTTATTGCAGTTCAAGTATAACATCCACCTCATCCAGTATACCCCGAAGCTGGAATCCTCTTACCTGTATATCTTCGAAGTAGGAATAGCTCCCATCCGGAAAATCCATATAAATGGAGTTGGGGTAATAATAGTTGTCATCATCCCAATGCCACCGGAATATTTCTTCTGTTTTGCGAACTAAAAAACCATTCCTGTAAAATTCGTAGTAGTCGGAACCAGTCCAGTCGGAATAGAAATTCAGTTCATGATAACACTCCTCTCCGTTGTTTGTGCGATAGTTTTCTGCCCAAGTGCCGGAGCATAATGCCGATGTCAGGTCGTATCTCCCATCATAATACGGATCATCCTCACAACTGTTGAATAAACAGAATGCTGACAGCAGTAGCAGAAAACTGAGTATATTTTTCTTAATCATAGTCCCATACATTTATATTCAAGGAACAAAGATATGAATAAAAACTGTATGAAAGGGTATTAGTTGTTGAGATCTGTTTTTACAAGGCTTATTTGGGAGCGGCATTGACTTTTTCATTGATAATATCTGTCGCTTTCTTCAATTGTTTTATGATAGTGTTCTTTTCCGATTTACCGAAACGTATGTCCGGCAGGTAAATCCCAAGACTTGCAATAATCTTCCCTTTTTTTAGAATGGGGGTGGCTAAGCCGACTACATGGTTCTTATTCCATGAGAGCTCAATGTTATTGGTTCGTATTTCGTTTAGCAGTTGGATTAACTCAGACTTATTTTTTACTTCCGGCCATTCCTCTTCTGTCGGTAGTCCGACTTTCTCAATGAAATCATTTAACTCTTTAGGAGAATAATGTGCCAGAATCATTCTGCCCGTTGTGGCTCTGTAAACGGAAGATTCATTTGTTGTACGAACTTGGATTTCGTGTGTGCATTGCGATTCATGCAGCAAAATTCTTTTGTTGCCTTTTATCACTGATAGTATTACTGTTTCATTGATGTTGTCACGCAGGTTGTCCATGGTGGTTTTTGCTGCGTTGATAAGCTCTGTATTATAAGAGTTGTCATGCGTGAGCTGATAAACCATATAGCCTAACTTATATCCTTTCTTTGTTCCCGACTGTTCTACGTAATTACGGTATACAAGTGTTTTTAGAATATTGGCGCAAGTCCCTGCATTCAACTCTACTGCAGTTGCAATTTCGGACAATCCGAACTCTTTATCAGGCTCTTGTGCTAATATTTCAAGAATATTCAGTGCTCTGTTTATGACTTGTATCATACTTCCCTTTTTTTGTTTCGTGTAATATTACTGTCTACTTATCAAGTACTTTTGCAAATCTACAAAAAATATGGCATTAAAAAAGGTTTCTTAAAACCTTTATTCATGTACTCTGTTTTTGTTTCCGATATAATTTTATAATGTAAAATAAAATATTGCTTTATGTTCTTTTTTATTCGGCTGTTTTATTGTTTGTGCTTAATAAATGGCTGTCAATCATGTTTTTTAGCATAAAAGTTGATTTTTTCATGTAAAATGTTTTGCGCTTTGCGTGAATGTTTTTAATATTGCATTGTAAAATTATATTTTATAATAACAAAACAATATGTTAAACTTAATTCATGTCTTATGAAAAATCGGCAGAGTTTCTTGTTATGGATGTTGCTATTTCTTGGCAATGTCTCGGTTTTTGCTCAGCATGCTGTAAAGGGACAAATTACAGATGCTAAAACAGGGGAACCTTTAGTTGGAGTGAATGTTGTATTGAAAGGTTTGTCTGAATCTGGAACTATTTCGGATTTGAATGGGAATTACTCTTTATCTGTTTCCGAATCTTCTACTTTGATTTTTTCTTATATCGGTTATGTCAGCCAGGAGGTTTCAGTAAAAGGTCGGTCGGTTGTGAATGTTTCTTTATCAGAAGATGTGGAGGCCTTGGAAGAAGTCGTGGTGATAGGTTATGGTACGATGAGAAAACGTGATGTCACAGGAGCTCTTTCTCAAGTGAAAGCAAAGGACATGCAGGCAATCACGGTCCCGAATCCTATCCAGGCATTACAAGGACGTGTTCCGGGGGTGGCGATTACGACAAATACCGGGGCGCCGGAAGGTAATTTTACAATCCGCGTCCGTGGTACTAACTCTATCAAAGGGGGGAATGATCCTTTGTATGTGGTAGACGGCATGCCTGTAAATCCTTCATCTATCAACAGCCAGGATATTGAGTCCGTAGAAGTTTTGAAAGATGCTTCGGCTACGGCGATTTACGGTTCGCGCGGTGCAAACGGAGTGATTTTGATTACGACTAAAAAAGGTAATACCGGTGCCACATCTGTTTCTTACGACGGGAGTTATGGTGTTCAGTCTTTGATCAAAAAGATGGATATGCTGGATGCAGCAGAGTGGGCAACTTTAGTTAATGAACAACAATTGAATGATACAGGGAAAGAGTATTTTTCTCCTGAACAGATTTCTTCTTTTGGAAAAGGTACTGATTGGCAGGATTTAGTCTATTCGAATGCACCGATTCAGAATCACAATCTGACGATCAGTGGCGGAAGTGAAAAAACGCAAGTACTGGTGAGTGGTTCCATGATGCTTCGAGACGGTATCATCAAACCAAGTCATTACAATAAATATAATTTACGTGGTAATATCAATCATAAAATCAATGATAAGTTTGATGTCGCATTGATTATGTCTTATGCCCGCACAGCAAAAAGGACAAGGAATAACAATGGAGGAAACAGAGGTAATTCCATTATCGGGGCTGCCATATCGGCTCCTCCTACTTTATCTCCTTATAATGAGGATGGCAGTTATAATAATCTTATGATAGCATATCCCTTTATATCAAATGCATTGTCAAATCCGATTAACGTTATTAATGAGAGAGACAGTAAAACGAAGGCAAATCTTATCAATACCAATGCCGCTTTAACCTATAAACCGATTAAAGGGCTTTCATTGAAGGCATCTATCGGTATTGAAAACCTGGATTACCGGCAAGATGATTATACGACTTCTAAATTTCTGAACAGTACAAACAGTGCATCAGTCAGCCAGAATACGGAAACAACAATTATCAATGAAAATATAGCTAATTATAATATTACATTAGCAGCTGATCACCGTTTGGATTTTACAGGCGGTTTTACCTACCAGCAATATGAAGGTCGTTCGATGAGTATGAGCGGAAATGGATTTATCAGTGACGCACCCGAAACGGACCAGATAGGGGCTGCGGATGCATTTGGAACACCCGGTACCGGTTATTCGAAATGGGTGTTGATGTCTTATTTAGCTCGTGCCAATTATTCATTCAAAGGAAAATATATGGCGACACTCAGTTTTCGTGCAGACGGTTCTTCCCGCTATAGCGAAGGCGATAAATGGGGATATTTCCCCGCAGCAGCCTTAGCCTGGCGTATTTCGGACGAAGGATTCCTGAAGGATGTCGAACAGTTGTCCGATTTGAAGCTGCGGGTTGGTTATGGGGAAACAGGATCGACAGCGATTGATCCATACGCAACATTAAATATGTTGAGTCAGGGAAAAACGCCTGTGAACGGAGGTTCTTATACCTATTATGCAGCCAACACGACTCTGCCTTCTGATTTGAAATGGGAAACAACCGCACAGTGGAATGTCGGTATCGATTTAAGTATGTTTAATTCCAGACTTCGTGTGACTGCCGATTATTATAAGAAAAACACACGCGATTTGTTAAATACCGTGAGCTTACCGGCTTCTACAGGTTACGATACTACGATTAAAAATATTGGAAAGATGAGTAATCAAGGCGTTGAACTTTTGGTCGAAGGAGAAGTTTTCCAAACAAAAGATTTTACATGGACCTTATCTGCCAATTTTGCGCTTAATCGTAATAAGGTTGTTAAACTTTATGGAGGAAAAGATGTTTATGGCAGCCGTGTCGGGCTTGCATATATTGAAGATTTTGTCAATCTGATCCGTGAAGGGGAACCGTTAGGCGTATTTTATACTTATAAGGAAGATGGCTATGATGAAGAAGGTAATCTGAAATATGTAGACCGGGATGGGAATGGTGTATTGAATAATGATGATAAATTTATAACCGGAGATCCGAACCCGGATTTTACTTACGGGCTTAATTCTGACATTCGTTTCAAGGACTTTGAATTTTCATTCTTTTTTCAAGGCAGCCAGGGAAATGATGTCTTTAATGTCGCAGAAACGGCCAATCTGGATTATGGCGTTAACCTGAATGTAAGAAAAGAAGTGCTGTACAGCCATTGGAGCCCAGGTAATACGGATGCTCAGAATGCATCGGCGAAATATCCGAGAATCACTCGCAAATTAACAATGAATTATTCCGACCGCTATGTTGAAAACGGTTCTTATTTGCGATTGAAAAATATTTCATTGGGATATAATCTGCCCGTGTCCAAATGGGCTGTAGGCAGTTGGCTGAAAGGTGTGAAAGTGTACGTCAGTGCTCAGAATATATTGACGATTACAAGTTATTCGGGGTGTGATCCGGAAGTAAACTCTTGGGGTGGCGTAAATGCCGGTTTGGATTATCTGACCTATCCGAATGTGAAAAGTGTGACCTTCGGTGCGAAAGTTCAATTTTAATAAAAGACTTTAAATTATAATGTTATGAGAAATATAGTATGGTTAATGATAATAGTTGCCGCATTATTAACTTCTTGCTCCGACTGGTTGGAGGAAAAACCGAAAGCCGTGGCAGCAGAGACATTTTATAATACGGAAGAAGAGGCAAATGCGGCCGTATTAGCTCCGATCGAAAAGTTTAGGAGTGCATTTGCAATGAGCTATCCCGGCTTAATGGAAACATTTGCTGATTATGCTTATGGGCGTGGCAGTTGGGAATCCAACAGTGATTATGAGGGATTGGATACACAAAATCAGACACGGGCCAATATGGTATGGGCTGCTTGCTATAAAGTGATAAGAGATTGTAATATTGCGATCTCCCGCCTGCCGGAGGCGTCTGAACTGTCGGAAACCTCGAAAGCGGCTTATATAGGAGAATTGCGTTTCCTTCGGGCGTTAGGCTATTTCTATTTAGTGCGCTGTTATAGTGATTGTATTCTTCGTACGGAAGAAAATATGGATGAGTTCAATTTAAATAAAAGTAGTGCGGAAACAGTTTATACATATATTATAGATGATTTGTCGTACGCAATCGAAAATGCTCCTGATAAGGCTCGCCTGGTTGGTACTCCTTGTAAAAACAGTGCGCGTAGTCTTCTGGCTCAGGTATATTTGCAATTAGGTAATTACCAGAACGCCGCTTCCTATTCGAAAGAGGTGATAGATAGCAAGAGTTATTCTTTAGTTCCGGTTTCTTCCTCTCGCGATTTTGACAAGATATTTGGTGCGGATGTAGTGAATACGACAGAAGAAATCTTTTATTTGAAACAAGATAATGAAAAAAATATCGGCTGGGAATACGTTATGTTCTGTGCACATCCTTCAGCGAAGATCAACGGAGAGCCGATGCATGGCGCCGGCGGTTGGTATGGTATATACACAACGACTGAAAATAAACTGATTTCAGAATGGGATGTAAACGATTTTCGTAAAGATTTTAATTTGTTACAATTAGATTTTGGTTTGGGCGACAATACTTACTTATTGGCTAAGTTCCATGATCCGAGCAGTAGAGCTTCGGGAAATTCAAATCCCTTGATTCGTTATTCGGATATTCTGTTCACGTATGCGGAAGCCATAACAAAAGCAACAGGCAGTCCTACGGCAGATGCAATCGAGGCATTAAATAAAATTCATCGCCGTGCCTATGGATATGATCCGGAAAGCCCGTCGGAGATTGATTTTAAGTTATCCGATTATGGTTCGGTTGATAAATTCATGGAGATATTGATCCGGGAACAGGCCTATGAATGCTTCAATGAAGCCAAACGTTGGCCATTCCTGGTAAGATTGGGGATTGCAAAAGAGCAGATCAGGAAAATTAAAGGTATAGATGTTGCAGACCGGCACCTGCTATTCCCGATTCCGACCACGGAGTTTAATTATAACGAAGCTCTTGACCCGTCGAAAGACCAGAATCCCGGATATTAGATACGCCGGCAAACGAAGATTTTGACAAAATGATTATTTTGCGACCAGAAACATTGTTTCTTGCTTCAAATGCTGTCGTTTGTGACGGGAAACATCGTTTCTTGCTTTGAATTGTCACATTTGTAACCAGAGACATCGTTTCTTGCTTCAAATTGAATCGTTTACAACGAGAAACATGATTTCTGACTTCAAAAGGATGCATTTGCAATAAGAAACATTGTTTCTGGCTTCAAAATAACTAAAGTAAATAAATTGCAATATGAAACGACTGCGTATCCCCTACAAATGGGAGTTGATTATTATGTTATGGGTTGCCTATTTCCTGAATCAGGGCGATCGGCAAATATTTAATGTTGTAATTCCTTTAATTAAAGAGGATTTACATTTGACCGATGTACAATTGGGGCTTGTCGCTTCTGTTTTTACAATTGTATATGGCTGCTTAGTGCCGTTTGGCGGATATATGGGGGATTTCTTAAAGAGGAAATGGATCGTCTTTTTCAGTATACTGATTTTCAGTGTTGGAACTTTATGTACAGGATTCAGTGGAGGATTGATCTCCTTAATCGTGTTGCGTGGCATTACGACAGGAGGCGGAGAAGCCTTTTATTATCCGGCTGCGACATCACTGATCAGTCAATATCATCATAAAACCCGTGCGATGGCGATGTCCATACATCAGACATCCCTTTATGTCGGAATTGTTGCCAGCGGTTTTATTGCGGCCTATATTGGTGAGCATCTCGGCTGGCGGATGTCTTTCTTTACTTTTGGACTGGGAGGTTTGCTGTTATGCATTTATTTGTTTTTCAGGATGGAAGATACACCACAGGAAGTAAAGGATGAAGGACGTCATTCCATAGGGTATGTCATCAAGGAGATTTTCAGGAAAAAGACCGTGTGGATGCTATGTCTGGCATTTGGTGGAATGTGTTTCGTGAATATCGGTTACGTTACCTGGATGTCTACCTTTTATCATGAAAAGTATCATTTGTCTCTTTCGACAGCCGGGTTCACATCCATGTTTTTTCATTTTGCGGCAGCATTGTTGGGCGTTTTAATAGGTGGAAAGTTCTCAGATAAATATGCGCAAAAACGTAAAACTATCCGTATGGAGACGGAGTTTGTCGGCTTGTTGTTAGGCACACCGTTTATTTTCTTGATGGGATATACGTCAAATTTGTATGTGAGCTATGCGATGTTAGCCCTGTTTGGCTTCTTCAGGGGTATTTATGACTCAAACTTATATGCAGCTTTGTTTGATGTGATCGCTCCTGATTTAAGGGCTTCTTCTGTTGGAATCATGACGGCTTTCGCCTTTATTGTCGGTGCATTGGCTCCATTGGTATTAGGATATTTGAAAACTGATTATGGCCTGTCTTTTGGCATATCATTTTTGGCGATATTCTATCTGTTAGGGGCTTTGGCTATTTTTATTGCAATAAAATTCTTTTTCTTGAAAGAGTTTTATGAAGAGAAATGATAATTGGTAAGGAGTCTATAAAATCGTAAAACATGAAAACAGTTACATTATTGGTAGGATTGCTTTTCTCCGCTTTCAGCTTACAGGCACAAGATCGTAAAGATGTCATGAGCGAGGCTTATTGGAATATATGGAATCAGGAGGTCCAGGCAGAAATAGACAAAAATATAGAACAGTATCGGAAAGGAGATGCAGTATTGCAGGTCCCCTCCGGGATAACTATAAAGATAGAACAGTTGAGCCATTCATTTATTTTTGGTGGTAATATCTTTTTATTCGGCCAACTTGAAACGGCACAACAGAATAAACAATATGAGAGTACTTTTGGTGCATTATTCAATGCAGCTACGTTGCCTTTTTATTGGAAAACGTTAGAGCCGGAGAAAGGAAAACCCCGTTACACAGCGGAATCGTCTTATATTTTCCGGCGTCCTCCTGTCGATCCGGTTTTTGAGTTTTGTGAGTCTAACAATATAATGGCAAAAGGGCATGCGATCATTTATGGTATGCGCCGTTGGGGGCATCCGGATTGGATGCCGGCAGATCGTAAAGAGATGGAGGTTTGTTTTGAAGAGCACATTCGGGAATTGGCATCCCGGTATAAAGACCGGATCCAAATGTGGGATGTTGTAAACGAACCGGTAGATCAGGCTAATCGTGGAGTAATGCCTGATGATTATACTTATAAATCATATAAGTGGGCGATGCGATATTTTCCGGAATCAGTCATTTTTAATATTAATGATATCGATTTTCATAGTGGGATTCCTTATGTAAGGAGATATGTGGAAATTGCCCGGAATATGATAGATAGAGGTGTCCGTATAGATAATGTGGGTGCTCAGATGCATATTTTTAATCCGGTCGAGGCACAGAAAATAGCAGAGGGAGATAATATCCTGACGCCGGCTATGCTCACGGAAGTGGTTGATTGCCTGAATGAAGTAGGGCGTCCTGTTCATATAAGTGAAGTGACGGTTTGTGCGCCCGATTCTACGAGTCGGGGAAGTGCGGTCCAGGCGGTTATAGCTGAAAATCTGTATCGTTTCTGGTTCAGTTGTCCCAATGTTACAGGTATTACGTGGTGGAATGTAGTGGATGGCGGAGGTGCTCCGGGTGAACCTTCTTTCTCCGGGCTCTATGATAAAGAGATGAATAAAAAGCCGGTCTATGAGGTCTTGGATGCGTTGGTCAACCGGAAATGGAGGACATCGCTGACACTAACATCAGATGCACAAGGTTTCGTTCGGTTCAGAGGATTTAAAGGACATTATCGTGCTACCTGGACCGATAAAAACGGCAAAAAAGAAATTCAGGAATTTGACATTAAATAATTAAAAATAGAAACGGATATGAAAAGAATAACATTAGTAATCAGTTTGCTTCTCTTTTGTTTCAATCTGCTGGCGCAGAAAAATTTTCCGAAGAGCGCAAAAGAAGATAAAGAGAAAATAATGAGTGAAGCCTATTGGAATATATGGAATCCGAAGGTACAGGCAAAAATCGATAAAGATATCGAGCAAAACAGGAAAGCGAATGCAATTATCGATTTGCAGGATGTCCCGGCCGGGGCCGAGGTGAAGATAGAACAGGTTTCGCACGATTTTGTATTTGGGGCGCATATCTTTAATTATAATCAGTTAGGCTCTCCGGCATGTAATCAGAAATATAAAGATGTATTCGGTTCTTTGTTTAACCGTGCTACGGTTGCATTTTATTGGAAGACGTTCGAGATGCAACCGAACCGTCCCCGCTTCCGCGAAGAATATTGGGATACGGAAGAATATTGGAACCGGCAGACCGATCCGAAACATCAGCCGCACTGGCGCCGTCCTTCTCCTGACCAGATTATCGATTTCTGTATAAGTAAAGGTGTTCCTGTTCATGGACATCCATTGATTTGGGGAAACCGCAAATGGCATAATCCAAATTGGATTATCGGCCAAATGATGACTCCTGAAGAGAAAAAAGAGATGGATAAGTTGATTGTCGAGTATGGAAATTTGGATAATTATCTGGATAGCGAGAAATATACGGATGAGTATCAGAATATGACTGTCGCCCAATTGGAAGCCAAATTTCCTGATCTGACAAAGAAATTGAAAGAATTGTTCGAGAAGCGAATCGTTGAGATTGCTAAATATTATGGAGATCGTGTAAGCAGTTGGGATGTTGTTAATGAAAGTGCACAGGATTTTGCAAAAGGTGTAATGATCCCTGGCTCGGGGCTTTGTAAAAGCAATTATGGTGTTATGCCGGGCGATTATACATTTGAAGCCTTCAAGACCGCAAATCAAGTCTTTTCGGATAATGTTTTACTGAATATCAATGACTATTGGACCGGTCCGGAATATCCGGAGCAGGTCAAAGATCTGATGAAAAGAGGGGCTAAAATAGATGTCGCAGGTTCCCAGATGCATTTGTTTAATCCGCAACAATGTCTGGATGTTGCAGCAGGTAAGGAAATACAGACACCCGATCAGATTTGGACAATCATGAACCGGATTTCGGAAACCGGATTACCTATTCATTTAAGTGAAATCACGATTACTTCTCCGGGTAATGACGATCACGGACAAAAAATACAGGCTGTCATTGCTCAGAATTTGTATCGTTTATGGTTTAGCGTCAAAAACATGATGGGGATTACCTGGTGGAATGTAGTAGACGACTGCGGTGCACCGGGCGAACCGTCCGTATCCGGATTATTTACGAGGAATATGGATCCGAAGCAGTCTTTTTATGCGTTGGATAATCTGATCAATCATGAATGGAAGACTTGCACGACCGTTAAGGCAAATAAAAACGGAGAAATTAAATTCCGTGGATTTAAAGGTAAATACCATATTACCTATACCGATAAATCGGGTAAGGAACAAACAATAGAGTATCACTTAAAATAAGTATAAAGAAATGAAAATCGTAGACATGAAAGTCCGTTGTGTAGCAATTCCCATGAATTGTATGTTACGGCATAACACTGGAGTACATCCGGGTTATTTATTGAGAACTGTTCTGGAATTGATCACAGATGAAGGTATTGTCGGATTGGGTGAAGTAGGGGGAGGCGATTCAAGGGCCGCCCTTCTGAAACTTAAACCGCGTATCATCGGAATGAATCCGATGGATCTGGAAGCAATTAAAATGAAAGTTTTGAGAAGTATCTATTACATTTCCAATTCCCGTTTGTATGGCGCGATTGAGATAGCCTGTCTGGATATTATGGGAAAGGCATTCAATGTCCCTATGCAGCAGCTTCTTGGAGGAAAACTGCGTGATTCGATACCGATGATCGCTTATTTATTCTGGCGCTATGATCGTCCGGGAGGAGGGCATGATACGTGTGCTGAGGATATGGCCGATTTCTGCGTAGAGCTGAAAGAAGAACTTGGTGTTACTGCGATGAAATTGAAAGCAGGTGTAATGGACCCGATGGAAGAAGTAAAAGTCTTACAGCTATGCCGGCAAAAATTAGGAGATGATTTTGGTCTTCGAATTGATCCGAATGGCGTATGGAGCGTTGCAACTGCTGTTAAAGCCGGTCATCGGATGGAGGAATTGGAACTGCAATATTTTGAAGATCCTTCCTGGGGAATAGAAGGTATGAAAGCTGTCCGGGATCAGGTCCGTATCCCTTTGGCAACCAATATGTATCCGAATAAATTTGACGACTTGGGCCCTTCTATTCATATGAAATCGATTGACATAGTTTTGACGGATTTACATTATTGGGAAGGGCCACGCGGTGTAAAGGATCTGACTGCTGTTTGCCGTACTTTCAATTTAGGTGTGGCCATGCATTCCGGGGCGGAATTCGGAATAGAATTAGCTGCCATGTTGCATACTGCGTCGACTATTCCTCAGATGACTATGCCGGGAGATGCTCATTATCATTATTTGGAGGATGATATTATCCAGGGTGGAAAACTGCAATATGTTGATGGAGCTATAAAAGTTCCGGATGGACCGGGTTTAGGGGTTGCCTTAGATGAGGAAAAGATGGAAAAATATGAACGTTATTATGAGAAGATGGGTGATTATTATGCCCGTTTCCATCAGGATCCGTATCGTCCTAACTGGTATCCGATAGTAGGTGGAATTTAAAAGAAAAGAGTTATGGGAGTAAAACAGTTATTTGATATAACAGGGAAAACCGCATTGATTACAGGAGCCGGTCAGGGGATTGGCCGCTCCATTGCTTTAGCTTTGGCTGAACATGGAGCGAATGTCATCGTCAATTACCGGAGTAACCGTGAGTTGGCGGAAGCAACTTTAAACGATATACTGAAGATGGGGAGAAAAGCGTGGTTATGGGAGTATGATTTGCTTTCGGATACGTTGAGTCTCGATTTTCAACAGTTTAAAGAAGAATCCGGATTTGAAGTCGATATTTTGGTGTTGAATGCTTCCATTCAGATCCGGAAGAAATGGGAGGATGTCACTTTATCGGAGTTTAATTCTCAAATGAATGTGAATGTAAGGGCTTCATTAGAGTTGATACAATGTTGTGTGCCTCATATGGAATCGAAAGGCTGGGGAAGAATTGTTACGTTAGGCTCTGTTCAGCAGAACAGGCCGAGTAAGCAAATGATCGTTTATGCAGCTTCAAAAGCAGCTCAACTGAATATGGTGAAAAATCTCGCCTGGCAATTGGGAAATAAAGGAATAACGATTAACAATCTGGCTCCCGGAGTGATCGGAACGGTCCGTAATGAGGAAGTTTTGTCGAATGAAGTTTTCAAAACAAAAATAGAGAAGAATATTCCATTAGGATATGTCGGAGAACCGAATGACCTGGCCTCTGTGGCATTGCTCTTATGCAGCAATGCCGGGCGTTATATATCCGGTGCGGATATATTGGTCGATGGTGGAATGAGTTTACCGGAATGATTAATTAAAAATAAAAGAATTATGAGCGTAGATCAGTATAAGAAAGAAATTGGGATGATGAATCTGGAAAAATTGATTCAGAACCGCGAAGGAATATCATCAAAAAAGTTTCCGATCCCTGATAAAGAGTTATTATTCCGATACGAGCAGTTGTATACAGGTGCCGTAAACGACGTAATGCGCGAGTTTTGCCTTTTGGAACAGGCATTGCCTGGCCGGATTAAACCTTTGCGCGAATATCGTTCTGTTGCTGGTTTTGCGTTTACTGTCAAAAGTGCTCCGAACGTAAAGATAAAGGGGGAGATGGAATATCGGGTTCAAATGCTGGATGAGATGCAGGAGGATCATTTTGTGGTCTGGGATACAAGCCGGGATGATAAAGCCACTTTGTGGGGAGGCGTTATGACAGCAACTGCCAAAGGAAAAAAGCTGAAAGCCGCTTGTATAGACGGAGGAATACGGGATACACACCAGATACTGAAAGCTGATTTTCCGGTGTTTTATGAATACCGGATATCAAATGGCAGTTTGGGACGTTGTCTGATTACGCACTATCAAATTCCAATTAAAATCGGAGATGTCACGATTAAGCCCGGAGATGTGGTGCTTGGCGATATTGATGGAGTTCTGGTCGTGCCAAGAAACATTGCCTATGAAGTGCTTTTGCGTGCAGAGGAAATCCGTGAAAATGAGAAAAAAATTTTCAGTTGGGTACAAAATGGAGACAGCGTTCAGGAGATTACAGCAAAAGGTGGGTATTTTTAATTAGCAACTAATTGTTATGATAAGTATATAAAGGGGTGTTTTGGTACACCCCCTTCTTTTTACTCATACTCCGGTAACTCCTTTTCTGTTTCTTCTCCCCATTTGCCATTTTCATAGATGCTGATCTGAAAAGTATCGTCAGATTCCGAACGGCTATAGAGGCGTCCTTTGTAGCGGATAATTTTGTTTTTTTCCGGGATGATATCGTTGATTTGCCGTTCACGGATCAGTTCATTGCTTTGGGCGATGGCGGAGAGGTGGACGGCAATACTGTTGTCGGCGGCGGGAATAAAGGTGTAGAAAGAGTGTGTTTTGTTTACAACACCTATATCTTCGTTTTTGAATGCATATGAAAGGATTTGTTTTTCTGAAGCCTTGATGCCCATTCCTGTCGTGATGTCTAATTGGCAGGCTGTACCGTTGATTTCCATATCGAATTGTTTGAGCATGGCAGGAACCGAGTCGGTAGCCATAAATTCGATGCGGCTGACGATACGTTGCAGTGTGATGTCTTCGTTGATTTCTTCGGCAGCTCCTATTTCCAGGGATAGTACGTCATAGAATGTATCGGAAACTTTGTCGAACGAAAAAACAGAATTGGATAATGTTGCTGTTTCTGAATCATGGGCCAGGAAATAAAATGTATAATTTCCTTGTGGCAGGCTGTCGTAGACAATGCCGAAGTCAATGTCCATGGCAGAAGCATCGTAAATGAATTGTTTGTTTTTGACATAAATAGAAGTATTCTTTTCTTCCTTATATACTACATACTCGATTGTAGAACATAACTTGTTTAATTCAGCTTCTTCCCCGTCTGCTTTTGAAACCGATGGTTCCGGAATCGTGTTATCGGGCATACTGCGGGTTGTGGGAAAAGACAGAACTTCTTTTTCCATCTGGATACTGAATTGGACGGGATAAACTTCTTTTTCCGGATTAACGACTTCTTCGAGTGAAGGATTGTTACTACAGCCTGTCAGATAAAGCACACAGGCAAGTGCATATAACACTTCTCTTTTCATAGCTAAGCATTTTTGTTGTTTCTTATGGAAGCAAAGGAAATATAAATATTTAGAAATAAAAAATATATGTGGATAAATTTAAAAAGAAATTTTATATTTGTCGAATAGACACAATGTATTAACCTTAAAAAAAAGAAAAACATGGCACGTCCTGTAACATTATGTACGATGCAGTGGGGAGATCTTCCACTGGAAGTTGTTTGTGAGAAAGCAAAATCATTTGGTTTTGATGGTGTAGAATTGGGTTTGCCTTCCCATTTGGATGTCCGGCGGACCGATCCGGAATATTATCAGGGTATTAAGGCTACGCTCGATAAGTACGGGCTGAAACTGTTCTGTATCTCCAACCATTTGATCGGCCAGGCTATATGTGATAATATAGACCAACGCCATCAATCCGTGTTGCCCGATTATATCTGGGGCGATGGTGATCCCGAAGGTATCCACCAGCGTGCAGCTGAAAACATGATTCAAGCTGCCCATGCTGCCAAGATGTTGGGTATCGATACGGTAGCCGGCTTCACCGGCAGTTCGATCTGGCAATGGCTCTATTCCTTCCCGCCCGTTTCCGACGAGATGGTAAACAGCGGTTATGCCGATTTTGCACGGCGCTTTATCCCGATCCTGGACGAATATCAGAAATTAGGTGTTCGTTTTGCCCTCGAGGTGCATCCGACCGAGATTGCTTTCGATACTTATTCTACCCGTAAAGCTCTTGAAGCAATCGATTATCATCCGGCTTTCGGCTTTAATTATGATCCGAGCCATCTGGGGTATCAGGGCGTGGATTATGTAGACTTTATCAACCAGTTCCCCGACCGTATTTTCCATGTTCACATGAAAGATGTTTATTGGAGCGACACGCCTAAACAAATCGGTGTTTTCGGAGGTCATTCGACATTTGGTGACGCTCGTCGTTATTGGAATTTCCGCAGTTTGGGACGTGGTAAAATCCAATTCGAAGAGATTATCCGTGCCTTGAACGACATCGACTATCAGGGACCGCTTTCTGTTGAATGGGAAGATAGCGGTATGGATCGCGAACATGGCGCCCGTGAATCCTGTGCTTTCGTAAAGCAAGTGGATTTTAAACCGTCGACCCATGCTTTTGATGCCTGCTTTGAGAGATAAGAAGCAGTTTTCAGAAAAGAAAATAAATGCAATTCTTGCCGGTATCGGCAAGAATTGCTATTTCTAAGGCTGTTTTTCGGCGTAAAACTTGCCGATAGCATATAGGCTTACGCGAGTGGGATCATCTCGATAGCTTTTGTTAATTGTTAAATGATACAATAATCTCTTTTTCCGGTCATTTTCCTATTTCGTCCGAAAAGTTGATTCATTTTGGATTGACTCTTTTCACCATTTTACCTCTCTTTTTTGACAACCGGCGGAATGAGATGCCGGGACCATTCCAAAAAACGTGCAGTTTGATTGCTGAAAGGCGAAAATACTGGCGAAGTGATAAACTTTAACTCCCGGAGAATCGAATATTTACAGATAAGGACAGACCGCCTCTCTAATATTCAAAGGAAGTTTTAGCGCCTTTGTCCCATGACGACCGTCTTCATTTGAATTGCGACCGTCTTCGTATGGTATGACGACCGACTTCAGGGCGATAAAGTGCCGGAAAAATGAAATGAAGGTTGACTTCCTGGTAATAAACTCCCGGGGAAGAGGACTAAGGCCATTTTTGAGGCTGAAAAACATGATTGACATTTGTTTGTTTTTGGAGGCATTTTTGGCTTTGAAAAGAAATTTTGTACAATAAGCCCCCCCAAACTTTATAGAGCTGCTGCAACCGGGACTGCTTTTACCCCTGTTTTGAAACAAAAAACGATTCATTTTACCTCTGTTCTGAATTGCACTTCGGCAAAGTGTATGGAGCAGGGGTTATTGTAATATCCTTTTTATACCTGTTAGTCAAAATCGAAACTCATGCCCATGAAAATCGATTTTCATACCCATGAAACTAAATTTTCCTGTAAGGGTAATATTTTTTAACAAACAGGGTGTTTCTGCATATTGCTGTGAATGATGTGTTTATGTAATGCCCTTGTTTTAGGGGGGATATTGTCATTTCGCAAGGTGCATAAACTGGAGATAAGCGGCCTGTTAACTACCTGCATAGTTATACGCCCAATTCCCGTTTCAACCACACCTTCATCACCTCCGGGGCTTCGTCGGTTTATAATGTTTTTGTAAATGCCAGATTACCGAATAGAACATCATATGGTATTATGGAAAATGGTAAATTTGTGGAAAAATTAAGAATAGACAAGGGAACTCTTCCTGGGATGAAAGGACCAAATCAGAGTCATTATCATTTAAATGGAAAGGGAAAGCATTATTTTCAAGTAAAACGGATCCTGGTTTTGGTGTGAAATTTAAGTTTTAATATATAATATAAAATATGGAATGTTTATTTTATGATTACTTTTATCATGATGTTGTGATAAAAAAAATGTTATATAATTTTGATGATGTTGATAATAGTAATTCGATTCAGTTTGTATTAAATATTTGTGATGCTGATGTTGAGGATGATAACTCGTCGGATTTTGAAACGCAAGTAAAGTGCGTTTTTAGAAATGTGCATCGTTCTAATATTGATTTACATCATAATATAGTAGGTGATTATTATATATCATCTTCCGAAATAAATGATAAAGATCCGATCTTGATAGAATATAAAGAGGAAATGAAGAATTATCTTTCAATGGAAAGATTGTGTAAATTGAAATGTTATTCTATTTTTACAAATGGAGGATGTATTAAAATAATAGCAGAAAATGATGTTGAAATAGTAAATAAGAGTTTGTGATTAAAAAAGTACTGGGATTATAATGAAATTGGAATATTAGAATGATTAAGGATTATAACTTGATCTGTGTTAGCCCTGGATTTCAAGAATTTTTTAAACCCAGAAGACCTAAATATTATAAAGATAAATGTATGAAAGGTCTTACTGTGGAAGAAGTGCGATTAACAAAACTGTTTTCTTGTGAATTAGTGCTGAATTATGATGCTTTTATTGTGTCTGATAGAAAAGAGGGGTATAATATTATTGCAAATACAGTGATGCGGTTTCTTGAAGAGCTAAAGTATCCAATAGCGATAAAGAAGTTCGACAAGAAAAGATTCAATGAAGATATGAAGAGCTTTTTTATTCAGATGGGATGTGACGTATAGAAGTTTGCTGTTCATTGTCCCTCTCTTTTTGTTTCAAGGGGCAAGATAGTGAAAATATGGCATATCAGGAATGTATATTATATCAACTTATTTTCCGATTCTCTGAAAACAAAGTTGAATTATGTCATTGTTTATCATTTTATAGTCCCTATCTTTACAAAGAAACCATAAATAAGCAATGGCATGAAAAACATATTCCTATTGATTTTTCTGGTAGTCATAAATAATTCTTTGTACTCCCAATTTGTGATGTCTAAAAGCACATCAGATAGAATAGAGGGAAAGCTGAAAAAAGAAACTCTGGATAAAGCGTCTCTCCGTTGCTGGTATGAATTTACCCAATATTGTTTGAATGAGGGGGTAAAAGAGCAGGTGGTTGATACTTTTACTTTGGATATAGGACCGAAGTATTCTGTGTATTATGATCAGAACCGTATTATGCGGGATTCTCTGGATAGGGCTGAGGGTGAAAAATTAAGACCTCATGTCAAGTTGATTAGGCAGCATATGACAAAAGGGGAAATCGATGCTTTACGTGAGCAAGGCGGCGGGAATTATCGGGAACTGTTGAGCAAGGGAGAGACTGCCGTGTTGTATAAAGACAGAAAAAAGCAGAAAGCGACTATCATAGATGGTTCTATTACTGAAATGTATAAATGTATGGATGAGATTCCTCCTCAATTATGGGAGTTGAAGGAAGATACAATGACCATTTTAGGTTATGTCTCCCAAAAGGCGGAAACTACTTTTCGAGGTAGGAGATATGTTGCCTGGTTCGCACCGGATATCCCATTACAAGATGGTCCCTGGAAGTTGTACGGATTGCCGGGACTTATTTTAAAAGTTGTGGTTGACGATGGTCTATTTATCTTTCAGGCGATTGGGCTGCAAAAACTGGACTCTTTTCCTATTACGATGAACAAAGACCAATATGTGACGACCGATAGAAAACAAATAAGGAAGTTAGCGTTTAAGAAAAGCAATAAACGGCATTTTTTAAGTACTGACGGTACTTACTCGGTGAGTCTCGAAGCTGATAAACGTATATTTGACGAACTGGAGCGGGAATGAAGTTCTGGTGTGTACTATATTGCCTTTTTCTGGTATCTTCTTTATCTTCACAAACCCTGATCAGAGGAACTATTACGGATAAGAAAGCCGGACAAGTCGTAGATGCTGCGACTGTCAGCCTCTATGCGCTTAGGAGTAATCGGATTCTGGCTTATACCCAATCGGATGAAAAGGGGGAATATCAGATTGTTTATAATGGGAAACAGGATAGCCTCACTCTGGCGGTTGCCGGTTTTAACCTGAAGAAAGTGGTAAAAGATATTGCAAATGAAAGCCAGACGATTAATTTCGTGGTGGGGGATGAGGTGATTTCAATTAAGGAGGTTATTGTGGTTGCTCCTAAAATCAATGAGTCTGGAGATACACTGAATTATAATGTGGAACGGTTTACGGACGAGGCGGACCGGACGCTGAAAGATATACTCCGGAAGATGCCGGGGATACAGGTCTTGGATAATGGGATGATTCTTTACCAGAATAATCCGATCAACCGTTTCTATATAGAGGATATGGATTTATTGAAAGACCGGTATGGGATTGCGACCAATAATCTGAATCCGAATGATATTGCTACTGTGCAAGTCCTGCAGAAACATCAGCCGGTCAAAGCACTGAAGGACTATGAGCCTTCATCTGATGCTGCTATAAACTTGAAATTAAAAAAGTCAGCCAAAGGTGTTGTTCTGGCTACCGCACAATTGGGGGCCGGGGTTTCACCGTTATTGTCAAGTAATGAACTGGTGGGCATGTATTTCTCTAAAAAGATACAGGATTTGGCTGTTTATAAGGGAGATAACTCCGGGAGGGACGTTACCGGCGAATTGAATAGCTTATATAGTTTGGAGCCGGAAGTCCGAAATTTGGATCTTCTCCACGTTTTAAAGCCTACGTTACCGGCTGTGAGTCAGCAGCGGTATCTTTTTAACGATGCGCATATTGGAACGGTGAATCATTTGCAGGCATTGAAAAACCATTATACTTTAAGTACGAATGTTCATTATGTTTATGACGAACCGAAGAGGGAGAACAGTTCGGAAACTGATTATTACCTGCCGGGCGACAGTAGTTTGAAAATAAGGGAGCGTAACTTTTCCCGATTGTATCAGAACCGGATGGATGCCAATGTGGAACTGAACGCGAATGCGGATGATTTCTATTTGAAAGACCGGATTAAGGCGGAAGGGCGGTGGGATAAGGAAAACGGCCGTATTTTTACCGGTGACTCGATTCGGGAGCATCTGGATAATCCGGTATATGGACTTAGTAATCAGTTTGAATGGGTGAAAACGAACGAGCAGCATATGTTTAAGGTAACGTCGTTTGCCGGTTATAAAGATATGTCGCAAACATTGGAGGTTTCTCCTGTTTTGTATGACGGAATATTGCCGCCAGCCACATCGGAGATGGCTTGGATGAAACAAAAAGCCCGGATGAAAGATTTTACTGCGGCCAACTCGTTTACGTATGGCCGGAAAGGAGCAGTGGTGCAAAATTATTCATTGGACTTTAATGTCCGTATCCAACATTTGAAGAGTAATCTGCTGCTTGTGGATAACGCGGTGGAAACGGCTGGCGGAGACTCGCTCTCGAATGATCTGAAACGGGAATCTTATGAGTGGAAACTTCATCTTGCGCATAGTTTTACATTAGGGCCTAACACGAATTTCCACCTGTTTTGTCCGGTTCGCTATCTGTTGGTCCGTGAGCGGGACAATATAGTCGGAGAGAAGACGCATACTTCCCATTATCTTTTTGTGGAGCCGTTTCTGGTCTTGGAACAACGGGCTTCGGCTTATCTGTCTTCTTCTTTAAATTATTCGTTTTCTCAAGAGGTTTCGGGAATAGAAGAGGCTTATACCGGAAGTGTTATGACTTCCTACCGGGAGCTTTTGCGGAATGACGGGATACGCGACCGGCAGAAGCAACATACGCTTTGGTGGATATTGGATTATAAGAGTCCGTTTTCTTCTATGTTCGGTTCTTTCACGACCTATTATACGCATACGCATTCTCGTTTGCTGAGCGAATATCTGTATGAAGGAATTTTGATGCGCAAGTCGACATTGCAGCATCCCAACAATATCCAGTCGCTTTTTTCTGACCTTGTGATAGGAAAAGACCTGGATGCGATAAAATCTTCGTTTTCGTTGAAGGCCGATTACCGTTACAATCGTTCTTTACAGATTTTGCAGGGGATGATTTCCGGATATCGGTCTCATGCTGTTTCGTTAGGTGGTTCGTTTCATGCGAAATTGAATCGAAAAGTAATCTTTGATTATAAAATCCGGGGAACATGGAATAAAAGCCTGTTTCAGGAGAGCGAGTTGCCTGTTGCTCCCGTCTGTTTACTTTCCCAGCGGTTATCGTTCAACTGGTTACCGGTTAAGGAATTGATCGCAGGCTTGTCGTGCGAGCATTTCTACAATGACGCGATTCGTTCCGGAAGCCGCAATATGTGGTTTGCCGATCTGAACCTGTCTTATACCTTAAAAGCAGTGGAGTTTCGTTTGGATTATACGAACCTCTTTAATACCCGTCGGTATGTATCGACTGTCTTTAATGAGACGGGCCGCTATTATACCGAGTACGATTTACGCCCCGGAGAAATATTGTTCAGGGCGCGTTTTAAGTTGCTGTAAACTTATACGCCGGCACGACCCGGATTGTTTTGTTGTTTTGGGTAAAGCTGTCGCTTTGGTTCAGAGTGATGATTGTTCCTTCTTTTTTGTCAAAGAATTCCATCGCTGAAAACAATCCTTCGGTTTCCCGTTGAAGGTTCATTTCGTTTAGTTCAGAGCAGACTTGTATCAGCTGGTCTGCTTTACCCTTCCGGATTGTCACAAAGTCACATTCGCCTTTTTGCTGGAAATAATAAATTTCCTTTTCTTTGAGACGGAGATTTAAGTATACGGCGTTTTCTAAGGCATGCCCGGTATTCTCCGAAAATAAAGTTGAGTTTTGTTTGTAAATGCCAGTGTCTATGGCGTATACTTTTTTGGGGTTTCGTATCTGTTTCTTTAAAGAATAGTCGAACAGAGGGATAAATTCCAATAAATAAGCATCTTGCAGGAAAGAAAAATAATCGAGCAAGGTACTGCTGGATTTGACACCGAACATGCCGGTCAACTTGTTGGCTGATATGGGGTTCCCGATATTTGATAAGAGGAACACGCATAGCTGTCGTAATGAATTGATGTCTTTTATGTTGTGGCGTATTGCGATGTCACGGACCAGGATATCGTCCAACAGACTGTTCAAATATTGGCCGAGGCCTGTGTGCAGGTAATCAGGCATTCCTCCTGTTATCAAATATTCATTGAATGCCTGTTCGTCTGTTTTTAGTTGTTTGAATTGGCAGAATTCCGTAAATGAAAAAGGGAATAGTTCGATGGATAAATGACGTCCTGTCAAATGTGTCCCTAACTCGCGGCTAAGTAAAGAGGCATTGGAACCGGTAATGAATACCTGATAATCTTCACGTAATAGTTGATGTATAAATATTTCCCAGCCTTCGATGGATTGTATCTCGTCAAAAAACAGGACCTTGGTGCCGCGCTGGGAAATCTCGTTGCTTAATCGTCCGAAATCGGAACTGTCCATACCTGCAAGGCGGGTATCTTCAAAATTCAGGAAAAAGGCATCCTGATATCTTTCTTTTAGCAATTGCAGTAACAATGTGCTTTTCCCGCAACGGCGTATGCCGGTGATAATAGTCGCAAATCCTTTGACGATAGGAATTGTGGATAATGCTTCACGTGGGATTCCGATTTCTTTCTGGAGGAAATGTTCACGCTGGTTATCTGCTATTGTTGCTATAAGCTGTTGTGTAATCATTTTATTTGCAATTGTTTGCCACAAAGATATAATATCTTTCGTTACGATCAAACAATATCTTCCATTACCGCCGAAAGATATTATACATCTGTTCAAGATTAGCATAATGCAAAAGTGAATGGATAGGATTTAAACAAAAACAACACGCTGCTCTTTTGTCAATCCCTTAATTATAACTACTTTTGTGGCTGAAGAAAAAGTAAAAACTAAAGTATGAAAAAGATTAGAGCTGCCATTGTTGGATATGGCAATATTGGGAAGTATGTATTAGAGGCCTTGGAAGCTGCTCCTGATTTTGAAGTAGCAGGTGTTGTACGTCGTAATCCGAATGATATTCCGGATGAGTTGAAAGGATATGCTGTCACTGATAATATTACAAAACTGGATAAAGTGGACGTTGCTGTTCTGGCGACTCCGACCCGTAGCGTTGAAACGTATGCCAAAGAAATCCTTTCTTTAGGTATCAATACGGTGGATAGCTTCGATATTCACGGAAGCATTGTCGATCTGCGCCGTTCGCTGGATGCTGTGGCCAAGGCTCATAATACAGTTGCGGTAATCTCTGCCGGATGGGACCCGGGGAGCGACTCTATCGTTCGTGCTTTGTTGCAGGCTATCGTTCCGAAAGGCATTACATATACAAACTTCGGTCCGGGTATGAGTATGGGACATACGGTTGCTGTTAAGGCAATCGAAGGCGTAAAGGCCGCCCTGTCTATGACAATCCCGATGGGAACAGGCGTTCACCGCCGTATGGTTTATATCGAAGTGAAAGAAGGATATGAATTTGAAAAGGTTGCTGCCGCTATCAAGGCGGACGACTATTTCGTTCACGACGAAACACATGTGATCCAGGTCGATTGCGTAGATGACCTGAAAGATATGGGACATGGTGTGAACCTCGTTCGTAAAGGTGTTTCCGGTAAGACACAGAACCAGTTGATCGAGTTCGACATGAAGATCAATAACCCCGCTCTTACTGCACAGATCCTGGTTTGTGTAGCCCGCGCAAGCTTCAAGCAGCAGCCCGGCGCTTACACGATGATTGAATTGCCGGTGATCGATATGCTTTATGGCGACAGAGAAGACTTGATTAAACACCTTGTTTAACAATTAGAAAAGATTATGCTTGATTTTATTACCTGGACGGCTGACCCCGCCATCTTTTCCATCGGTTCGCGTGAAATACGCTGGTATGGATTGGCATTCGCCATCGGATTCCTGATCGGTTACAAGATCGTGGAGAAGATGTGGAAAAGAGAAAAACTCAATCCGGCATGGATCGACTCCCTGCTGATTTATACGATGTTGGGTACTGTCATCGGTGCCCGTCTGGGACATTGCCTGTTCTATGCTCCGGAATATTATCTCGCCCACCCGCTTGAAATACTGAAAATATGGGAAGGGGGACTTGCCAGCCATGGGGGTACGTTAGGCATAATTATCGCCGTCTACTTTTACTCCAAGCGGGTCAGTCATCGCAGTATGCTCTGGACATTCGACAAATTGGTGGTTCCGACCGGCCTTGTTGCAGCCATGATCCGTTTGGGTAATTTGATGAATCATGAAATATACGGACATCCCACCGATTTACCTTGGGGTTTCCGTTTTATTGAGAATTTACACGCCTGGAAAAGAGGTGCGGAACCTATATTCTCCGTTCCCAGCCATCCTACGCAGCTTTATGAAGCGGGTGTCTATTTAGTGACGTTCGTTCTCTGTATGTGGCTTTATTTCAAAAAGAATGCCTGGAAAAAGGAAGGACTTATTTTTGGCGTATTTATGATTTGTGTATTCGGTTCGCGCTTCTTTATCGAGTTTTTGAAAAACAATCAGGAAGAATTCGAAGCTAATATGATGCTGAATATGGGGCAGTGGCTCAGTATTCCGTTTGTTTTAGCCGGAATCTACTTTGTATGGCGCGCACTGAAGAAAGGAGATGTGTCTCCCAAGTCTTAATTTTCAACTTTCAATTAACAAGATGTATAAATTAAAAGAAATAGCAGATAAAGTTTACTATGTGGGTGTAAACGACCGGCAGAAAGCTCTTTTTGAGAATATGTGGCCTTTGCCTTACGGTGTGTCTTATAATTCCTATCTGATCGTGGACGAAAAGACGGTCCTGGTCGATACGGTGGATGTATGTTATTCCGATATTTTCCTGAAAAAGATTGCGGATGCACTTGACGGACATCCTTTGGACTACCTGATCGTGAACCATATGGAACCCGATCATGCGGGCAGTATCCGTTTGTTGCGCCAGCAATATCCGGATGTGCAGATCATCGGGAACAAGCAGACTTTCGGAATGTTGGCCGGCTATCATGACATAACAACCGGATTGTATGAAGTGAAAGAAGGCGATACATTGAGCACAGGTCGTCATCAGTTGTCATTCTACATGGCTCCGATGGTGCACTGGCCGGAGGTGATGGTCACGTATGATGCGACGGATAAGATCCTTTTCTCGGCAGATGCTTTCGGTACATACGGTACATTGGACGGTGGTGTGATCGATTCGGAAATGAATGTGGAACATTATTGGGAGGAGATGATCCGCTACTATTCCAATATTGTCGGCAAATATGGAAATCCCGTACAGCGTGCTTTGCAGAAGCTGGCGGCGCTGGATATCCGGACAATCTGTTCGACTCATGGCCCGGTGTGGCGCGAATATGCAGCGAAAGCAGTTGATATCTATGACCGCATGAGCCGTTATGAAGGAGAAGAAGGTGTCGCAATCGTATATGGCAGCATGTATGGCAACACTGAGCAGATGGCAGAAGCGATTGCCGCGTCTTTGGCTGCAAACGGTGTGAAGAACATCGTGATGCACAATGTCAGCAAAAGCCCCGCTTCTTATGTATTGAAAGATATTTTCAAATATAAAGGCCTGATTATCGGTAGTCCGACTTACAGCAACCGCCTGTTCCCGGAAATAGAATCGATCCTCGATAAGATCGAAACACGCGAAGTGAAGAACCGTCTGTACGGATATTTCGGCTCTTTCACCTGGGCGGGGGCGGCAGTAAAGAATCTGGCTGCTTTCGGAGAAAAGATGAAATGGGAAGTTGTCGGTGTTCCTGTCGAGCAGAAGCAGGCTTTGAAAGCTGATAAATATGCAGAGTGCTGGGCTTTGGGAGAAGCTATGGCCGGGAAATTGAAAATTGAGAATTGAGAATTGAAAATTCTTGGTTGGAAAGAATAAAGATATTACTTTTAGGAACGAAAGAACTAAATTAAAAAAAGCATTATGAGACTAATTATTGAACCTGATTACGAGCAGCTCTCAAAGTGGGCTGCCAATTATGTCGCTGCTAAGATTAAGAAAGCTAATCCTACAGCTGAGAAACCATTTGTATTGGGCTTGCCTACCGGTTCTTCTCCTCTGGGCATGTACAAGAACCTGATCGAACTGAACAAACAGGGCGTGATCTCTTTCCAGAATATCATCACTTTCAATATGGATGAGTATGTCGGCTTGCCGAAAGATCATCCTGAAAGCTATCATTCTTTCATGTGGAACAACTTCTTCAGCCATATCGACATCAAGCCGGAGAATGTCAATATCCTGAATGGTAATGCAGAAGATCTGGAAGCAGAATGTGCTGCTTATGAGGCCAAGATGAAAGCCGTAGGCGGTGTAGACCTGTTCTTGGGCGGTATCGGTCCTGACGGGCATATCGCTTTCAACGAACCGGGTTCTTCTCTGGTTTCACGTACTCGCGTTAAGTCTCTGACTACAGATACGATCATCGCTAACTCCCGTTTCTTCGACAACGACGTAAACAAGGTGCCGAAGACTTCCGTTACGGTTGGTGTGGGTACTGTGCTGGATGCAAAAGAAGTATTGATCATGGTAAACGGCCACAACAAGGCTCGCGCTTTGCAGCAGGCTGTAGAAGGTGCTGTCAACCAGATGTGGACAATCACTGCCCTGCAGATGCATCCGAAAGGCATCATCGTTGCTGACGAAGCCGCCTGTGCGGAAATCAAAGTCGGTACATACAACTACTTCAAGGACATCGAAAAAGACAACCTTTGTCCTTGCTCTTTACTGAAATAATATTTTAAATTATATACTTGGATTAATATTGAAAGGCCGTGTCTGTGATAGATACGGCCTTTTTTACTGATTGAACATATCCTTATTATAGAAGTTCATGATAGAGATCAGCTGGTTATGAGCAATTTGGGCGGGGCTGTCGGGGTTCAGGTCGATGGCGGTGAGATAGTTGTTGAGGGCCTGGCGGACGTCGCCTTTTTTGCGGTAGGCATTGCCTCGCAGGTAGTAAGCCTCATCCGATGAAGCGTTTTTTTCTATGTATTCATCCAACAAACGAATGGCTTCATCTGTTTTACCATCGGTAATAAGTTGTTTAATAGTTTCCATCGTGTAATATTTATAATAAATAAGCAACAAAGATATATCAGATAGGCTTCTATACATTATAATACAGTTTAAAAAAACTGTTTTTTTGTGGCTGATGTACGGTTACGTTAATTATTTGTGTAAGTTTGCACCCGATTTCAAATAGATAAGACGTTATTATGCAAAAGAATCTGGTAATAGTGGAGTCACCCGCTAAGGCAAAAACCATTGAAAAGTTCCTCGGAGAAGATTACAAGGTCATGTCAAGTTACGGTCACATCCGCGATCTGAAGACGAAAGAGTTCAGCATTGATCTCGAGCACGATTATGCTCCGCAGTATGTAGTACCTGCCGACAAGAAGAAGCTGGTCAGCGAACTGAAGTCCGAAGCCAAGTCTGCCGAACAGGTATGGCTCGCATCCGATGAGGACCGTGAGGGAGAAGCGATCTCCTGGCACCTGTATGAAGTATTGGGCTTGAAGCCGGAGAAAACGAAACGTATCGTCTTTCATGAAATTACCAAGAATGCAATCCTGCATGCTATTGAAACACCGCGCGATATCGACATTAATCTGGTGAATGCCCAGCAGGCACGCCGTGTGCTGGACCGTATTGTGGGTTTTGAACTTTCGCCGATTCTGTGGCGCAAGGTAAAACCGTCTTTGTCGGCTGGCCGTGTGCAGTCGGTGGCTGTTCGTCTGATTGTGGAGCGGGAACGCGAGATTAACGGTTTTGTCAGTGAAGCCGCTTACCGTGTGATCGCCAATTTTATCCTGCCCGACGGGACAACGGTACTGAAAGCCGAACTGAATCGCCGTTTGAAGGATAAAAAGGAGGTGGAAGCCTTTCTGGAATCCTGCAAGAGCGCTTCGTTTACCATTGACGATATTACCACTAAGCCGGTTAAGAAATCGCCTGCGCCTCCTTTCACCACTTCTACGTTGCAACAGGAAGCGGCGCGCAAATTAGGATATTCCGTTTCGCAGACCATGATGATCGCGCAGCGTTTATATGAATCCGGATTGATTACCTATATGCGTACCGACTCGGTGAACCTGAGCGACCTGGCATTGGGAACAGCGAAAGAGGCTATTTTGGATACATACGGCGAGAAATATTATAAATTCCGTCAATACCATACAAAGAGCAAAGGCGCGCAGGAGGCGCACGAAGCGATACGCCCGACCTATATCAGTAACGTGGAAGCCGGTAACTCCCCGCAGGAAAAGAAACTGTACGAGTTGATCCGCAAACGTACGATAGCCTGCCAGATGGCGGATGCCGAACTGGAACGCACGACTATTTCGGTCGGAATCAGCGGGCAGACAGAGCGTTTTGTCGCTGTCGGCGAAGTGATCAGCTTCGAAGGTTTCCTTCAGGTATATATGGAAAGCAACGACGATGAGGTGGAAAAGGATAAGGAACAGGATAACGGCCTGCTTCCTCCGGTAAAACTGCATGAAGTCCTGTCGCTGAAAGATATTGTGGCAACCGAACGTTTCACGCAGCGCCCGCCGCGTTACACGGAAGCCAGCCTGGTTCGCCGCCTGGAAGAACTCGGTATCGGACGTCCTTCTACCTACGCCCCGACTATCCAAACCATCCAGAACCGCGAATATGTGGTGAAAGGAGATAAGGAAGGCACGGAACGCGCCTATACCGTCGTTACGCTGTCTAAAGGAAAGATCAAGGAAGCGGTGAAGACCGAGATTGTCGGTGCCGACCGCAATAAGCTGATGCCGACTGATATCGGTACGGTGGTAAACGACTTCCTGATGGAATATTTCCCGGATGTACTGGATTATAATTTTACCGCCAGTGTAGAAAAGGAGTTTGACTCTGTGGCAGACGGTGAGTTGGTCTGGACAAAGGCGATTGACAAGTTCTATAAGATATTCCATCCGATCGTGGAAGCTGCGGCTGCCGTTAAGACGGAACACAAAGTCGGGGAGCGCCAGTTGGGTATCGACCCGAAGAGCGGTAATCCGGTATTCGTGAAGATCGGCCGCTTTGGTCCTGTTGTTCAGATCGGCGTCGCCCATATGGAGGATAAGGAAGCTCCGAAACCTCAGTTTGCCTCCTTACTGAAAGGACAGTCTATCGATACGATTACGTTGGAAGAGGCTCTGAAACTTTTCGACTTACCTCGTACGATCGGCGAATACGAAGGGAAAGTGATGGTTGCCGCTATCGGCCGCTTCGGCCCGTTTATCCGTCATGACGGCAAGTTTGTCTCCATCCCGAAAGACCTGAATCCGATGACGATCACTCCGGAGGAGGCAATCGTTTTGATCGACGAGAAACGGAAGAAAGACGAGCAGCGTTTCATCAAGAAATTCGAGGAAGACCCGGAAATGGAAATCCTGAACGGCCGTTTCGGTCCTTATATCTCTTATCAGAAAGCGAACTACCGCATTCCGAAGACGGTTACGGACCCGACCGCCCTGACATTGGACGATTGCAAAAAGATTATCGCCGCTGCTGCTGATAAACCGGCGACTGGTAAGAAGACAACACGTAAAAAGAAAGCATAAAGAGAGTATAAAAGGGATGTGTCAAAAGTAAGTTCTAACGCTTTAGCGTGTCATTGCGGGCTTGA